>JAUNHX010000005.1:82420-134309 GCA_030523765.1 Bacteroidales bacterium | reverse complement strand
CATCGTACCCTTCATCAAAGCCTTCATCGTAGCCTGAATCTGGTCCCACCTCATAGTCATAATCATAATCGTCCTCGTCCTGTTCGGTGTCGGCGTCGGGCTTGTGGAGAATACGCAGAAGGCCAACCTTTCCTTTCCATACCATCTGTCCCTTTGTGTCGATATAGCCATACTCCCCGTTCTGGTATACCCTTGCCAGTCCGTCCACGAAAGTGGTGGCATAACTGAAGCGGGGCTCTACCACCATCTTACCATTGCGATTGACATAACCGTACTGGAGATCCTTCACCACGGGGATGAGTTGGTCGACAAGCAGTCGTTCGGAATAGAAGGGAACTCGCAACGAGGGGTCGAATACCGTCACCACGTTGCCATCGTGTCCTATCAGATAGGTGCCACTCGCGGTCTCGACACAGGCTACCCCCTCGGAGAAGGAGGCTGCATGGGTATAGCGAGGTTCAATCACCATACGACCCTTTTTGTCGATGAAGCCGTAGCGATAGGTGGCAGGTGCTTTGGTATCTTGTACCCCAGAGGCGTTGCCATCGACACGTACCTTCACACAAGCCAGGCCCTCGGAGAAGCTCCAAGCATCGACAAACTGAGGTTCGATGACATAGCGCCCTTGCTTATCGATAAACCCCATCAGCGATCCCCCTTGGGGCATGGCAGGAGCGAGTCCTTCGGAGAAATTCTTGGCCGCCTGCAAGGCGTCGAAGGGGAGTCGTTCACCATGGGTGTTAATGAAATAGAAGGTGCCGTTGGCGGGTTGAATCCAAGCCAATCCCTCTTTGAAAGGACCCATATCGACGAGCGGCGTATCGGATACCATGATGGTCATTTTGCCCTTTCCGTCGATATAGCCATAGGTACCATCGGCGGTGAGAACGGGTGCCCTACCCTCTGAAAAAGAGGGATAAAACAATCCGACGGCATAAAACTGGGGATCAATCACCGATTGTCCTTTAGGGTTCATGAAACCGAAGAGCATCCGATTGTTGGACGCTTCGAGCACTGAATAGGGATAGAGTTGATCGTGACTCTTTTTTCTTTGTTGGGCATTCAACGGCATGGCGATGGCGAGCAACACGAGTAGCACGATGCCCCACCCTTTTTTCTGTAAAAAAAATTGCATTCTCATCATTGTAATGTGTTTAGGTAACCTCTAAAAATTCCACGTATGAAAAGGAATAATAATAACCATACTTTCAGTGCTTTTGGATTGATTTATGCATCTTGCTCAGTTTCACTCAGTCATATAGCCCGCTATACTCCTTCGTTCAACGGAGCAATCTGCTATAAATCTTCTCCAAAATCACATTGAAGCAATTTTTAGAGGTTACCTTTATCTATTAATCAGCACCCTTGAGGTGATATTCATTCTTTTGATTAAAGGAAAGAGGTGTACCTTGATAAGGGAAACCCCTAGGGAAGGATAAAGCGAACCGCCACCCAAAGCAGCAGTCCGCTTAGTGTTCATTTCGGGGCGGGAAGCGCTTAGTCAGCCAGGCTGAAATCGCTCTTACCAACACCACACAGCGGGCAGACCCAGTCGTCGGGAAGCGACTCGAAAGGAGTGCCAGGAGCGATACCGCTATCGGGATCGCCCTTCTCGGGATCGTAAATGTAACCGCAGATGTCGCATACGTACTTGTTCATCGTGTTTTTTAGTTTTAATGAATAATAACTTTTTTTAACATGAAAGTCGGTCTGTTATTGCACGTGCTTACGGCTCGGCATTCCTCATTTCATTTTGCAAAGATACAAAGATTGTTGGATTTGGCAAAAAAAATCAATCCTTTTTCCGTAGAATTTATAATTATAACAATTTTAGCCAATATATATAGTATTTATTCTTTATTATATTAGAAGAGTTTTCAGCGATGAATAAAAGATGGACGGGAGCCATCAGTTACGACAGCTCCCGCCATATAAAAAAATTGTAGATTGAATGATTTAGCGTTTAGATAAGCAGTCTGTATTACCAGAGGGTAACACGCTGTTCGGGATCGATCCACATGCCGTCGCCCTCTTTGACGCCGAAGGCCTCAACGAACTCGGTAACATGCTTCAAGGTACCATTAACACGCCACATGCCGAGGCTGTGAACATCCTCGTTGGTGAGGCGTACAATCTCCTCGTTGCGGATATTGTTGGCCCATACGGCAGCATAGGCTAAGAAGAAACGCTGTTCGGGAGTGAAGCCATCCATAGGCTCGTCTTTCACCTGACCCTTGGCTTTGGCATTCTGCATAGCCAGATAGGAGATATGGAGACCACCATTGTCGGCGATATTCTCGCCCAGGGTGAGCTCACCATTAGCCATGGTAAGAGGATTGTCGAGCACCTGGATAGTGCTGAAGTATTCGGCAAGTTTCTTGGCGTTGGCTTTGAAGTTATCGGCATCTTCGGGAAGCCACCAGTCTTTCAGGTTGCCATCCTTGTCGTAGAGACGACCCTGATCGTCGAAGCCGTGGCTCATCTCGTGTCCGATAACAACACCGATAGCACCGTAGTTAGCAGCATCGTCGGCATTCATGTCGAAGAAAGGAGGCTGGAGGATAGCAGCGGGGAAGCAGATCTCGTTGGTGGTAGGATTGTAGTAGGCGTTGACCATTTGAGGAGGCATACCCCACTCGTCGCGGTCGGTAGGTTTGTTGATCTTGTTGATGCTATAATCAACATCAAAGCGGTTGCTGCGGAGGATGTTAGCGAAATAGCTATCATCTTTGATTTCGAGTTTGCTATAGTCTCTCCATTTGTCGGGATAACCCACTTTTACGTAGACAGCATCGAGTTTTTCGATAGCTTTCTCTTTGGTGGCCTGGTTCATCCAAGCGGCATCGGTGATGCGTTGTTTGAAGGCCTCTTTGAGGTTGTTGACAAGGGTGATCATACGATCCTTAGCCTCGGCGGGGAAATATTTCTCGACATACATCTGACCGAGAGCCTCGCTCATAGCACCGTTGAGGGTGCTGGTGACACGTTTCCAACGAGGACGGTTTTGCTGCATGCCACTGAGGGTGCGGCCGTAGAAGTCGAAGTTAGCATTGACAAAGTCGTCGCTCAGGTAAGCGGCAGCGCCGTTGATGACGTTCCAAGCATAGTAAGCCTTGATGGTTTCGATGTTCTCTTTGGCCAGGATGTTGGAGACCTCGGTGATGAACTCGGGCTGAGCCATATTGAAGGTATCCATAGCTTCGACACCCATACCCTCGAAATAGGATTTGAAGCCGATAGCGGGAGCTATCTTCTCGGCGTTGGCCACATTCATCTTATGGAAGGTCTTGAAGGGGTCGCGGTTGGTGAGGTTGTCGTACTGTGCTTTAGCCAGACGCGTTTCGAGGTTGTAAACCATCTTAGCCAGCACATCGGGAGCCATAGAAGCGATCTTGTCGTAGCCAGCCAGAGCGAACTCTTTGGTCATGAGCTGCATGTAAGCATCCTGCAGATGTTTGTTCTTGCTCTCGAGGTAGTAGTCGCGTTCGCCCATGCCAGTACCAGCCTGGTAAATCCAGCCAATCTGCATCTTGCTGTTGTCGAAGTCGGCTTCAGAGAAGAGACCGAAGAAGGGGTTGATTCCCTGACGATGGAGAGCCACCAGTTCTTTGGAGAGCTCTTCGCGGGTGGAGAGGGCGTTGATTTCGTTGAGGAGTGCCTGGATAGGCTCGGCACCCTGCTGCTGCAGGCGAGCGCTGTCCATACCCACATTATAGAGGGTAGCGATTTTGTAGGGGATGGTGCCCTCTTGCTGATCGTTCTTGGTGATCTCGTCGATGAGGGTCTTCATCTGTTCGCGGTTGGTGTCGGCAAGGATGTCGAAAGCGCCATAGCGGCTGTGTTCGTCGTCGAGGGGGTTGTTCTTCACCCATCCGCCACAGGCGTACTGGTAGAAGTCGTCGACAGGATTAGCGGTGGTGTCTAAGTTGCTCAGGTGGATACCTGATGTCAGCTCGGCAGGTTTGTCGCCGCCTTTGCAGCCAACAGCTGCAACAAGACTTAATGTCATAACTGTCAGAATTGTTTTTTTCATTTTATAATTTGAATTTTTTTTAAGTTGTTTTTCACACTGAACAGAGGAGGTGTTTATTTCTTACCTTTCTTGGCCTCTTTCTCGGCAGCTTTCATAGCCTTCTCGGCCTCCTTTTCGGCAGCCTTGCGGGCTTTTTGCTGCTGCTTGTATTCCTTAGCACGAGCCTTCTCGGCAGCCAGGGCGCGACGTTTCATTTCGCGAGTGACAGCCTTCTGGTCACGCTCATCACCACCCAGGGTTTGGATTTCATGTTGGGGTTGCATAGCGGGCGACTCCTGCTGCTTCTTGGCTTTTTTAGCTTTCTTAGCCTTTGTGGCTTTGGGCTCCTTGGGGGCTTTCTGCTTGTCGGCCTTAGGCTCTTTCTTAGCTTTCTTTGCCTTAGGCTCCTTGGGGGCTTTCTGCTTATCAGCCTTATCGCCCTGCTTACGCTCTTTCTTCTTGCTTACCTTATCGGTGGCTTGATCTTTGTTTTGTTTTCCCTCCATCTTGGCAGCCTTCTCAGCGTCGGCAGCCTCTTTGGCAGCCTGCTTCTTGGCAGCCTTTTCGGCAGCGGCAGCCTCGCGAGCGGCAGCCTTAGCCGCTTTGGCCTCGGCTTTCTCCTTATCGCGTTGCTGTTTCATAGCCTCTTTCTGAGCAGCCTCGGCCTCTTTGCGCTGTTCGGCTTCGAAGCTCATCTTGGCTTTCTTGGCCGACTGAGCCTCTTCGGTGAGGGCTATCTCGTCGGCAGCAGAGGTGCCAGCCTTTTTGCGGTAGACGAGGGTGCGGAGGGCAGCACAGTCGAAGGCGCCGTTTTTGAACTGAAGGCGCATAATCCAGTTGCCCCAATCGTCATATTCATATTCGTAGGTATAGACCTCGTTGCCGTAGGGATGTTCGATGGTGAGCTGTACACAGTCGCCCATTTCGTTGTTCACATAGGTAAGCACATCGTTGATGGCGGTGCCTTTGATAGTTTTGCGAGTCAAGAAGTTATTGTTGTCGTACTGATAGAGGATGGTGCTGACGGAAGGATCGTTGGGGTCGCGCTGATAGTCGACCACCACCTCTTTGGCGAGGAGACCCAAATGGTTGTAGGTATAGGAGATTTCGCGAGCCATCACGCTATCCACATAGAAATATTTCGATGTGAGGATTTGTCCGTTGGGAGTCAGCGTTTGACGGCATTTCATATCGAAGGGATAGGTGTTGGTATAGGGGGCCTTATTCAGGTCGGCGGTAGCCAGATTCACCTTGCTGCTATAGCTCTTGGTTTCGGCATAGATATTGATGTCGGCATCGGTGCCGGAGTATTTGGCCTCGACCTTGTAGCCCTCGCCTACGAAGGAGGAGAGGAGACCATTGGAGGCATAGTTGCATTGCGTTTTGAGTCCTGCCACCCCTTTATTGGTATAGGTGATGGAGGCTAGGCGTCCGTTGGGGTTGAAGGTCATGATGCGACCCTTATCTTCCTGGAGACAGTTGCGGAGATCTTGACGGAACCATTTGCGCGAAGGCCAGTCGTCGCGGAAATAATCTTTTTTGATGAGAATGTCCTCGTCCATCGATGCCACCGGACCACGAAGTCCCTGCCAAGCGGCATCCATCCGCAAATTTACGATGTCCTGAGCCTTCAACGAACCCAGTCCGAGAAGAGCTATTGTAGTGAGAATTAATATATTTTTATTCATATTAATACAGTTTTCTATGTGCATAGTCAATTTGCAAAAATAGTAAAAAAAAATTATATGGCGAAAAATAATTAAACAGATCTACGATCCATTCCCAACAAAGAGAGTCTTTGTTTTCGAACGGATCGTAGTCCAGAAGTTTGATTTTGTATTAATTAAAATGGATTACTTGAAGTGACTTGAATGCTGATGATTCAGTCGAAAAGTATATTAAAGTGTTACTTTTATACACAGTATATAAGTAATATAATTACAACTATTTACCAACAGAGATATATTTCTTCAGTGCCTTGACATAGTTTTTGAACGCCTCGATGCCTACTGGGGTGATCCGACAGGTGGTGCAAGGCATCTTTCCCTTGAATCCTTTCTCGACGGTAATGTAACCAGCAGCACTCAGTTTGTCGATCTGAACACTCAGATTACCCGATGTGGCATCGGTCTGCTTTTTGATATAACTGAAATCGGCTTGGTCGACATCCGACAGGATCGACATTACCGCCAATCGCAGCTCCGAATGGAGAAGTGGGTCGAGTTTTGGTAACATGGCTATCGGTATTGACGGTTAATAATCAGTCCTGTAAGTATCAGAATAATACCTCCGACAAGGAAGATGAGTTCGCCGGCATCGCCCTTGATAAGAAAGAGAGAAACGGTACCTCCAACGCCAAAGATAAAGCCTCCAACGATTACAGGCCAGTTCTTCAACAACACACCCGAAATACAGTCGGCAAAACCCAACAGAAGGATGACCATGAAAGCAATATAATTGGGTGCGATAAAGGCGAGTGCCGTACACAGCGCCACCATAAAGATACAATATACTAACCATACTTTGCCCAACTGTTTGCTGACGAGATTCTGTGGGATGGCAGCATCCCTCTTGCCGAAAAACCAAGCAATCAGATAACCCACCAAAGGCAACACAAACCAAAGGAAGTTCCATTTGGGATTGCCTGTATGATGCCAGAGGAAATAGATGACCAGCGAACTGATAGCTGTGATGATTCCCCACATGGTGAAATATTTAGCACTTGTTCGCAAGATGGACTTGCGACTATTGTTCAGCATTTCGCCGATCAGATCAAGACTCTCTTGAGCTGTCATTTCTTTGTTTTGTACATTTGTCTGTTCCATGATATAATTTGTTTAAATTTGACGATGCAAATATAAACTAGTTTATGATATAAACAAAATAAATTTTCATTCTCACCCATTGATGACCATATAGAATACTGATAATCAAATATAAGAAAAATTGAAAATTTTTTACTCACAGTTGAAAAAGAGGGTGTTTTTTAGATAAAAAAAAGGAAATAAAATGAAAAATTAGGATAAAAAGGAGGAAAGTGAGCTTATATTCTATCTTATTTTGATTTTAACATTTTATAATAAACTGATTATTTATTATTTACAAAATATTTTCCATGTTTTTTTTGTTATCATGTAAGATTTTAGCCTATATTTGCGTATTATATTATAGGTAACCTCTAATAATTCCACGTATGAAAAGGAATAATAATAACCATACTTTCAGTGCTTTTGGATTGATTTATGCATCTTGCTCAGTTTCACTCAGTCATATAGCCCGCTATACTCCTTCGTTCAACGGAGCAATCTGCTATAAATCTTCTCCAAAATCACATTGAAGCAATTTTTAGAGGTTACCTATAAAGGTAGAAGACTTGCATAGCATGTTTCGTTTTCGTTAAATATTTGGTTTCATTTTCATTTTTTTACTGAGTTCCGTTTTCTTAATCCATCAGTGGGTTGTTATTTTTTTAAAAAAATTTCCTTTTGCATGTAATAAATTGTCTCGTTTTACGATAATAGGGCATATGAGCGTCCATTACTATGTTTTAGTGAGCTATCGAGAGGTATGGTTGTATTGGTTCGATTATCCTGTTTGAACTGTTTTTGAGAGTAACAATGGGGAATAAATAGTTAAAAAGTATTAAAATATAGATTGAGGTATGTTTATTTGAAAAATACGGGTTATATGTTTATTGTATAGGTCTTGATAGTACAAGACGGACACGCAACATTAATGTTCAACAAAATAAAAACAATAACAATGAGAAAATTGATTTTTCTGCTTTTCTGCGGGTTGACCATATCAGCTATCACTCCAATAGGAAGAGTATCGGCACAAGGTACGATATCCGATTATACTGTTGTAGATACAATGATTAGTTATCCAAACATTCAGTCGGTTTTCAGAAATAATATCATTGCCACGCAATATGGCCGCGAGGTTTTATTCTTACTGTATTATGCAAAAAAAGACCACGATACGATATCTGTCCATTGCTTTAACATCGATAATTACACAGATAAGCCTATTACCATTGTACACAGTGGCATCGCCGAACGGCTATTAGGATTATACAATTACGATTTCAGTTGCATAGCCTTCAACGGGAAAACATTAGCGTTGAGTTTTAATCAAATAATTCTGTTGTTTGAGCCTGTGGGTGACGGAACAACCTATGTATTCAAAAAAAAGATTCGTACCCCCCATGATTTTAGATACATGGAATTCATGAATGAAGACACACTCCTTATTGCCGACGCCTATCTAAACAACCGTCTTACGCGCCGCGATGTGGTTATTTCCACTTTGAATATTACCAATGGTGCCTACAAAAGTTACCGCCCCCAATATGACCACCCAGTTATGACTCTTTTTAGGCCATTTGACTTTATTGATGTGAACGACAACAAGATTGTATTTGCCAACCGCAATAAGTATTCATTCATGCTGCTTGACAGTCAATTATCAATATACGACAGCGTTTCCCGCGAAATAAAGCAGTGGAGACCCATATCGAAAAAAGAGATCAAAAAAGCACTTTCTGTCAGCAAAGAACCTGTAGATATAATTGACGTAGCTCATCCGTTCTTCTGGAAGAGCGATAAGCTGAACTGGATCTACTGGATTGACAGCAGTCACATCATGACGGTGTGCGGACATAATTTGGATAAGAAACTTCCACAAACCATCGATATGTGGGTACACAAAGACGGGCAATGGAGTTTACAACTGAAAGATATTAAGGACGATTGTTTCCCTAACGAAACGACGAGGCCCAACATGATGGACATCAATTTCATGGAAAGAAACAAAATCGTGATGTTCAAAGACAAGCTGGTGAAAATCGACATGTGGGGTACGGATATCGATCCGACAAAAAAATTACCCCCAGAGAACGTTGATCAAATCAAGGAATCGCTCCAACATCATAAGCCTTATCTGAGGGTTACCGTATATAACCATTCACTCTGTCAATAAAAGTCATGAAACATATACTCTCTTTTTTATGTCTTATTATATGGACTAGTTTGTTCCCCTCCAATTGGTTGAAGGTGTACAATATAGATGGCACGGAAAAACAATTGGACGACCATACCACCCGCCTCATTATTTGCTATTCTTCCCCAAGCTGTCATCAGTGTATGGAGGCCTTGGTTCACTACTGCGGCCTTATCGCCTCACAAAACCAGCATTGCCAATGTGCCGTTTTGATTAAAGGAGACGACATTTTTTCCATGCGCATGGAGACTACGTTTTTGGAAGAGTATATTCCTGATACAACGGTGATGCCCATATGCTATGACAGCAACCCTTGTAAAAGGAAGCGCTTCTTCAAAAAAAAGAAAATGAGGTATTCGCCCGCACTCCTTGTTATTGATAAAGACAACCATTACCACTTTTTCTCCTACGAATCACTCTTTGATGACGAACAGGGTTTAGTAAAATGTTTTGATAAAATAGAACGAATCATTGGAAATGAAACAAATTAGACAACGCTCATTCAAAAGGAAAACAAAACAGACAAATATAGATTTATAAAACGGATTTATTGTTCACAATATTAATAATTAAAAACACAAAAAAATGAAAAGAAACAGCATCTTGATTGTATCGATCATGGCAGCATGCATGGCAATGTTTGTCGGCTGCGAAGAACCAGAAAAACCCGTCACCGATTATCGTGAAGCATGGGTAGGTACTTATGTGGGTAACAGCGAACTGCACCGTTCGTCGGGGAACGATTATACGTTCGACACAATATATACCAACCAATCTCTGACGGTGGCAAAGAGCGACACCAACGCTTTGACTATTAGTTATTTTGGTAATACTTTTAACGTGGAATGCAACGAGAATGGCGAGATCCCTGACAATTCTTCCAACCCTCACAGCGCTAAATGGGGCAATTTCAAGGGTGACAGCCTGTTCTTCAATATTTACGATGTGACTGGCGGCACTTCTATGACATTGAAGTTTAGAGGGGCAAAACAGTAAACGAGACTGTTTTCAAACGAAGACGAAGACGAAAACTTATTCTAACAATAACGATCGTCTTCGTCTTCGTTTTATAGGTAACCTCTAAAAATTCCACGTATGAAAAGGAATAATAATAACCATACTTTCAGTGCTTTTGGATTGATTTATGCATCTTGCTCAGTTTCACTCAGTCATATAGCCCGCTATACTCCTTCGTTCAACGGAGCAATCTGCTATAAATCTTCTCCAAAATCACATTGAAGCAATTTTTAGAGGTTACCTATATCCGTTTTTATCATAATCATCTCTATATTCAAATAAAATTGTTATTTTTGCATCTGTGAAGAATAATATAGAGATAAAATAATAAATTAATAATCAAATAAATATATATTACAAGAGATGAAAAAAAATATTAGTTTAATACTATTTACCCTTCTATGGGGTTTGTGCCTACAAGCACAAAACACCTTAACCGTATGCAACGACTCGTCGTACAGCGAAGGTATTCCTATGATCGGAGGCTGGATGGATGTGCAACAGCATACGCAAATTCTTTACAGCGACTCGATGCTTACCAGTATGCGTGGAATGCAGATCAGTTCCATGAAATTCTATACCCACGCAGATTACAATTCAGCCTCGTGGAATGCAACAGTAACTATATCGATGGCTATCGACTCCGTCTACACCAACAGCACCCTCGACACCTTCAATGCCGCCACTCTGACCACCGTATATCAAGGCACGCTGAGTGTGGCCAACCACGAGATGGTGATCAACTTTAACAACGACTTCGTTTACCCTTCTACGGGTGGCGACCTGCTGATTGATTTCAGTACGCTAGGTGGTACGGACTACGAAGAAATGTATTTCCTGGGTCGCTATGATACTACTCACAGTTACTTAGGATTTGAGTATTATGGTGTGATGCTCACTGGCTATGGCGACATTACTCCGAAACTCACCTTCACTTACGGAACGCCCTCCTCCTGTGCCCGTCCGCAGATGCTGACAGTGAACAGCTTGGCACCCTCGTCGCTCAGTTTCAGCTGGACCGAAATGGGTAGTGCTAGCCAATGGCAGTATGTATACCTAACCGCCCCGATGGATGAAAACAGCACACTGACACCCAACACCGTAGGAACCGACAGCGTGACCCTATACAGTCTGACAGCCGGCACCACCTATTATATCTATGTACGTGCGTTATGCAGCGCAACCGATCAGAGTATGTGGAGCGCACCCCTAACGGTGACGACCCCGCTGTGCGAGAATCCTTGCGAAATGATGATCTATATGGCCGATGAATATGGCGACGGATGGGATGGCGCATTTCTGGTGGCAGAGCAAGGGAGTCTGACAAGCGTGTTCTTGCTTCCCTACGACAACTACGAGATGACCGTCAGCACCAGTTTCTGTCCCACCGACAGTGTACATTTCTATTGGAGCTCGGGCGACTACGATGATGAGATCTCGTTCAGCATTTTCGATGCCGACAGCAACCAGCTGTACAGCTGCGACCAATGCGAACCTTACGACGAAGAGTTGCTGCTCTCCTATCTGCCCCAATGCGGCAACGGATGCGCTATTCCTACCCAGGTAACCGCATCGGTCAACGGCAACCAACTGACAGTGGATTGGACCGCCATGAACGAGGAGTCGGCCTGGGATGTGAAGGTGGTGAACACCGATAACAACTCACAGACCGTACAGACCGTTTTGTCGCACCCCTACACCTGCGAGATTGAAGCCAACGGCGCATCGTATGCCATCAGTGTTCGTGCTCGCTGCGACAACGACAATCACAGCGAATGGAGTGCCGCCGTCAACGTGACTACCGATGTTCCGGAGGATACTACTTGCTTTACTCCCACCAACCTCAGCGTCGACACAACCTCGTACGGTCTGCCATGCACCATCGACTGGACCCCCCAGGGCGACGAGAGTGCTTGGGAACTGCATATCGTTGAATACAGTCGAGACAGAGACACCATCGTTACGGTGAACAGTCACCCGTATAACTACTGGTTCGAACATTTCTCCGTCAATTCGATTCGCGTCCGTGCCGTTTGCAGCGAGTACAACTACAGCGAATGGAGCGACACAGTAATGTACCGATTAGACCATATAGGCATCGCCTCGGTAGACAACGACGGCATCCGCCTATATCCCAATCCTGCCCAAGAGCATGCTGTGGTAGCTGTTGAAGGTATGCACGGCGAGATGGTGGTAGAGATGTACGACATGAGTGGTCGCAAAATGTTCAGTCAGAACGCTAACTGCGAAAGCGATTGCCAGGTGAAGATTGATTTGGGCAGTCTTGTCCAAGGCACCTATATGGTACGCATTAAAGGTAACGGCATCAACGACGTACGTCGTTTGATCGTTAGATAAGATAATAATCACAAATAAAACATTGAATATCATGAAAAAAGGAAAAATTGGAATTTGGGCTATCGTGCTGATCGTTATAGCCGTGATCGCCATCTGGTTTATCGGTGCCCGCAACAATTTTGTTAGAATGGACGAGCAAGTAGCAGGCCAATGGAGTCAGGTAGAGACTGCCTATCAGCGTCGTATGGACCTTGTGAACCAATTGGTTAGCACCGTTCAAGGAGATGCCAACTACGAACGCGGCACTCTCGAGGCTGTGATCAAAGCCCGTAGCGAAGCTTCGTCGGTACAGCTGACAGGCGAGGATCTGACCGAGGAGAAGATTGCTGCCTTCCAGAAGGCTCAAGACAATCTGCAGAGCGCTATGAATCGCGCCATCACTCTCACGGTGGAACGCTATCCCGAACTGCATGCCACCGAGGCTTTCCAGAACCTGATGACTGCAGTAGAAGGTTCGGAGAACCGCATCAGTGTGGAACGTCAGAAATTCAACGATTCGGTAAAGAAATACAATCAAGCCATCCGACTCTTCCCTGGCAGCATTGTAGCCAATCTGTGTGGTTTCGAGAAGAAGGGCTATTTCACCAGCAGCGAAGGGGCTGAGAAGGCTCCCGAAATTCAGTTCGACCTCTAATTCTATCATCGGCTTCATGCCTCTATAACGTATATTGTATGTACCTGAAAAAGAAAGAACAACTGCAGATACTCGATGCCATCAACGCCGCCGAGCTTCAAACCTCGGGCGAGATCCGTGTGCATGTGGAGGGTATCTGCGAGGAGGACAACCCTCTGGATCGTGCCGCTTGGCTCTTTGGCGAACTGGGTATGGAAAAAACGGCCCGTCGCAACGGGGTATTGATATACTTGGCGTTGAAGTCGCACCGTATCGCCATCATTGGCGACTGTGGCATCAACAGCAAGGTGGAATCCAATTTCTGGGACTCCACCTTGCAAGCGATGCAGCAGCTGCTGACGCAAGGACGAACGGTGGAGGCTATCGAGCAGGGAGTCCGCTTGGTGGGTGAACAGATGAAATCACTTTTCCCCTACGAGGTGGAGGATATCAACGAACTGCCCGACGTAATCAGTTTCGGCAAATAGATTATCATGGAAAAACCTCTTTTTTACAAAATAGTAAAGTCAGTGTTGCATCGGAGCTGTATTCTCGTTGCCTCTTTGCTGATGGCTGTAGCGCCATTGATGGCTCAAAACGAGGATGCTGATGTGCAAGAACTGCGCAACGAACTGGGACTGAACGATGAACAGACCGAACAGTCCTCTCCCCTTCCCGCACAGCCTTCGTTCCAGGTGATGGACACCGTTTTTCCTATCGGCTGGATTCCTGAGAAGACCCAACGATTGGTGAACGACTATGCAGGTTTGCTTACTTCCGAACAAAGGGCTACCCTTGAACAACGGCTGGTGGCTTTCGATGACAGCACCTCGAACCAGGTGATGGTTCTGATAGTGCCCGACTTGGGGGGCGATGAGATTGCCGCGTTCACTCAGCATGTATGGGATACTTGGGGGGTAGGCGACAAAAAATATAACAACGGTGTGATTATCGTGGTGAAACCGAAGAACGCTAGCCGAGGACAGGTGCGTATCCAAACGGGCTACGGACTGGAGGGTGCACTGCCCGATATTTTCTGCTCTAAGATTATCCGCAATGAGATGATCCCTCATTTCCAGCAGAATGACTACTATGGTGGCATTGTGGCGGCGCTCGATGTGATACTCCCTGTATGTGCTGGTGAATACAATGAGGAACGCTACGATGATAGCGAAACGGGTGGGCTTTTGGCTTTGATTATCTTCTTCGTCATCGTTATCGTCTTTGTCCTTATCTTCTCTGGTCGTCATTCTAACTTTACCGATAGCAGCGGCATGCCTCCCTATTTCGGCAGCTCGATGGGGCGCAGCAGCGGTAGCTGGGGCAGCTTCACGGGTGGTAGCTTTGGTGGCGGCAGCTTCGGTGGCGGCGGCTTCGGCGGTGGCTTCGGTGGCTTTGGCGGTGGATTCTCGGGAGGAGGCGGTGCTAGCGGCAGCTGGTAATTCTTTCCTTTCCTACCTGCTTGATGAGGACGGCAGACTTTTCTGAGTGCTATCTCCAACGGCTCGCCCAAACAATTTTTCAACACACAACACCCTAATGGTCAACATTTAAAACCGTATTGTTGATAAATAATCGACAATAGTTGTCCCACATGTCGCAAGAAAAGAGTATCTTTGCATTTCATTATTGTTAATAATAAAATAAGTTATCTATATGAGATTCATCATCAATAGCCAGTATTTATCGCACCAGCTGCAGCTGCTAAGTGGTGTTTTAACCACCAACAATGTGGTGCCTATCATCAACTGTTTCCTCTTCCATATGGAGGGAAATGAACTTACCATCACCGCCACCGACACCCAGACCACACTAGTGGCTAAGGTTGAACTCGAGGCTGAGACTTCGCGCATCGAGGGAATCGATACGGTGGCTGTGCCTAGCAAACTGCTGCTCGATATCTTGAAGAGCCTCGACGATGTGCCTATGACTTTCTCGGTCGATGCTAAGACGCTTGCTATCGATATCGTTTCGGGCGAAGGTAAGTACAGTTTGGCTGGTCAAAACCCTGAGACGTTCCCCACAATGCCTGTGATTGAGGAGACTACCACTACCCATATCCCCGCTTCGGTGCTGGTGAACGCTATCAACAAGACCTCGTTCGCTGCCTCGACCGACGATTCGCGTCCTCAAATGACGGGTATCTATGTTGAAATGACCCCCGATTGCACCACTTTCGTGGCTACCGATGCCCATAAACTGGTACGCTATCAACGCACCGATGTGGTGGCCGACGAGAGCACCAACTTTATCCTTCCTCGCAAGCCTATCACCCTCGTAAAGAACATCATGGCTTCGAGAAAAGAGGAGACGGATGTGACTATCCAGAGCAACAACGTAAACGTTACCTTTACGTTCGATAACTTCTACGTGGTGTGCCGTCTGCTTGAGGGTCGCTACCCCAATGTCGATGCTGTGATTCCTAAGGAGTCGCCTTGCAAACTAACGGTAGATCGCCTCTCGCTGCTCAATGTGCTGCGTCGTGTTAGTCTTTTCGCTTCGAAATCAACTTATCAGGTACGTCTCTCTATTACCGATCGTGAGCTGACCATCTCGGCTGAGGATATCGAGTTCTCGAACAACGCTAACGAGAAGATGGCTTGCGATTATGAGGGCGAGCCTATGGAGATTGGCTTCAACGCTAAATTCCTGATGGAGATGGTGTCGAACCTTGATACCGAAAATATCGTTATCAACATGTCGCACCCCAGCCGTCCGGGTGTAATCTTCCCCATCAACGATGAGGAAGAGGCTTCGCACGAGGATATCCTGATGCTGGTGATGCCTGTGATGTTGGCTAACGCATAAAAACGACACTGCATTAACAATCATCATTCTATACCGTAACACTGAGCAACTATGGCTAAGAGTAAGAAACACGGCGGTCGTGTATGGGGCGGCAGTAGCTCCACCATCTTCAGCATCATGCTGGTGATGTTTGTATTCGGTTTGCTGATGTTTATTGAATACCACTCCTATCGTGCTACCCACGAAATGCAGGAGCGTATCACCTTTAAGGTGGATCTGCAACCAGAGACAACCGATGATATGGCGGCTGCACTGGTGTCGAAGATCGCCCAGTTTGATTATGTAAAAAATGTGGAGTATATCTCTAAGGATGAAGCTGCTAAGCTTTTCTCGGAGGTCCTCGACGACGATTTTGTAGGTTTCTTGGGCTACAACCCGCTTACCCCTTCGCTGATGGTTAATTTCAAATCGGGTCTGTTGCCTGAAAAGGAGAAGACGATCATCAACCAGTTTAAATCACAGATGGCTTCAGAGCCGATAGTGGCTGAGGTGGCTTATCAGGAGAATGTGGTGGATGAACTGCTCGACTCTTTCTACAAGATTACTTGGTTCTTGATTATCTTCATCGCACTCCTCTTGTTTGTCTGCATCATGCTGATCAATATCACTATACGACTGGCTATCTTCACTGAGCAACAAACCATCAAGACGATGCGATTGGTGGGTGCTAAGACGAGTTTCATTGCAAGACCCTATCTGGGTCGCTCGATCCTCTACGGTCTTGTGGGTGGTTTGTTGGCGGTGGTGTTGCTGGCTTTGAGTGTCTACACTTTCAGCAGTCAGTTCGGTATCGATATTACCAATCGTCAACATTGGCTGGCTTATGGCGCTATGGCTATCGGATTGCCTTTGGTGGGTATCGTGATTGCCTACTGCTCGACTTGGATTTCGGTACGTCAAGCTCTCCGCAACGCTCAGTAATCCTGCAATAAATAATGTAATAAATCTATTTATAAAGCATAACGTGTTTATATTATGGCAGTAAAGAAAGTAAATAATAGCGAAACTAAGAAAACCTTCACCTCGACCTACGGACTGACCAACTATATATTGATGGCTGTGGGTATCGTGGTGCTTATTATCGGCTACATCCTCCTAAGTGGTGGCGGCAGCGATGATCCCAATGTGTTCAACGAGGCCATGTTCGATAAACGCCGTCTGGTAGCTGCTCCTATCACTATCACGCTGGGTCTGGTTATCGAGGTGGTGGCTATCATGATGCGCCCCAAAGATAAGAAAGCCAACAAGGAGGAAGAGGAGGAGAAATAACGCCCCTACCCTTCTTGCGGAAGGAACAATGAATATCGTATAGTAAAAACAACTTAATAGGATTGATCTATGTCTTGGTTTCAAGCATTGATATTGGGCATTGTGCAGGGCCTTACTGAATACCTGCCTGTGAGTAGCAGCGGACATCTTACCATTGGCAATTACCTCTTCGGTATCGATGGCGAAGCTAACCTCACCTTCAGCGTTGCTGTCCATGTGGCTACAGTGCTGAGTACCTGCGTTATCCTGTGGAAGGAGATCGTATGGATTTTCAAAGATCTTTTCAAATTCCAATGGAATGAGGGTACCAAATATACGGTGAATATCCTCATCTCTATGATCCCTGTGGCTATCGTGGGCTTCGGTTTGAAGGACACCGTAGAGGCGATCTTCAACCCCGAGGTAGCTGAGGCTCGTTTTGGCAACGGACTCTTCATCGTGGCTTGCTGCCTTATGGTAACTGCGTTACTGTTGGCTTTCTCTTACTGGGCTAAGCCTCGCCAACGCGACCATATCAGTCCCTGGCATGCTTTTGTGATAGGTATCGCTCAGGCGTTGGCTGTACTCCCCGGACTGAGTCGTTCGGGTAGCACCATCGCCACCGGTCTGCTGTTGGGCAACAAGAAAGAGCGCCTGGCTCAGTTCTCGTTCCTGATGGTGATCCCTCCCATCTTGGGTGAGGCTCTCCTCGATGTGAAAGACCTCCTGTTCCCCGATGCTGCTGTAGCAGCCGAAGGAGCTGCGATGGCATCTATCTCGCCCGTAGCCCTCATCGTAGGTTTTGTTGCCGCTTTCGTAGTAGGATGTATGGCTTGCAAATGGATGATCGACATCGTAAAGAAAGGCAAACTGATATGGTTTGCTCTCTACTGCGCTATCGTGAGTATTCTTTGCTTGGTACTCCCCTACATATGCGGCTAATTATTTAACCCCTCATTGACCGCCTACCTCGACCAAGATGACGCCACAAGACCTAGAGCAAGGAAAAATCCTTGTTGTTGACAAACCCTACGGATGGACCTCCTTCCAGGTGGTCAACAAGATCAAATGGCAGATAAAACGTGACCTCGGTATCAAGAAGTTCAAGATTGGCCATGCCGGCACTCTCGACCCTCTTGCCACCGGGGTCCTCCTTGTATGTGTAGGTAAAGCCACCAAACTGATAGACCAACTGCAGCAGGGCACAAAGGTGTATAGCGGCACTATCGTGCTGGGGGCTACCACCCCTTGCTATGATCTGGAACAAGCTATCGACAAGCTCTATCCCTACAATCAAATATCGGAGACGATGCTCCAAGAGGCCGTAGGAGAGCTATGTGGCACCATCCCTCAGGTTCCTCCTATGTTCAGCGCCATCAAAGTGGCGGGCGAACGAGCCTATAGCTATGCCCGCGATGGGGAACCGGTAGAGATTGCCCCTAAGATGGTTACAATCCATCAGTTCGACATCACCGCTTTCCGCCCCGGAACCCTTGCCGATGAGGCTACCCTCCGTGAAGCGGCAGGACTCAACAAACAACCCAACCACGATAACCCTACCCGCGAACTGTACCGCAGTCCTCAGGGTACGGTTCCACCCCAACTGCCTCAGGTAGATTTTCGCATCAGCTGTAGCAAAGGCACCTATATCCGCTCTATTGCCCGCGACTTAGGTCTCCTCCTCGGCAGTGGTGGCTTCCTCAGTGCCCTTAGAAGAGAACAAGTAGGCGACTACTCCCTCGCTGGTGCCCTCACTATCCAATCGCATCTGCCCGTAGTTTTATAAAGGTTACCTTTGCTATCCAATTGCATCTGCCCGTAGTTTTATAAAGGTTACCCTTGCTATCCAATCACAACTCCCCATCAGATTTAAAGACCCTCTCCCACCCCCGCTTTTTCTCTTTCTTTCAATCATCTCTCCAAGATGTATCATGTATCTTTTAGGCTTTTGCTTTATTTAGCCAGAATATCTGAGGGACCCAAAGAATCTGGAAGATCCGAGTTATTCGGGTTATTTAGGACATCCGAAAAACCAAACACTTGCGGCAGACCATTAGCCCCATTGACACTATTTATCCTATTGACCCCATTGACCTTATTTGTCATATTGGCCTCATCTAATTTCATTGGCCCTATTTGCCTCATACACCCCATTTAAAGAATCTGACATCAGCGAATCTCTTAATTTTTTTAAAATATAATATGTTGATTTTATTAAATATACCACCATATTAAGAATAATTAACAAAGTGATTTAGTCTTTTTGGGCTTCTCAAACGTCTTATGAACAAAACAACAAGGAGAGCCGGATAAGAAAAATACGAAATGTGAGGGGGATACAAACAAAAATGGATGGTACCATATCCCTTTCGCTAGAATGAGTAACGAGAACACTAACAGTTAATGGAAGAACAGACAACAAAAGATTGAATAGGTTTATATAGTGAATTATTAGATTGTAGATTGTATATATTCATAATTGTAAAAGATTATGGAAAATGAAGCGACCACCATGTGAAGAGAGGTTGCTTTTTTTTATAATCATCATTACAATAAATGAATTAATTACTATTGGTGATGATATATCGATAAAAACAGAAGATATTTAAACAATAACAGTAAGTTAAAGCATAAAAAAGTAGGCTTGTTATGCAAGTTTTTGAAGGAAAGCAGTACTAAGTATTGAAATAAGATTGAAAATAGTAATTTAATGTAATTTCAAGAGTCGTTCTCCTAATTTGCCTCTCATAGGACGACAGGAGAAACAAAAATGGATCAATGTTTTAATCAACCATACTTATGTTACATTGAAATACATCACAAATGTAAAAAAGAAAATTAGAAGAAAACTAGTCTACCTGTGAAGGCAGACTTTTTTTTATACCATTCTCTGAAGACAACAAGCAAAGAATGATGAACAACAATAGTTTATTTTACAACTATTTGTGCGGCCATTCCCAACGAGGTACGTAGCATATAACGTCCTGCAGGATAGGTGGATGTATTGATAGTATTGTTTCCTTCGGTCAGCGAGAGTATATCGACACAAATACCTGCAGCATTATAGATATAGAGTTTATCGCTGCAAGGAGAATCGACCACGAGACTCTGCGAGACGGGGTTGGGATAGCAAATAAGTCGCTGGTTGGGATATGGGTTGCTGATGCCGCTATGCTGATATGAGTTATGACCAGTGAAGAAATCGTGGATAACGGTGAGGTACTGCACATCGTGGCCCTCTTCGTACCATTGGTGTCCTCCCCCATCAACGCTGAGGAAAGCCACTTGCGTATTTTCGAGTCCTCCTCCATAGGTATAGAGGGTGAAGAGGAGTCCATCGTCAACGCTATTGTCGTAGGTAGTGATAGTGGCAGTTGCATCACACTGATCGAAATGACGCCAATAGGAAAGGGTGCTATCCACACTCAGTCCAAGGGTCATCTGTCCCATACCCGGGATAGGGGTAGCGGTGCCATCGGAAGCAATCATCTGATCATCAGTTCCATGGATATGAAGAATAGGGAGCGGACGTGCCGGGACACTATCAGCCCAACAGATCGGTATCAGTCCGCTAGCGGCAGCAGCCCCCGCTATGCGATCGGCATGCTGAATAGCCATACGATATGTCATAAAAGCGCCCATTGAGAATCCAGCGAAGAAGATGCTATCGGAACGGATAGGATAGGCAGCATCCACGCTGTCGACCAGCGCTAAGAGGAATCCTGCATCATCAACATTGCTATTAGGGACGATGGTGTTCCCCATCAGCGACATCGCGATACCTGAGTTCCAGGCATTACCGATAGAGAGACTGGTGCCCATAAACTCGACCCTTGCCTCCAAAGCCTGAGGAAGGAGGATAATCCAACCCATCTGATTGGCAGCTTGTTGGAAGTCGATGCTATTGCAATAGCTATCGATTCCCCCATCAAATCCGTGAAGGAAAACAAGGACAGCGAGACTGTCGCCCAACTGACGAGAGGAGGGTTCAAAGAGATAGTATTCGCGGTTTTCACCTTGCCATTGAATGGTTTGTTTATCCATCTGAGCATTGACATTGACTGCACATAATAGAAGCATCGCTCCTATAAGGGTTCTCATAATACGACACATAAAACAGCAAACAATTTTGTTTAATAGAACGTTTTTAGAACATATCTTCGTTTTCGATGCTATCATCGTTGATCTTCGATTCGATGATTTGTACTCCTGAGGTACCGCTATCGAACTGATTGTTGGCACTCATAACACTACCGTAGCTGCCATCAGCACCACCCATCGTATCAAGATTATCGAAGCGAGCAAACTCGTGGATAAAACGAAGACGGACGGTACCGGTGCTACCCGAACGGTGTTTTGCCAATATGATATTGGCAACTCCTTTGGTAGAGTGGCCCTCTTCATCGACCTCCTGTCCGTAGTATTCAGGACGATGGATGAAGGTGACGATATCGGCATCCTGCTCGATAGCACCCGATTCACGAAGGTCGGAGAGAACAGGCAAACGGGCACCACCACGGGTTTCGACCGCACGACTCAGCTGGGAGAGCGCCAAGATAGGGACACGTAACTCCTTGGAGAGAGCTTTGAGCTGGCGCGAGATATAGCTGATTTCCTGTTCACGGTTGCCACTGTTATTCTTTTCGGCGGTCCCCTGCATAAGTTGTAGATAGTCGATGAAGATCATCTGGATATCGTGTTGTTGCTTCATACGACGACATTTGGCACGCAGTTCGAAGATGGTAAGAGCCGATGTTTCATCAATATATAGGGGGGCTTCTGCAAGGGCTTGGGTACGAGCTAGGAGCTGCTCCTTCTCGTAGTTGCTCAGCGAATCGCCTTTCTTCAGTTTGTCACCTGGGATGCCAGCCTCGGCCGATATAAGACGCATCGTCAACTCGACAGCCGTCATTTCAAGGGTGAAGAAAGCTACAGGGATCTTAAAATCGACAGCCATATTGCGGGCTATAGAGAGGGCAAAAGCTGTCTTACCCATAGCAGGACGGGCAGCTAGGATGATGAGAGTACCTGGATGGAAACCAGCCGTGATACGGTCTAGCTCGATGAAGCCGGTGGTGAGACCCGTGAGTTCGCTTTCGCTACTTTGGGCCGATTGTATCACCTCCATAGCTTCGTGAACCACACTGTCCATCGTGCGATATTCAGAACGGAAATTGTTGTCGTTGATATCCATGAGCCGCTGCTCAGTCTTATCGAGGAGGGTGATAACATCGGTGGTCTCATCGTAGGCATCAGTGAGGGTTTCGGTAGACACTCGTATCAGCTCTCGCTGAATATATTTCTCGGAGAGGATACGGGCATGATATTCGATATGGGCTGCCGAAGCCACATGACTTGTCAGTTCAGAGACATAGTAGGCACCGCCAGCCACTTGGAGGTTACCCTCCTTGGTAAGTTCCTCTACCACTGTGAGGATATCCACCTGCTGCGAGTTTTCGAAGAGGCGACGAATGGCGGCAAAGATATACTGATGCTCTGGCTTGTAAAAATACTCGTCGCGCAGCTGTTCGATAGCGTTGTTGAGAGCATTTTGGTCGAGCATCAGCGCGCCTAGTACGGCAGCCTCGAGTTCGGTATTCTGCGGGGGAATCTTGCCATTGATGCTGAATGCAGCATCGTAACTGATGCGGCCACGTCGTTTCGAATCCGTTTTTCCTACTATATCCATTGTTCTTAAGTGTTAATAATAATCGTTTTGTGACAAAAAACCAAAGCCATACAACTTTGGTCTACCTTTGTCATCGAAATGCAAAGATACGCCTTTTTTACGACTTATGAAATTTATTTTTCGCTCATCACATCGCTCGAAGCGATGGATGATTGAGGAATAGCCAATTGAGAGACTATTTTTTTATCCCAAAGGCAAAAGAGGTGTTAGGAACCTATGCCGATGGAATGGTGTTGGTGATAGCTTGATCTACGTATGATACCTGCCGCTGTCTGGGATTGCCCTCATAATTGAGGATCACATAATCGCCACGATCGAGTTTCTCTTCGGCCGAGAGTTGGTTACGCATACGAGCTTCGAGCATCTCGCGGGTGGCATGATCACGCAGCAAGAGCCGTTGTATACGCTCCTCTTTTTCAAGATAAACGACAATGATTTTATCGAGAAAACGATCAAGATGATACTCATAGATTATGGCACTCTCAAAGAGGACATAGGGAGCTTGCTGACGGCTACACCACTGTTGGAAATCTTCCATCACTCGGGGATGCACCAACGCATTGAGTTGCAGCAGCAACGCCCTATCGGAGAAGACCATATTGGCAATAGCTTTTTTATCGACAGTACCATCAGCCTTCAGTACCTGAGAACCCATCAATCGCACCACCTCTTCTACAAAGAGAGGATCGTCATAATAGGTGGCAGCAACTGTATCGGCCACAAAGCAAGGCACTCCCATCTGTTGGAAATGCTGTAGTACTGTGGTCTTTCCACAGCCAATACCACCGGTGAGTCCTATCTTGATTGGCAAAGTCATTCGATAATATAAACGATTGTTGTTCAGAGGATATAATATAAAAGAGGATGTTAACGCTGTCCTTTCTGTTTCTGAATCAGCACCACTTGTACGCGAGGCGATGAGAGGTCCTTGACACGCACGTAGCTAGGAAAAGAGGTGACGATGAGGGGTACAGAAGAAGATCCATTGTCAAGTTGACGAGCCTCAACCACGAAATCGGATGCCTGCGGACGATCGAAATCTTTTGTTGCCACCCAATAGGTAACGGTCACTTTCTCAGGGTAGAGGCGCACTAGCATCGAGGAGTCGGGAGACTGATAA
Source organism: Bacteroidales bacterium (assembly GCA_030523765.1). Classification (GTDB taxonomy): domain Bacteria; phylum Bacteroidota; class Bacteroidia; order Bacteroidales; family P3; genus Colimorpha. Next base: position 110,443 of record JAUNHX010000005.1, on the reverse strand, counting down.
CGGATAAGCACCTCGACAGAGCCTTCGGAACATTCTTGTGTGGGGATAAAGACTTGAATAGAAGTGTTGGAAATACGCAAATCGGGATACTTACGCCAACTCTTATCAAGTGCCACAGTATAGGTGTCCGAATTTCCAATATTGGCAATCTGGGTAGGGGCAGCATCGATGCATTCGACTTTGGAGAGAGAAAGAGCACTACCATAGAGCACCACCGAATCGGGGTAGATCTTAGGCATACCATAGAGACTGTATCCTGGGGCAAAGGAGAAGCTGGCATTACTGAGGCTAGGATAGAACACCTTCGACTGCCGCTCGGCGATGAGCAACCGCAGATGCTCCGTTACTGGTTGGAGCGTTACCTTCTCGCTAAAACCCAACTGACTTCGATAGTCATTGATTTGCTGCGCCACCGAGATGAGGATGGGGGTAGCCTCCCCGTTGGCTTTAACAGAGGAGGTTGGCACCTTGACATGCAACACCTTATGACGTAAGCCTAAGCTGTATTGGAATGCCGAGAAGCCGTTGGTGACAATATTGAGCGTAACGGTTGAATCGGCTTGAATGAGGGCATAACGGGCGGTATCGATGCCCGTATACTCCACCTTCACTACCGTAGGATAGGAATTGGTGGAAGACATCGAAACTCCTAGCCATATCAGGATGATTACACCCAAAATGACGAGGAACGATTTCCAGTTGCCGTTTTTATTTTCCGATTCCATTACTATCAATACTCAATGGGGCAAACACTACTGTCTGCCCTATCGGTGACGAATGAGGTTCAACGAAAGAGGAGGGACTCCCCTACTCTTTCCTTATTTGCTTTGGTTGTTGTTTTCAGGCAGAGGGGTCACCATACTCTTCTCAACGGTAAGGATGGTGCCGTTCGATACTTCGATCTCAACAGTAGTGGTGCCAACAGAATGGACCTTACCATAGATGCCACCGGAGAACATTACACGATCGCCCTTCTGCATCTTCTCACGAAACTCTTTCTCTTTCTTGGCCTGTTTGCGCTGGCCGCTACCCATGAACCACATCATGAGGATAAGAACTACGACCATTAGGAGCATGGAACCCATACCGCCACCTTGGCCACCTTGACTTTGCAGGAGAACTAACATTGTATTCATCATATTAATTGTTTTTTAGATTTTTTACTTATATAAACTATTAGTATACTATTATTTTATTATCGCACTTGTGCTTGAATGCGAAGTTTAGTACGGGCGGGCTGTGCGTTGGAGATAACGGTAACCTCTTGCAACTGCTGACCCACTTTACCAGCACTCTTGAAGGTGATGGTGATATAGCCCCCTTCGCCTGGAGCGATAGCATTGCGAGGATAATCGGCAACAGTACAACCACACGAAGCATCGCATTTGGAGATCACCAAATCGGCATTGCCCGTATTGGTAAACTTAAAGCTGTAGGAGATATTCTCCCCTGCAGTAAGGTTGCCAAAATCGTGCATCTCTTTGTCGAACTTGATTTGAGGCATCTTAGCCTTCTCATCGTATCCTTGCGCACTGTTGGGGTTTTTAACAATACTGGTATCGATCTGATCATCGGCATTGCTGCCACAAGCACCCATTGTCAGCGAAAATCCGAGGAGGGCTAATAGTAGATATGTTTGTTTAATCTTCATAGTTAATGGTTTAAGCATGGGGGGTTACTGTTCGTTGGTTGGGTTAAAGTTCTCCTCCTCATCTTGAGGGATAAAGAGACCGCGACCCGATTTATTGATCTTGCCGCTCATACGCAACTCAATCATGATCTTTTCAAGGATGCCATTGATGAAGATACGGCTCTTATCACCACAGAACTCCTTGGCCAACTCCACACACTCATCGATCGTTACCCTTTCGGGGATAGTGGGGCACTGGGTAAACTCAGTGATAGCCATATTGATGATGATCAGGTCGATAAGACCCACACGCTCGAACTCCCAGCCCTTGAGATGGCGGCGAATAATCTGCTCGTTGCCATCCATCGTCTTGATAGTATCGATAAGGAGCTGACGGGCAAAATTATAATCATCAATATCTTTCATTGCCTCACGATCGAAAACCTTAGGTATGGGAGTAGACTCATCGAAATCGTCATTCAAATCTTTCAGCAAAGCATAAGTATACTGTGCCATCTGATCGAAATCGTCGTCCCACCAAAGACTCCTCTCTTGGAAGATATCGCGAACAGTTTCCTCGTTCATCAAAAATTTGAAGAGGTCGAGGGCCATACGTTTCTCATCCTCAAAGCTTACGGTGGTCAGTGCCATATATTCCGCATAACGTTTAGTATGCTTCAGATTGAGAAAGGCCTGGTTGAAAGACTCCTCGTGGAGTTCCCAAGGGAATACGGTGTTTTCGACCTGCTGACGATAGCTATAGTTCTCGAAGAGACGATTAAGGAAAGCATTGTTAACCAAACGATAAGAAGGATTCTTCTCTTCGAATGTAGGCATCATCTTCTTGAGTCCCGTCTCGATGATCAGTTGGTTGACGTGAATAAACTGACGGAGGCAGCCCATCTGTAGGGCCGATAAGTCGTTGAGATGTTCTACATTATATTTAAAGTTTTTACCAGCATCCGACTCGTCGACCAATGCGGCCGTCTTGAAAGAATAGATGGTTTGTAGCACTTTGGCGCGTAAGAAATGGCGACTTAACATGTTTTATTTTTGCGTTGTATAAAGTTTCGCGATAAATGATGATAGTGGACTATTCAATGATGATTTAACCATCAGATAACCACGTTGATGATGCGTTTGGGCACGAAGATTACCTTCTTGGGCTCTTTCCCCTCCATCCATTTCTGGGCATCGGAACTCTGATGGAGCATCTCTACCACATCCTGCTGCGTCGCTGTGAGTGGCATCTCGACTGTAAAACGCATCTTGCCGTTGAACGAGACGGGATATTTGAACGAATCCTCAACCAGATACTGCTCCTCGCAGAGAGGATAGGAGGCCAATGTAACGCTGTCGTTGTGCCCCAATAGGTGCCACAGCTCTTCAGCGATATGGGGGGCGAAGGGGGCAATCAGAGCGGTAAGAGGATCGAGCACCTGCCGCTTGTTGCATTTCAGCGAGCTAAGTTCGTTGACACAGATCATGAAGTTGCTCACACCCGTATTGAACGAGAAGCGCTCAATATCGTCAGTAACCTTCTTAATGCAAGTGTGGAGCGCCTTCATCTCTGCTTTGGTAGCAGGCTCATCGACCACACAGAAGGTATTGTTGTCATCGTGGAACAGACGCCAAAGCTTACGGATGAAACGGAACACACCCTCAATGCCGTTGGTATCCCAGGGCTTAGCCTGCTCAACAGGGCCGAGGAACATCTCGTAGAGACGCAGTGTATCGGCACCATATCGAGCCACTAGATCGTCAGGATTTTGGACATTGAACATCGATTTCGACATCTTCTCCACTTCCCATCCACAGATATATTTGCCATCTTCTAATTCAAATTCAGCATTAGCAAACTCAGGACGCCACTGACGGAATTTCTCGATATCCAACACATCGTTGTCTACTATATTGATATCGACGTGGATAGGATCGGTGTTGCCTTCGCGGCCTTCAATATTTTTCGAGATAAAGAGGTTGTTGTTGCTCTTGGAACGATACACGAAGTTGCTGCGACCTTGTATCATACCTTGATTGATCAACTTCTGGAAAGGCTCCTCCTGGACACTGAGACCCAGATCGAAGAGGAATTTGTTCCAGAAACGAGCATAGATCAAGTGACCCGTACCATGCTCAGCACCACCGATATAGAGGTCAACCTTCTGCCAATAGTCGACCGCTTTCTTCGAGAAATAGGCCTCATCGTTGGTAGGATCCATATAGCGGAGATAATATCCGCTGCTGCCTGCGAAACCAGGCATAGTGCTCAGTTCGAGGGGGAATACCGTCTGATTATCAATCAGCGTATTGTCTACCACTTGAAGGTTCTTCTCATCCCAAGCCCAACGGGTGGCATGACCCAGAGGAGGTTCGCCTGTTGCGGTAGGTTTATATTCGCTGATTTCGGGCAACTGCAACGGGAGACAGGACTCAGGAATGGTATAAGGAATATTATTCTTATAATATATGGGGAAAGGTTCGCCCCAGTAACGTTGACGACTAAAGATAGCATCACGCAGACGATAGTTGATGGTGCGATAACCAATCTTCATCTCGCCCAGTTTGCCAATCACGGTGCGGATAGCATCTTTCACTTTCATGCCCGTGATGAAACCGCTGTTGACGCTGATACCCGATTTGCTATCCTTGCTCTCGGTCCAAGTGGCGGGGTCGGTAAGCTGATTGGGATCTTCGCCCGTAGGTACTACCACCTGACGGATAGGGAGGTTAAAATGACGAGCAAAGGCAAAGTCGCGGCTATCGTGGGCCGGCACAGCCATGATAGCACCCGTACCATAACCCATCAAAACGTAGTCACTCACATAGATAGGAATCTTTTCTTCAGTAAGGGGATTGATGGCATAAGCCCCTGTGAATACGCCGCTTACCTTCTTAACCTCTGCCTGACGTTCACGTTCGCTACGGTTCTTAGCCCAAGCCACATATGCCTCCACCTCACTGCGTTGCTCATCGGTAGTAATCTCGGCAATCATCTCATGCTCAGGAGCCAGCACCATGAAAGTGACACCAAAGATGGTATCGGCACGAGTGGTGAAGATTTCGAAACGGTGACCCGTAGGATTACCATCCTTACCCACCAATTCGAAGAAGACAGCAGCACCCTCGCTGCGACCAATCCAGTTGCGTTGAATCTCTTTCAGCGAATCGGTCCAATCTACTTGCTCGAGTCCGTCAACCAAACGCTGAGCATAGGCAGTGATACGGAGCGACCATTGGCGCATCAGCTTGCGTTCTACAGGATATCCACCACGTTCCGATACACCGTTCACCACCTCGTCGTTGGCCAGAACGGTACCCAGTTCAGGACACCAGTTGACGGGGATATCGGCTAGATAGGCTAAACGATAGTTCATCAGCATCTGCTGCTGCTGAGTCTCGTCCATAGCATTCCATTCCTGAGCAGTAACATGCATCGGTTCGGAGCAAGCCACATCGAGACCTTCAGTGCCCTGCTGTTCAAGATGGGCAATCAGCTCAGCGATAGGACGAGCCTGTTGTTTTTCATTAGAATAATAGCTGTTAAAAAGCTGAATGAAGGTCCATTGCGTCCATTTATAATAATGAGGATCGCAGGTACGAACCTCGCGGTCCCAATCGAAGCTGAAACCTATCTTATCAAGTTGCTCACGATAGCGAGCTATATTCTGTTCGGTTGTCTTGGCAGGATGCTGACCCGTTTGGATAGCATACTGTTCGGCAGGAAGGCCATAGGCATCATAGCCCATAGGATGGAGCACGTTGAAGCCACGCTGACGCTTATAACGAGCATAGATATCGCTGGCAATATAGCCAAGAGGATGACCCACATGCAGTCCCGCGCCACTAGGATAAGGGAACATATCGAGCACATAAAAATGAGGCTTGTTAGAATCGTTGTCGGCACGATAAACTTTCTGTTCGCGCCAGTACTGTTGCCATTTAGGTTCAATCTCGTTAAAGTTATAGTCCATCTTTTAAGAATTACTATTATATAATATATATCAATCTTATTGCCCACCAATAACTTACATCATTGCAGACCTCAGATACGAACTGCAAAGATACGAAAGTTTATTTATTTGTGAGAAAAAGTGGGCACTTTTTTCGTTTCATAACGAGCATTAGACAAAGAGTGAAGTCTCTTACAACTCTAGGGGAAGTCTAACCTAACTCCTACTTAATTCCTTCATGAGTGCGTTTTGAATGCTGTTGTTAAATCCTAATAATGAATCCTCCAGCATATGTTTTCTAAAAAAAGGGGCGAATGGCATTTTTTTCGTACTTTTGCAAATCGTTTTTATTCAAATTCTGTACATAAAAAACAAGAAATCATGACGGGAAATAAGAGCAACGTAGAGAAACTAGCAGGAGTATTGCTGGTACTTATCGCGATAGCTATAACCGCTATTATGTGCATATATATTGGCAACGTGCTGATGTATATTATTTTAGCATTTATTGTATCGTTGATAGGAAAACCGTTGATGAACCTGCTAGGGAAGATACGAATTAAAGGGAAAGGAGCCCCTTCGTGGCTTTTGGCAATACTTACTATCATCATCATTTTCACTGGATTGGGACTGGTAATCACTCAAATCATCCCCGTCGTTACAGGCATTATCCGAGACGCTTCCCTTTTCAGCAACCTTCAGTTGCCCGAGGGCAATATGGTCGACATCATTAACGGATGGGTGGTGAGCATGATACCCTCTCTAGGAAGCGATTTCGATGCCGTAAGCTATGCCCTTGACTATCTGAAGGGTATCACCTCCAATATCAGTCTTACAGGCATTATCGGGTCGGTAGCATCGGTGGTAAGTGGGGTGTTGGTAGGTCTTTTCTCGGTAGCTTTCATCGCTTTCTTTTTCATCAAAGATGTCAATCTTTTCCGCAAAATAGCCACAGCGATAGCACCCCAACGATTTGAAGCTAAGGTAGATGCAGCCGTAAGCGATATAGAGCGACTGTTATCGCGTTATTTCGTAGGACTAATAATAGAGATGATTGGAGTGGGACTGCTTGATTTCCTGGGACTTTGGGGCATAGCCCGAATCGGGATAGGATATGCGTTAGGTATTGGATTCATTGCCGGACTCCTCAATATCATCCCTTATATCGGTCCCCTAATAGGTGAAATACTAGGAGTAGTGCTCTGTGTGGTGCTGAAGTATGGTACTGGAGTTGGACCCGATGTCAACATTTGGCTTTTCGCCCTTATCGTGCTGGCAATCATGCTTTCGGTACAGTTGGTAGACAATTTTGTATATCAACCTCTCATCTATTCTACCAGCATCCAAGCTACAGCACTCGAAACGTTTATCGTCATCTTGATAGGAGGAACCCTTGGAGGTATCGTAGGTATGCTAGCTGCTATTCCCGCATATACGGTGATCCGAGTAGTAGCAGGTCGTTTTTTTGCCGATAAGAAACTGATTAAACGACTGATGCCCGATCTGATTGAACACAACGAATAGGGTGCTAGTATCTGCTTGTTACTTTTAACACGCATCGCTAAAGTAGTTGAAAAAAAATATGTATATTTGCATTCTGTTCTATTGCTCGTTGAATAGCGTACCCAATGCTTTGAGAGCATGAAACAGAACAATATAGAATAAAAATAGTAGTTTCTTTGTATTATCAATAAAAGCAGAAAAAAATGAGTTCGAACAAATATATAGGTGCACACGTAAGTGCATCGGGAGGCGTTACCAACGCTATTGTTAATGCCAAAGCTATAGGAGCCAACGCCTTCGCCCTCTTCACCCGCAATCAGAAGTCGTGGGTAAGCAAGCCATTGGATGAGAGCACCATACAATCGTTCCACAGCGAACTAATCCAAGCAGGCTTCGATCCCCGCTATGTGCTGCCCCACGATAGTTATCTGATCAATCTTGGCAATCCCGACCCCGAAGCATTACAGAAATCGAGAGCCGCTTTCCTCGATGAGATGATGCGCGTAGATCAGTTGGGACTGCAACTACTTAATTTCCATCCCGGTTCCCATCTGAACCAAATCACTCCCGAAGAATGTCTCGATCAGATAGCCCGCGAGATCAATTTCGCGTTGGAGCGCACCTCTCAAGCTATCGCTGTTATTGAAAACACTGCAGGTCAAGGCAGTAACCTAGGTTATAAGTTCAATCAGATAGCCCGTATCATTGCTGGCGTAAACAACAAAGAGCGTGTGGGAGTATGTATCGATACTTGTCACACCTTCGCCGCAGGCTACGATCTGAAGAGCGAGGCAGGATACGAAGCCACCTTCGAGGAGTTCGATCGTGAAATAGGATTCTCCTACCTTAAAGCCATCCATCTGAACGACAGCAAGAAAGACTGCGGGTCAAGGGTAGACCGTCACGAAACACTCGGCAACGGATTCATCGGACCCGAATTTTTTGGCCGTATGATGCGCGATGCCCGTTTCAACAATATGCCTATCATCCTCGAAACTCCCGAACCCGATCGCTGGGCTGAGGAGATTGCGTGGCTTAGAAGTTTGGAGGGGTAACAACGATGCGATTGTGGTTCCTCTCTATCCTATTCCTCTGTCCATTAGTAGCTGTAGCACAGTCTTCTAACCCTGGGCTCCCCACAGCGCTGATGCCAGAGGCTGTGGTGATGCATAAAGCCTATGTGTTAGAGTACAGTGAGGAACACGAGCAAGCACGATGGACAGCCCATATGCTGACCCGTCAACGGGTGGAGGGAACAGAGAAACGCGACCCCAATTTCTACGAAGATCCTTTGGTGGAGAGCGGCAGCGCTAACCATGAAGATTACCGCCATTCGGGCTTTTCGCGAGGACATTTGGTCCCTGCTGGCGATATGAAATGGGATACTACTGCAATGCGTGAGTCGAACTACTACAGCAATATGACTCCTCAGTTGGCCGACTTGAACAATGGAGGATGGAACCGTGTAGAGAACAAAGTTCGGCAATGGGCCCACGAATACGATACCCTCTACATCTTCACAGGTCCCGTGCTTCGCAAAGGACTCCCTACCATTGGAGCCAACAAAGTAAGTGCCCCTGAATATTTTTGGAAAGTGGTATACTGCCCTAGTAAAGGTCAAGCCATCGGATTCATCCTCCCCAATCGTCGCTGCGACGAAGATATCAAAACCTTTGCCGTTACGATCGATGAGGTGGAACGACAAACGGGCATCAACTTCTTCCATCAGCTGCCTCAAAAGATAGAAAAACAACTAGAAAGCACCCTTTGTCTGCAATGCTGGAAATGGTAATTCTCTCATTACATCTTCTTTAATAATAAACTATAGAATAGATACAAGATGATGAATATCAAAATAAAAAAGACTACACTACTAATTCTTACAGCCTCCTTGTTGGCTGGATGCTATCAACCCACATCCAATCCTCAAACTACTACGTTCTCCTCCCACCAACCTACATCCTACAACCTCATACCTGCAGCTCAACAAAAAAATGCTGTAGTTCACCACAAAGCTTATACTCTAGAATACAACGAATCGTACGAACAAGCCCGATGGGTAGCCTATATGCTGACAGCCGATCATAGTCAGGGCGATGTCCCCCGGACCAACTTCTTTGATCGAGATCCCCTAGTGTCCACCATCTCTGCACACTACGAAGACTATCGTGGTTCAGGCTACACACGAGGACACCTCTGCCCTGCTGGCGATATGAGATGGGACACAACAGCGATGCGTGAAACATTCTATATGAGCAACATATCACCACAGCTGGCCGATTTCAATGATGGTATATGGAACAAAGTAGAGATGCAGGCGCGACAATGGGCAAGAGACTATGACAGTATCTATATCGTTACGGGTCCCGTTATTGAGGAAGACTGCCGAACCATTGGTCGCAACAAAGTAGCTGTACCTAGTCACTTCTTTAAAGTGATTTATGCCCCCTCACGCCAAGAGGGTATCGCCTTCCTTGTACCCCATCAGAAGACTAGCAAGACCCCTCGCCATTTTATTGTGAGTATCGATCAAGTAGAGGAGGTAACTGGCATCGATTTCTTCCCCGAACTACCCGATGATATCGAACAAACTGTCGAGAGCAGCAGCGATGTTAACAGATGGAAATGGTAATCATTCTAGTGAAATAATAATATGGATAATAAAAGTAAATACAAAAACTTATACAAATCAATTAAACCAATACTACAAAGATGAAAAACATTCAACTTCATCCCGATACCCTCCCCTTTCTACGCGAACTAACTATGAATAACCACCGTGAGTGGTTTCATGACAATAAAGAACGTTACGATGCAATAAAAAAGCAGTTTGAGCAATTCACTGCCACACTCATCGAGGCCATCACACCCCTCGACCCTTCCATTGCGGGTGCCGATCCTAAGCGCTGCATCTATCGTATTTATCGCGACCTTCGTTTTACGCAAGATAAACGACCCTATAAGACTAATATCTCACTCTTTATACCTTCGGGAGGGGTTAGGAGAACAGGAGTGCCAGGCTATTTCGCCCAGTTTGACGGCAACCCCGAAGAAGGCAGCTTTATGGGTGGAGGCATCTTCATGCCCGAACCCGAAGCACTCAAAGCAATACTTCAAGAGATATACTATAATACAGACGAATTCAAGGAGATAATCAACGATAAGAACTACAGACATTGGTTCCCAGGCGAGTTCTTCACCATGAAGAAATTAGCCACCGTTCCGAAGGGTTATCCCAAAAACTGGCCCGATGCTGAATTGTTGCGATATAAAGATTATTGCGCTATGCATATAGTTTCCGACAAGGAAATGGAAGGTGACAACTTAATAGAGAATACCATTGCTTGTTTTAAAGCTGCCGTACCCCTCAACAAGTTCATTCAAAGAGCAATGTACGAAATCCTTTAAGCATCGTTCCCCATTAAGCAAAACGTTAAAAAACAAAGAAAGGCACCCAAATTGTTGCCAAATTGTTTTTTTTTCGTACTTTTGCACTTTCATTTTAACGAAAAAATAAGACAATAAAGAAACGAACAATCTTTAAAAAAATCATCTTCAAGATAGTCATACAAAAGGATATGCTATAGTTCCATTCTGAAAATTAATCATTTAATAATAAGTCAAATGGCAGAAAAAGTTTACAAATTCATTAACGACAATCCAGCGGCACGCTGGGCTTCGTTGATCCTCATCGCTCTGATGATGTTCTTCGGCTACATGTTTGTCGATGTAATGTCGCCCCTTCAGAGTATGATCGAGGTAGAAAGAGGATGGTCTCCCTCAACCTTCGGTACTTATGCCGCTGGTGAATACATCCTCAATGTATGTGGTTTCCTTATCTTGGCAGGTATCATCCTCGACAAGATGGGCATCCGTTTCACTGGCACCCTCTCGGCATCGTTGATGCTTGCTGGTGCCATCATTAAATTCATCGGTATCAGCGACTGGTTCCAGGGCACTGGCATGAACGAATGGCTCAACTCTTGGTGGACGGCCTTCCCCGGCAGTGCTAAGATGGCCGCTTTAGGCTTCATGATCTTTGGTTGCGGCTGCGAGATGGCAGGTATCACCGTCTCTCGTGCCATCGCCAAATGGTTCGAAGGCAAAGAGATGGCTCTGGCTATGGGTCTTGAGATGGCTATCGCCCGCGTGGGTGTGTTCGCTATCTTCTCTATCAGCCCCATCCTGGCCGAAAAGATGGGCAACAGCCTCTTCGGTCACGCTACTGTAGTAGCACCTGTGGCCTTCTGCACCTGTCTGCTCTGCATCGGTCTTATCTTCTTCTTGGTGTTCTGCGTACTCGATCGCAAATTCGACAACCAGCTGGCTGCCGCTAAGGCTGAGAATGCCGATGCTGAGTCGGAAGAAGAGTTCAAGGTCAGCGACATTGGTAAAATCTTCAGTAGCAAGATTTTCTGGGTTATCGCCCTCCTCTGCGTTCTCTATTACAGTGCTATCTTCCCCTTCCAACGTTACGGTGCCAATATGCTGCAGTGCAACCTCGATGGTATCTCTCCGCAGCAAGCTTCTAACATCTTCCGTTGGTTCCCCATCGGAGCAGCCGCTATCACCCCCTTCCTGGGTGCCTATCTCGACAACAAGGGTAAAGGTGCTACGATGCTTATTTTCGGTGCATTGCTACTCATTATCTGTCACTTAGTATTTGCTTTCGCCCTTCCTGCCACCCATAGCAAACTGCTGGCCTATGTCACAATCGTCATCCTCGGCATCAGCTTCGCTTTGGTCCCTGCAGCCCTTTGGCCCAGCGTTCCTAAAGTGATGAATCCCCGCTATTTGGGTAGTGCCTACTCGTTGATTTTCTGGGTTCAGAATGTAGGACTCTGCTTTGTTCCTATGCTGATTGGTAACGTACTGCAAAGCAGCAATGCCAACAACCAAGCTGTTATTGAAGCCAAAGCACAGATTGATGCAGGTGTTGAGAATGTGTTCATTCCCTACGATTACACGGTGCCTTTGATCATCTTCGCCAGCTTCGGTGTTGTAGCCTTCTTGTTAGCTCTCTATCTGAAGTCTATCGATAAGAAGAACAATTATCATTTGGAAGAGCCCAATATTAAGAAATAAAGGTGTTTGAGATTCTATTCAACCCTTTATTAACCCTCAAAAAAAGAACACGGCTTCTTAGTCGTGTTCTTTCTTTTTCACCATTTTATAAAGATAAGTATCTTAAATTTTTTAGTTTTTTTTGGTGTTGTTAAAGATAATGCGTATCTTTGCAGAATCTTTTTGATCGTGTATTAATAAGAACGCATAGACCATGGAGAGTTTTAAAGGAAAGGTGCGCCAAGTCACCGAGACAATACATCATACCGCCCAACGAGGCCGCGAACGCAAAGCGTCGATGGTCAGTGAACGGTTCTTTAACCGTGACGGTAATATCACCGAAGAGCGCTATCGCAAACGAAAACATATCAATCGCATCACCTACCTCTACAACAAGAAAGGTAAGTGTGTAGAGATGAACGAATACGACTGCGATCATGTCCTTTTCTTCCGTTACCGTTTCAAATACGATCGTTGGGGACACCAAATCGAAGAGCAGCGCTACACCCCAAAAGGAGGTGTAGACCAAACCCAAAGTCGTCGCTACGATGAAAAAGGACAAGAGGTAGAACACCGTATGCGCAAGGGAGAACGAGCTGAAGGTGTTGAATATCAATACGACGAAGCAGGCCATATCATCGAAGAAAAGCATCTGCGTAATGGCGAAGTAACCTCGTGCTACACCTACCAATACGATGACAAAGAGAATCTGATACTAGACCAACAACAACATAAAGATGGGACCCTCCTCGTAAGTCGTTACCAATATCGTTACGACAGTCAAGATCGTATTATCGATGAACTGGTAATGAACGCTGATAATAAGGTAGAGAACCATTACACCTTTGCCTACGACGATTTCGGCAACCGTACCCAGAACTGTCAGTACCTCCCCGATGGCACCTTCCTAGGACGCCACATCACCTTCGATAACAACAACCACAAGTTACAAGAGCGTTGGTTTAACAGCGACGAAGGCACATGCGGATACAACACCTTCACCTACAACGATCATGGACAACTATCTGAAGAGGCCTCCTACTCAGGTCGCCTCGCCATCGAACACCATACCATAAACATGGGTGACAACGAACTGGTACACCAAACACATTACACCTGCGACCAACGCCGCATAACCTACCAACTGATTCACAGCTACAATGATGAAGGGCACGAAACAGAGCAGCATGAACAACACTTCGATAGAGAAGGAAACGTAACTATCGATACCCGAAAGTATTACAACCACGAAGGACTCCTTATTGAAGAGGTGCAAAACAATATGCGTGATGTATATCAGTATGATACGCATGGCAACTGGACACGCAAAGAGCACTACTGCGATGGAGAACTAGAGTTGGTTAACGAACGCCATATCGAATATTTTGGGTAAAAGATAAACACCACCCTTATATTTAATCATTTATTATTAACCCATTCTTAATTACCCTATTATGAAAAGAAACCTATACCTTGGACTACTGATGGCTATCATGATGCCCAACCTTATGGCACAGAACGATAGCGTCTCCAATATCCGCACGGGATGGACCTTCGGAGCCCTTCCCAGTGTGTCGTACGATGCCGATATGGGATTCCAATATGGCGCATTGGCCAATATCTACTACTTCGGTGATGGGAAAACATATCCGGAATATCTTCATTCATTCTATGTTGAAGCATCACAAACCACGATGCGTTACGGACTACTCCGTTTCTATTATGACTCTAAACATCTCATTCCCAACCGTCACGTAAGTCTCGATATAAGCTATATGCCCGACCCAATGAGTCCCTTCTTCGGTTTTAACGGTTACCAAAGCACCATCCACCCCAACTGGATTGATAATGAAAGTAATCTTTACCGTACCCGTGCCTTCTATGCTATCAAACGCAATCTGTTCCGAGTAGCAGCCGACTTGCAAGGTCCTATCGCTGGTAATTTCTCGTGGGATCTCGGAGCAGGACTGCTCGACTATGAGATTGGGACCTTTGATGTAGATAAATACAATAGTCGCAAGAACGATCCTGAGAAGCATTTACCCGACACTGCAACACTCTACGACTGGTATGTAGCCAACCACCTTATCGCAGCCAATGAAGTAACGGGCGGTGTTCACCCCTATCTGCATGGAGGCGTCACTTACGATAGCCGCAACAGACAGCAGAACCCCCAGCACGGCATCTATGCCGATGCTTTCGTAACCTATAGCGCTGCCTTTGGCGATCAGAGCAACTTCAACAACCTACGACTCAACGCAGCATGGCGTCAGTACCTCTCGCTCGACAAGGGAAGCCACTTCATCTTTGCCTACCGTTTGGGAGCTCAGATCCTCCTTGCTGGTGAGAGTCCATTCTATGCCAATAACTACATGAACCAGCTATACTGGCAACGCTGTATCTATGAGGGACTTGGTGGTGCCTCGTCTCTTCGTGGTGTACTGCGCAATCGTATACTTGCCGATGGTTTCGCCTACGGCAATGCCGAGTTACGTATCCAACTGTATCGATTCAAAATCGGCAAAGAGAACTTCTATCTGGGTCTCAACCCCTTCATCGATGCTGGTATGGTGCTGCAAGCCCATCGTGACCTTGCCGAAGAATCGGCCCTCACCTCCAGTCAACTAGGAGAGAGCATCAGCACCCAATTGGAAGAGGATCTATATCGTCTCCACCTTGGAGCAGGCTGCGGACTCAAGATCTGTATGAACGATAACTTCGTGGTATCGGTCGATTGGGGTACCCCCTTTGAAGAACAAGACAACTATAAAGCCTCCAATATCTATATCAAGATCGGGTACATGTTCTAATACAAGAATCCTTCTTGATTCCACCTTTCTTACCACACACACCTTAAGGGTGGGCATTTATCAGATACTGAGGTTACAACTATGCACGATAGCAAACTTTTTTTATCGAAGATAAAAAAATATCGTATATTTGCATTGTCGCAATCGTTATGCATTACGACGTAAGTAATTGAAAATTATACCATAAACAACCGCAAAGGCATCCGTGCCTCTGACCCAAAAGTTTCGCACTAATGGAAAAGAGAATAGGAACCATCACACTGCTCGTTGCCGATCGTCATCAATCGACCAATATCAATCTCATTATTTCGGAATACGCCGACATAGTACTATGTCGGCAAGGTTTGCCCTTTCATGACCGACCCGTAGCGGTGATAGCCCTCATTGTTGAAGGGACTGTCAATCAGATCAATTCCATATGCGGAAAACTGGGACGCTTAGAAGGTGTGCAAGCCAAAGCCATCGTTACAGCAAGCTGATTGTAATCCTATTTATTCCTTGATTATTAATCCTTAAAACATAAAAAAGTATTATGAGACATCAGAATTTTATTGACCGCGACAAACTGTATGGACTGCTCGACAACAACATTCCAACCGAATCGCAACTTAACGACATACTCAACAAGGCCCGCAAATTGAAAGGCCTTAATCTGGAAGATGTAGCCAAACTGCTCTGCGTAGAAGACGAGGCCGACATCCAAAAAATCCTCGATACTGCCCACTACTGCAAAGAAGAGATCTATGGCAAACGCCTCGTTCTCTTTGCCCCTATCTATACTGGCAACGCATGTGTCAACAACTGCGTTTACTGCGGATTCCGTACCGACAACAAGAGTCTTAAGCGTAAAATCCTCACTATGGATGAGATAGAGCAAGAGACATTGCAGCTGCTCCGTATGGGTCACAAACGGGCACTCCTCATCTGTGGAGAGAGTCCCCGCAACGATGCCGACTATATGGTTCAGGCCATACGTCGCACCTATGCCGCTAAAGATGAGAAAGGTAGCACCATCCGTCGTATCAACGTGGAGCTAGCCCCCATGAGTGTTGAAGACTTCGCCAAGCTGAAAGCCGAAAAGATTGGTACCTATGTATGCTTCCAAGAGACCTACGATCCTGTTGAATATGCTAAATTCCACCCCGCTGGCACTCCCAAAGCCGACTATCTGTACCGTCTTACCTGTATGGACCGTGCCCAAGAGGGTGGCATCAACGATGTAGGACTCGGTGTTCTCTTCGGTTTGGTAGACTACCGCTTCGAGATTCTTGCCATCATGGAGCATGCACGCCATCTGGAGGAAGACTATGGCTGTGGTCCACACACCGTTAGCTTCCCCCGTATCGAACCAGCCGAAGGTACCCCCTTCTCGCTGCCCGAGAATATCCCCCACCCTGTATGCGACAAAGACTTCATGAAGATCATTGCCATTATCCGCATCGCCATGCCTTATACAGGCATCATCATCTCTACTCGCGAACGTCCCGAGATGCGCGACCAATTGGTGAAATATGGTGTAAGTCAGATATCAGCAGCCAGCGAGACCAACCCTGGTGGTTATGAAGAGAACAACACTGGAGCCCAGTTCACACTCGGTGATCACCGTAGTCTTGATGAGGTTATATCGATGATGATCGATGGTGGATATATCCCTAGCTTCTGCACTGGATGCTATCGCAAAGGACGTGTAGGTGCCGACTTTATGGATCTTGCCAAACCCGGTCTAATCAAGGAGTACTGCAAACCCAACGCTATGTTCACCTTCCGTGAGTATCTAGAAGACTATGCTTCGCCCGAAACCAAAGCCAAAGGCTTGGCCTTACTGAAGGAACTCACCCAAACCTTCTCGAAAGAAGAGCTCAAGAAACGTGTAGAGGGTAACCTCTGCAAGATTGGAGACGGAGAACGCGACCTCTACTTCTAACCGTCATCACCTTATAACTATTCAAAACGATGACGATAATCTTATACTATACCCCAAGGTACCTAGACAGCTTTAAACCAAGAGGTCTACGTCATCAGTAGCCACTACCCTCGGTAAAAAAAAGACTATCGTCATCGTTTTTGGATTACATCTCAACAATCCTTCGCACCTAAGCGAAGAACTATTTCATTTAAGTATGGCCAAGAAAAAAACATCACAGCCCACAACCCAAAGTAGCACCCATAGCAAACCACGACTCATCGTTATCGATATGATGATCGGTATGGCTATGATCTTGGTGGTTCTCGGTCACCAAAGCTTTCCTTTCTCGCCACGTTGGTATAACGAAGGACTACATGAATGGATTTATATGTTTCATATGGAACTCTTTATGTTCCTTAGCGCATTCTTGATCCGCTATAGTTATCGTCAAATCAATAGCATATCCGACTATGGACGTTATGTTTGGCGCAAATTAGTAAAATTCTTCATCCCCTTCCTCGTCATAGGACTCATTGTAGCCATCGCTTCAGCCTATATGGCAGGTGCAGCCTTCGATCAGATAGGACAGATAGCACTCCAGGCACTGCGACAGATGCTCCTCTACCCCATCTGGAGCGATGCCAGTTTTCTTTGGTACATATATATCCTCTTTGGATTCTACTTAATCTCACCACTTATCATCGCCCTCCCCCGATGGGTTAAGATGGTGCTCTGTGTGGCATCGTTGGCATTACCCTTGCTACAGCCAGGTCAGCTGTTGGGAGCAGCCCTATTCTGCAAGTATGCCTTCTTCTATATGCTAGGCATCCTCTGTGGAGAGGGCTTCGAAGAGCTCCGCAATGTAAAAACATGGGTATGGGGTATCCTTTCACTACCCTTTTTAGCATGGAGCATCTTGATGTTTATTGCCCGACTAGGAGATGGCGCTCTTGATGTCCCCTGGCTCACCGTAGCCCCTTGGCAGTTCCATGTTGTTGAACCCTGTTTGGCACTCCCCTGCTTCTATTTCCTCGGGCGAATGCTCATGCAAGTATCATGGGTCAACAAAGTGCTTACAGCCATCAGTCGCGACTGCTTTTGGATCTATCTGCTACAAATGTTTGTGGTGTGGACCTGTGCCTATGCCTTCCAAGGTATAGGACTTGTGGGTCGTAGTCCTTTCTGGCCTTTCCTTATCGTAAGTACAGCGATGGGCATTGCCGTCCCAATAGCCATCGAACGGATAGCATCATTGCGCACACAGAAGAGGAAGAAAGAATAACAATCCCACTCCACTATCATCCATCCCCCCCTTTAAGTAATTGCACCTGCAATTACTTTTTTTTCATCTTTTTTTAAGAAAAATGGAACTTTTTTCGCTTTTCTGCGTAAATAAAGGTGCTTACTTATTTCAGATGTATTTTAGGTGGGGCGTCGATCGGAAGACGACGACCTCACTTTTTTTTATAGGAAGTCCTTCCCTACCACTCTTACACATAAAGAAATATAATACCCACAAGATAAATAAATTATCTTGTGGGTATTGTTAAATATACCTATTACAAGACTTAATAAAGGTTCTGAACTACATTCTACGTTGCCGTCTCCACATAAGGATAAGAATCAGACCAAATAGCATTCCTCCCAGATGGGCAAAATGGGCAATACCATCGGCTGAATGGAAGATTCCTAAGAAGAGCTCAATAGCGCCATAACCTATCACAAACCATTTGGCTTTGATGGGTACGAGGAAATAGAGGTAGATCTGTTCATTGGGGAACATCATACCAAAAGCTAACAAGATACCATATACCGCTCCCGAAGCACCCACCGTAGGAACACTAGCTTTGAAATCTACCATCTGTTGCATCAGCTGAACCGAAAGCATACCATAGTCCGAACTTTCCGCACTGGCACGCCACTGACTGAGGAAATCGGCCACAGCACTGGGGTTATAAAGACGAGCAAACCTACTATCGAGTAGCGCCATCATCGCATCAGGGTTAGGATTGACTGCATAGTTGTTGACCGCCTGCTGAGCAATATGGACATCGATACCCGTGATGAGGGTATGCACCAATCCAGCACCAACACCACATACCATATAAAAGATGACAAAACGGACCGTACCCCAATAATTCTCAAGCACATAACCAAACATCCACAAAGCGAACATATTAAATAAGATATGATCGAAGCTGCCATGCATAAACATATAAGTTATGTACTGCCACGGACGGAACTGACTGCTTTGCACTGCATAGAGCGCCAACGAGTCGTTGAGATCGATACCCAACGAACGTTGCACCACAAAAGCAGCAACAAACATAAGCACATTGATAATGAGAAGATTCTTTACTCCTGGAGGAAGCATTTGCATGCCTTGGGGACTATATGCGGCCATAATTGAAAAAGGGAATGGTATTAGTTTTTTAAAGAAACATTAAATAATAATAAAACAGTTCTATCGGAATCGTTCGTTAATAGCATCAGCGTCAAGGATAACCATGGTCTTCTTGCCCGATGGGGTGATATTAGGTACCTGACAAGCAAAGAGTTCGGCTATAACAGCCTGCATAGCATCAGGACTGAGACGACCAACAGTACCAACAGCCATTTGTCGGGCCATCGACATACAGAGACTGCGATGCCGATCGCCAAAACGTTGCATCATATCACACTTTATGTCGGTAACCATCTGATCGAAAAGCATCTGTAATTCACTCTCCTTGACATCGGGCGGAGTGGCCGATACCACATAACTACACTGCCCCATCTTCTCGATGATAAATCCCATACGACGAATCTCATCTATCGAATCGGCCATCAACTCAGCATCAGCAGGTGCAAATGAACAGGTAACAGGAAATAGCAGCTGCTGTGCACCCGCAGCACCATTCTCCTGACGACGGTTCATGAGACGCTCGAAGAGTATGCGTTCATAAGCCCTACACTGATCCACAATAAGTAATCCCGAGCGAAGAGTTGTAACAATAAAACGGTTCAGCAAGAAGATAGGCAGATCCGAACTGCTTGCATCGCTCTCCTCCTCGCTGCTTTCAATAACCGTAGCCATAGGCGTTGAAGCCTCCAGGGTCTCTTTCTTGAGCACCGACCCTGCATCTACATCTTCCTGATCGTCAAAGAAATGCTGCAAATCGGTTTGAGCCGTTTCATTATCACCCCATCCTGCACTTCGCAAAGCCATTCTACCAGAGGGGAAGCCCCCACCCTTAGTAGGCGTTGTTGGAGAAGCCTCGAAAGGATTGAAATTCTCATTATAACTGATACGAGGCGTTGGAGGAATATAATCTTTTGGAGCGGGAGTGAAATCAATCTCATCGCTAGGGTTAAACTCTATCTCGTTAGACAAACGAAACTGCCCCAAAGCCTTCTTGGTGGTAGCCCTCAGAATAGCACTTACCGCTTGCTCATCAACAAAGCGTACCTCGGTCTTAGTAGGATGTATATTGACATCGAGACGAGAAGGATCAACAGTGATGAAAAGGAAATAGCACGGGTAACTATGATCTGGGATCATATCCTTATAAGCCAACTCAACAGCAAAACTCAACTTCTGATGTCTGATAAAACGGTTGTTAACAAAAAGATATTGCTCGCCACGAGTCTTGCGGGCATACTCCGGTTTCCCCACATAACCCTCCACACTCACCAACTCCGTCTCCTCTTTGACAGGAAACAATTTCTGGGTGCCATCCATATTGTAGATGGCAGCAATCCGTTGCGCCTTATTGCTAGCACGAAGATCGTACAATAGTTTGCCATTACTATGGAAACTGAAAGAAATACTGTTGTTAACCAATGCCACACGACGAAATATCTCATCGATATGACTCAGTTCGATAGTATCCTTCTTAAGAAAATTACGTCGTGCAGGAATATTGAAGAAGAGATTCTTTACCGCTATCGAGGTACCCACAGCGGTAGAGCAAGGCTCCTGACTCTTGACATCGCTTCCTTCGATAACCACACAAGTACCCAACTCGTTGTTAGCCTGACGTGTTTTCAGCTCCACCTGAGCCACAGCAGCAATCGAAGCCAAAGCCTCACCACGAAAGCCCATGGTATGGATAGCAAACAGATCGTCTGCCTTATGTATCTTAGAAGTAGCATGCCGCTCAAAACAGAGACGCGCATCGCTATCCGACATTCCTTTACCATTATCGATGACATGGATGAGCGAACGACCCGCATCTTTCACTATGAGTTGAATCTGTGTAGCACCAGCATCGATTGCATTTTCAAGCAATTCCTTGACACACGACGCCGGACGGTCTACCACCTCGCCAGCAGCGATCTGGTTCGCCACACTATCGGGGAGTATGTTGATAATATCTGACACTGTTGGTTATTTTTTACTTATTTGATTGATACTATTTAAGATGTACTACAGTAATGCCGTCACCACCCAACTCTAGACGCTCCGAATGGAACGACTCCACATCGTGATTGCCCGAGAGTTGCTGACGTATTAGCGTTTTGAGGATGCCATAACCTTTCCCATGAAGGATACGTAACTCCTTCTCACCCAAGAGCTGTGCCTCATCAAGGAAACGAGACACCTCATCGAGCGCCTCCTCTGCACGATGACCCCTGAGGTCGAGCTTAGGCGAGAAGAACTTCCTTTTTTCGTTGATATCGTCATAGATAGACTGGAACCGACTATTTTGTGACGAACGTTTATCGGTAGGCAGATGCTGCTTCTTGGTCTTGGTAAGGCGCGATAGAGCAATAGTCATGCGAAGACTGTTACTCTCCACCACTGCCTTCTTACCCTTGATCTCAACCACTTCGCCATACGAATCATTACCATCAATCCGCACAATATCACCAACAACGACAGGGCCCTCCACCCTATCATCTTCACGGACAACCGATTGAGGCTGTACGATAGCGGCAGGACTGCTTTTCTTTAGTTCTTGCAACTGCTCATCATGAGCCATCTGCTCCTCCTCCACCTTCATTACTTGTTGATGAAGTGAAGCACGAGCGGCAGCCGTCTTCTCCTTCTCAGCCTGAGCCGTCTTGATATCAGAGATGGTCTGTTCAACCGTACGATTAGCATCAGCCAAGATTTGGCGAGCCTGACTGCGAGCTTGCGAGAGGATTTCATGTTTCTTACTCTCTAGCTGTTCGTTGAGACGTTGGTATTTCTGAATGACCTCGTTGAGGAAATTATCGCTTACCTCTAGCTCTTGCTGACGTCGTTCAATATCACGTTTGTCGAGTTCCATCTGTTGCAGCTGATGTTCAAAATTGAGCATCTCCGTTCCTACCTTGCCTTCAGCAGCCACCAAGACCTCGGCAGGGAATCCCACATTGCGAGCAATCTCGAAAGCAAACGAGCTACCTGGATGACCTATCGAAAGGCGATAGAGCGGACGCATGGCATGGGTATCGAAAAGCATAGCACCATTGGCAATGCCAGGATAGGTGTCAGCCAAAAGCTTGAGATCAGAGAAATGGGTAGTCACAACACCATAAGAGCCACGAAGATAGAGCTCTTCGAGCAATGCCTCAGCAATAGCACATCCCGAACGCGGTTCGGTGCCACCACCCAATTCATCGAGGAGGAAAAGCGTCTGAGCCGATGCTTGCGAGAGCAGTTCCTTCATATTTTGGAGATGCGAAGTATAGGTACTTAGGTCATTTTCAAGACTCTGCTGATCGCCAATATCGATAAAAAGATTATCGAAGATACCACATTCCGATGTTTCGCGAATAGGGACCAACATACCCGCTTGCAGCATATACTGTATCAAACCTACCGCCTTCAAGCACACCGACTTACCTCCAGCATTAGGTCCCGAGATAATCAAGATATGACTCTGTTCGTTGAGCACTATATCGAAAGGCACCACCTCCTCGCCATTATGGTTTTTCTGGAAGGCCAGCATCAGCAAAGGGTGACGAGCCTCATGCCAGTCAATCTGCGTTTCGTTACTCACATTAGGCAGTCCCGCATGAAGCGTAAGGGCAAAGCGAGCCTTAGCCCTAATGAAATCGATACGAGCCAAGAACCAATAGGCATTGACTAGCGACAAGATCTGCGGTCGTATCATATCGCTGAAATGAGCAAGAATCTTTTGTATCTCATGTCGTTCAGCAAATTCGAGCTCCCTAAGATCATTGTTAAGCTCTACCACCTCCGATGGTTCAAGATAGGCCGTTTGTCGAGTAGCCGATTCATCATGAATGAAGCCTTTGATTTTGCGCCGATGAGTGTCAAGCATAGGGATTACCAAACGTCCATTACGGATCGTCACCTCCCCATTTTCGGGAGCCCATCCCTCATGCTTAGCATGAGCTAGCGTGCGACTAATCTTTGTGTCGACCTCGGCCGATTTGCGTCGCATCTGACTGCGGATATCGGCAAGCATAGGTGAAGCATCATCGCGTAGTTCGCCCCTGTCATCAATCAACTTACTGAGCATCTTAGTGATAGAAGGATCTAATTCCACCTTTTGTGCCATAGCACGAAGGTGAGGATAGCCCTCTTTATCGTCGCGCAACAGAAAACGGAGACACTCGCCAAGGGTATGAAGTGAATTGCGAAGACGTACTAGCGACTCAAGTTCAATCACAGTATTGCCCACCCGCAAGCGAGTTAGCTCCTCAGTAAGATCGAAGAAATCCTGTGAAGGGAAGCTGTTTTCGAGCAGCAGGATCTGACGGAACTCCTCCGTTTGATGCAGATTCAGCATCACCCGATCATAATCGGTCGAGAACGACATCTCGTGAGCCATCCTCACCGCCATAGGGTTGGTGCACTCAGCAGCCACCAAATCACATATCTTATCAAATCCTAGACGCTCTTCCAGCGTAGTGCTCATAATTCTTCTTTTTAATCTATCTATACGTTTATACTATAAAAGGGATATACATAGGGTACCGTGCCCCTTCAAAGAATAATTTGTAACGGAGCAGTGATAAAATTATTGTTTTGCCAGTAGCGTTTTTTACTCTAGTTGGCGGGCACCATCGCCAATCACCACAGGGATAACAATAGGCTGTTTAGCATAGCGTTCAGCAAAACGTTCTACGGCCGTTGCAACAAAAGTATCGTAAAGGTCGTTGCGAACCAAATTGATGGTGCAGCCACCAAAGCCACCGCCCATGATGCGAGAGCCTGTTACGCCATATTGACGGGCTATATCATTCAGAAAATCAAGTTCCTCGCAACTAACCTCATAGTCGGCCGATAGTCCCTGATGGGTAAGATACATCATCTCCCCTACCCGCTCATAATCACCCTTCTGAAGGGCATCACATACAGCCAACACACGATCCTTCTCACCCAATACGAAGGTAGCTCTTCGCATATCCTCTTCGCTCACCTCCGATTGCACCTCCTTCAAATGACTCCAATCAACATCACGCAGCGTTTCTGCCTTCAACTCAGGATGGAGACGGTTGATGGCAGCCACCACCCGTTCACACGACATACGGCGATCATTATAGGGCGATCCTACCAATTCGTGCTTCACACATGAATTGATCAGCACCAACCGATAGCCTTCAGGATGCCAGGGGAAATATTCGAACTCACCGCTACGGCAGTCCAATCGCATCAACTCCCCTTTGCGACCATGCATGGAGGCAAACTGATCCATGATACCACATTTCACACCTATATAATTATGTTCCGTACGCTGACCCACCTTAGCCAATTCCATCTTAGAAAGGGTGTCGGTGCCATACATTTTGTTGAGAGCAAAAGCGAAACAACTCTCTAATGCAGCCGAAGAGGACATGCCAGCACCCAATGGTACATCGCCTGCGAAGGTGGTATCGAAACCTTTCACAGCAACACCTAGCAGCATCAACTCACGTACCACCCCATAGAGGTAGCGAAAATGGGTATGTTTGGGACCTTGCTGATCGTTGATATCGAACTCACAATAGTCATCAAGATCAATGCTATACGCACGTACCATTTGCGTGCCGTTAGGACTGATGGCACAGGCAATACACTGCTCGATAGCGCCTGGGAAAACAAAGCCCCCATTATAATCGGTATGTTCTCCAATAAGGTTGATACGTCCTGGGGCTGCAAAGCAAGCTGATGGCATAGCACCATAACGACTCAGGAAACTGGAACGAAGTACTTGTGTATCAATCATAATCTATTTATTTTTTCATATTTTGATAATGGTGAATTAAAAAGCATAGATGGTGGTTTGAGCATACACCTGACCTGGAAGTAGGATAGGCTGTTCAAAAGCAGGCTGGTTGATGCTATCGGGATGATGCTGTGCTTCAAGGCAGAAAGCACACCTACGAGGGAATGTAGCCCCATGATAACCCGCAAAGCCGTTGAGCCAGTTGGCCGTATATAACTGAACACCAGGCTCAGTGGTATAGGTACGCATGATGCGTCCCGAACGAGGACTCTCAACCACCGCCGCTAGCCGCAGACCCGCTACAGGGTGAGGACCCTGATAGGCTGGGGCATCGGGACGAATACAGAAACAATGATCATAACCAGCGCCATGAACAATCTGCTGATGAGTGGTATCATCGATACGATCACCTATGGCCATAGCTTCACGGAAATCGAACGGTGTACCCTCCACAGGAGCCTTATGGCCCAAAGGGATACATACCTCGTTGATGGGGATATACTCATCGGCCATCATAGTTAGCCTATGATCGCCTATGTAAGAGGTAACCCCCTCACCCACACCGTCAAGATTGAAATAACTATGGTTGGTGAGATTGCATACTGTGGGGCGATCGGTGATAGCCGAATAATCTATTCTCAGCTCGTCACCATCGGTAAGGGTATAGGTCATTACCACCTGTAAGGTGCCAGGGAATCCCTCCTCACCATCGGGCGAGGTATAGCGAAGTTCAAGCGTATGATCTGAGCGCTGCAACGCCGACCACACCACCTTGTGGAAACCTTTCATACCCCCATGCAAGCAGTTGGGAGGCTGACTCATACCTACCTGATAGCATTTCCCCATCAAGGAGAACTGAGCACCCGCGATACGGTTGCCATAACGTCCGATGGCCGCTCCAAAAGTAGGCTCGGGGGCGTTAAACAACTGTTCTATCGACTCCATACCCAGCACCACGTTAGCCATCCGTCCCTCACGATCGGGAACCATCAGCGAAACAATCGTTGCACCATAGTTACATACTGCCATCTCCAATCCGTGGCGGTTGGTAAGAATATACAGATGAGATGCTTTCCCATCTATCATTCCTTCAAAACGTTGCGAGTCGAGTCCCGATTTATTATCCATTGCTTTCGAGTATTAGGTTACTATCACTGTCAGCCAGTCATCGCAATCCTTTGATTATTATAGTGCGACATCCTGTCTTAGACTTTCATTGGAACTGCAAAGATACTAATTCTTTTTGAATTACGTTGCCAGTTCGAAAAACTTTCGTATATTTGCATTTCCTTAATGAAAACAAAAGTAATTATAAAATAAAACATTAGTAACTCATTATGAAAGACGTAAAACAATACATCGAGGCTAACAAAGATCGTTTTCTTAACGAACTCTTCGAACTGATTCGTATTCCCTCCATCTCGTCCGAAAGCGAGCACAAAGAGGATATGGTCCGCTGTGCTAACAAATGGAAAGAGCTACTTTTGGCCGCTGGTGCCGACAAAGCTGAAGTGATGCCCTCTGAAGGCAATCCCGTCGTTTATGGCGAAAAAATTATTGATCCTGCCAAACCTACTGTACTGGTATATGGTCACTATGATGTGATGCCTGTGGCTCCCCTCGAGCTTTGGAACACCCAACCTTTCGAACCTGTAGTGAAAGATGGCTTTATCTGGGCCCGCGGTGCCGATGACGATAAAGGTCAGAGTTTCATGCATGCCAAAGCCTTCGAACTGATGGTGAAAACCAACCAGTTGCCCTGCAATGTCAAGTTTATGTTTGAGGGCGAAGAGGAGATTGGAAGCCCTAGCCTTTATGGTTTCTGTGAGAAACACAAAGAGATGCTCAAAGCCGATATCATCCTAGTCAGCGACACCAGCATGCTCGGACTCGAGAGTCCCAGCATCTGTGCAGGACTCCGAGGACTCGACTATTGGGAGGTAGAGGTTACGGGACCCAATAGCGACCTACACAGCGGTATCTATGGTGGTGCTGTTGCCAACCCCATCATCATCCTCAGCAAGATGATTGCCAGCCTCCACGATGAGAACAACCATATCACCATTCCTGGTTTCTATGACGATGTGGTAGAACTATCGCAAGAGGAACGCGAACTGATGGCTCAAGCCCCCTTCAACCTTGAAGAGTATCAGAAAGCACTCAATATCAAGACCGTACATGGTGAGAAAGGCTACTCTACTATCGAACGTACTGGCATCCGTCCTTGCCTCGACGTCTGTGGTATCTGGGGTGGTTATCAGGGCGAAGGCAGCAAGACGGTGCTCCCCTCTAAAGCCTATGCCAAGATCTCTACCCGTTTGGTGGCCAACCAAGACTATGAGAAGATTGCCAAACAGTTCCAGGAATACTTCGAATCGATTGCCCCCGAATGTGTTAAGGTAAAAGTGACACCGCTTCACGGTGGTGCCCCCTACGCCTCTCCTATGGATCTGCCCGCTTACAAAGCTGCCGAACAGGCTATGGCTACCACCATGGGCAAACGTCCCATCCCTACCCGCAGCGGTGGCAGCATCCCCATCATCTCGGGCTTTGAGCGTATCTTGGGCATTAAGAGCATCTTGATGGGCTTCGGACTGCAGAGCGATGCCATCCATGCTCCCAACGAGAACTATCCTTTGGCCAACTTCTTCAAGGGTATCGAAACCATTCCTTATTTCTACGAGAACTTTGCAGAATTGACCAAATAGGGTCGATCTCTTAATACACACATAAAAGAATAGTCTGCCACACGACAGGCTATTCTTTTTTTCTCCTCCCGAACCCAATTCCAAAGCATCTATTGCATAATGACAGTAACCAAAAGTTTAGATAGATAAGACTTTGCCTCTTGATCAGAGTAAACCATTTTCAGTCGTATCAGTGGGCAACTGACAACCAAAAATAGTCGATCATTATTAACCTGTCAACTCAATTCAGTCGAAGAACACAAAAGCGACAACCTAAATCAGCAAATCACACCTATTACCCTTACTTCACCCTTACTATACCCTTA
>JAUNHX010000005.1:0-82410 GCA_030523765.1 Bacteroidales bacterium | reverse complement strand
AGGGTAATGTATGGGTAGAGTAAGGGTGATGTATGGCTGAGACGTAATTAGGGCATGCCTAAGCATAAGGTATACCTATTGGATAATCTACAATAGATACTACCTTTACTGAGGAGTTCCTAAAGGATTGATTAAAAGGGCTGAATCTTAGAAAATATTAATCTTTATAAGTATAGGTGCGATGCTCCTTAACGGTGTAGACCGACGTTTCGAGCGTCTGGTTATTCATTGCCTGATAACTATATTCAAGAAGGCTGGCCATAGGCAAGGAGCCATCGTAAGTATAGGTATACTGATATTCTGACTGACGATTGCCCGAGCGATTGACTATAGTAAGTACATTGTTCTTGGAGAGGATATTGGTCAAGCCTCCTTCGGCATTGCCCTCGTAGTAGGTAAGGCACTGATAGTAGGGATTGCGATTTTCATCGTAGGTGTAGCTATATTGCTCTTTCGTGCCATCGGCATAGGTTACCACCATCGATGACACATTATTCTTATTCCATTGATAAGCATACTCCACATCGCCCTGCGATTTACCCTTCGAAGCCATATGTGCCACCTGCTCATCGATGACACACTGAGGCAATGAGACTCCTACCATAGGGAGTAGTTGCAGCGGTCCTTTGGTCAGTGCTGTCGTATCGGCTGTAGAGCCATAGGGGTGGATAATCATACTACTTACCTTACCATCCTCATGACTGAAGATACAGCTATAGGCAGGATTACCATGGGCACTCACCCGAATGGAATCGAGATAGCGGCCATCGTAGTAAAAAAGAGATACAAGTCCATAGGCATCAACCCGCGTCTGCTCGATACGACGATGTTCTGAGAAGATGATCTCTGAGTAGGACGACTCATCCTCTGTATAATCAATACGAAAGAGATTGTTGCCATCCCAGAACCACTGTTGGGTACGTTGTTCACCCACATGATAGAGCTCCTGTCCATCACAGAAGACAGTTTTTTGCATCATCACAGTAGAGAGTTTAGCCTTTTTTGATAGGCGTCCCTCCTTCTGACAGGAGGAGGTCATACATAGTACGGCAAGGGCACACAAGCCTATTTGAAATAAACGGGGCATCCTTTTCATAACATCGGTTCGTTAAAACAGTAGTTGTTCATAAATTTAAGATTGACACGAATTTCGATATTTTTATCCTTCACAATGGTGAAGATCGTGTCGCCCCAACGCTCGGTATTCTCGTTCGAAAGCAGTCTCAATTTCAAATAACGAGTCTCTTCGCGAGGATAATTCACATACTCTTTCTTGTACTCTGGATTCTGAATATAGAAACTGTCTATGCGCTGTTCGTTGGCATCATACTCATACACATACACATTCAATCCACCCCACATTTCTGTATCAGTCAGTGCGTTAACCACTGTATATCGCGTAGGGCCATCATCAGCCTCGGGGTCGCATGCCGTTGTTACCAACAATGCACCTAGCAGCAGAGCCAATAGTTTGGAATACCTCTTCATATTATCTATTATTTTTTGCAAAAGTACGCATTTTTTTCTTTCTGTCAAGAGTTTTTTTACCCATTTCGGAAAATATGTCTATCTTTGCCTTTTCTTTTTGCATAGCGATAGTACGTCTATATTGCTATCAATAAGCCAATAAGAAACAAAACGGATTTACTTAACATTATTAAAAACAATTATTATGGCATTCTTATCGACTAAGAATATTAAAGGTGACATATTCGGTGGCATCACAGCGGGTATTGTCGCACTCCCCCTGGCCCTCGCATTTGGTATACAAGCCTTTGGTGGCATTGACCATCCTGCAGCCTCCTCTATGGGTGCACTTGCAGGACTGGTAGGGGCTACGATGCTTGGTTTTTTCGCCTCCCTCTTTGGAGGTACCCACTCGCAGATTAGCGGACCTACGGGTCCCATGACCGTGATTACTGCCAGTTTGATATCTGGTGCTTGGACCGCTAGTAGTGGTAGTTTCTCGGCTGTGCTCATCTCCATGTCATTGGCTGGTGTTGTCTGCGGTCTTTTCCAGATTCTCTTCGGAATACTCAAAATAGGTAAATATGTGCGCTATATCCCCTACCCTGTCCTCTCGGGTTTCATGAGTGGTATTGGCGTCATCATTATCCTACAACAGATATACCCCCTACTGGGTATGAAATCGCCCGTGTTGGTGGTTGATATGATCACCCAACTGCCCCAGCATATTGCTGGAGGACTCTCGTGGCAGGCCCTCGTGATGGGACTTGGCACCATCCTCATCATCTATCTCTTCCCTCTCATCACCAAGAAGATACCTGCTACTCTCGTAGCCCTCGTCGTCATGACCCTTATATCACTACCCCTCCATTTTGAAGAGAAGCTCCTGATTGGCAGCATCCCTGCCGGTTTCCCCCTCCCCTTCTTTGCAAAGGAAGGCATAGAGTTGGCTGGTCTTGATTGGGGCCTTATCATCAAAGGTGCCATCATTCCGGGTCTCACCCTTGCAGGTCTCGGATCTATCGATACCCTACTCACCTCGGTAGCTGCCGACAATGTAACCAAGACCCACCACAATAGCAACCGCGAACTGATGGGACAAGGTATTGGCAATATTATGAGTGGACTCTTCTGTGGTATTGCTGGTGCAGGTGCCACGATGCGTACTATGGTCAACATCAAGAGTGGTGGACGAACCCAAATCAGCGGTATGGTACATGCACTGTTCCTCTTGGCCGTCCTCCTCGGACTGGGTAGTCTGGTGAAATGGGTTCCCCTCTCAGTATTGGCAGGTATCCTGATCACCGTTGGTTGGGGCATTATCGACTTCAAAGGCTTTAAAGATCTGCTCCGCATCCCTAAGGCCGATGCTTTCGTGCTGATTGTGGTATTCCTCCTCACCGTCTTTGTTGACCTCCTCACTGCCGTAGGTATCGGTATGGTGATAGCCTGCGTGCTGTTTATGAAACGTGCCTCCGATCTGGTAGAAGGTAGCTATAGCAGTCAGGAGCTGAAAGGCTTCGACAAAGAGAGTCCTTGGAACGATGAGGGTGGCATCCCCGATGAGATCTTACACAAGATCTATATCCAACGACTCAACGGACCTATTTTCTTTGGTTCCATTACCCGTTTCCAAGAGGTGATGCACGATGTGCCTAGCGATGTAAAACTCGTTATCATCCGTATGCGCCTCGTCTCCTTTATGGACCAGTCGGGTCTCTATGCAATGGAGACAGCCATCCGCGATTTGCAAGAACAAGGCATTACCGTACTGATGACCATTATACAGCCTCAACCCCTATATATGCTCACCACCATGAACGTTATTCCCGCCATTGTTCCTGAAGATCACACCTTCAAAACCTTCGAAGAATGTACTGAATATTTAAGAAATAATGTAGATACGCTGCTCGGCTAGTCTGACCATCTACACATCTAAAACCAAAACAAGCGGTCTTGTTGAAGCAAGACCGCTTGTTGTTTTTCGAGGAACTCTAAAAAGGAAATCGTTCCAATTATCTGTAACGATAGTTTCACTATAAAACCATCCATTCACGAAAGTAAAACAACCTTTTTTTACTCAATCTATATTATTATTGTCAAATTTTTTTTATCCTTTCGGGAGCCTAAACACCCTTTTTGAGGTCAGAAATGGAGATTTCTATATTTTTCTACACACTGAATATTAATAATTTATTTATTCGAAAAAGGAGAAGTACATCTCCACGCGATGAGATGTACATCTCGAGCAAACAAGATGTATATCTCCGCTGACTCAGGATATATATATCGCGCCACCGAAAGGTATATCTCCGCAACGCCTAAAATGATGATCATAAATCTATCTTATTAATAGATATAAAAAAGAGATTTTTGTATCATGACAAAAACCTCTTTATTTTAATTGTTTTTTTAAAGGCTCTATTCTTTTATGAAGTACTGTGGGAATAGAACACGACTATTTTTCGGTAATGACAAAACTGCGGCCACGAGCCCCTTTGAGGGTAACCTCCTCAATACGCAACACCTTGTCGCCAAAATTCATGAAGCGAAGATCATCATTGCCTTCTGTCTTATAAACTTGAAAAAGGAGATTGAACTCGCGGAGGAAATCGGCATCACGGATATCGAGTCGTATCTCGAAGCATTCACTCCGCATCACATCCATCTTGAAGGTGCATCGATAATCGGCAGTATTGATAACCATGATCCCCTCCACATTGTTGCCTGCTGGCATAAAGGTGATATCGAACGCCTTACTCTCAGCCCTATCGTTGCCTACAAAAGCTCCAAGACTCTGTACTATTTGATGTTCATCACGACCTAACTGTTCTACAAGGTAGGAGGCTTGTGCACGAACGGTAAAGCACAACAAGAGGAGCAGTGGGAGTATTATTCTTTTTTTCATGTTATGGTTATTCATGGTATAAGGATGATAAAGCAGATGGAGGATTGTTATTGTGCCAATCGTTCCATAACGGTACCTAAGGCTGTACGCATGGCATCATGGTAGTCGCTGATAAAGGTGCCATCTTCGCGGTTGGCGATGATAAGACATACGGTGAGTGCATTATGCCCCATCACCTTTGACAATCCAAAGATGGCAGAGCACTCCATCTCAAAATTGGTTATCTTGTATTCTCCATAGCGGAACGATTGAAGACGTTCGTTGAGATCGCTTACCGATGGAGCAATACGGACGTGACGACCCTGAGGAGCGTAGAAACCAGGGGCGGTGGCAGTGATGCCCCGATGCATATCGAAACCCACTTTATCCATCAGCATCTTGCTGCATGCCACCGCATAAGGGGTAGCCATAGTGGAGGGTAGTTGCATATGATCAACAAAGCGCTGTTGTAGATCCATCTCAAAAAGAGCATCATCATGTTGATAATAGTTGAGCAAACCATCGAGACCGATAGCATACTGACTGGCCACGAGACAGCCACAAGGGATATCGGCATGGAGCGACCCCGATGTTCCTATACGAACCAAGTTGAGGGTTCGATGTTGAGGACGAGGGGTACGCTGCTGAAGATCCATATTGGCACAAGCATCCAGTTCTGTCATCACGATATCGATATTGTCAGTACCCATACCCGTGCTGAGGGCGGTAAAGCGGTGACCCTGATATAAACCCGTAAGAGCATGGAGTTCACGGCTTTGCGATTCATGCTCGATACTATCGAAGATATCTTTGAACATATTAACTCTATTGGGATCGCCCACAAGGATCACATCATCGGCAAGGGTGTCGCCCGTAAGATGAATGTGGTAGAGACTGCCATCAGAGGCCAGTACCAGTTCCGATGCTTTGATTGCTTCCATAACTTTCTTTTTTCTATATAACGATAATTGAGGAGAATTGTTGTATAAAAAAGGCCTTTAAATAATTAAAGGCCTTTGATTCTAATAGATTAGTGAGATGATGTCGCGAACCACTTGTTGCTCCTCCTCTGGGAGATTGTCAGGAATAGCGGGCGGTTGCTCAATAGAGGCACCATCAAGCAGCTCGTGCACACGATCAATAATCGAGAGGTTGAGTCCATCGGTTGCCATCTGCAACGAACGGATAATATGGTGTTCCTCATCAATATCGAGCTGAAGTTCAACACCACCCCATTCAAACTGAGCACTATGCTGGGCTTGGAACTGACGCCAACGGCCATAGAGCCACTCATCGCTACTAAACTGCTTATAGAGTTTCTGCACTTCGGGATACTGCGAGATTTCCTCAAAAGAGGTTTCAACGGCCTGACCACCATATACTTGCTCAAAAGCAGTAATGAGACGAGGGACGATATTCTGTGAGGTGACATCGGCCAATTCAGAGAGGTTCACCACCCTGCTATGAACAGACTGGACGCCATGACGTTGCAGTTTGGCAGGCTTGGGTCTCAGATAGCGTTGCATATCTTCGATATTGCCTTTGATGAGAATGGTTCCATGATGAAGGTTCTGATGGCGACCCTTAGAGAAAGCGTTGCCACTGAACTTACGACCCTGGCAGAGGACATCGTTGCGTCCACTCAGCTCGGTATCAAGTCCATAGGAAGCCACAGCCTTCTGTAGTACTGAGAACTGACGGTGCTGATCGTAGAGATCCTTAGGAATTATGAACGAGAAATTGAGGTTGCCATCATCGTGGAATACCGCACCACCCCCTGTGGAGCGGCGCATAAGATAGCCCCCTTCATTTTCGAGGAGCTCGACATTACACTCGGCAAAAGGATTTTGGTTCTTGCCTACCACGACGGTACGGTGGTTCTTCCACAGATAAAGGGTTACAACGTCGGTTTCGGGGAGAGCAAGGAGATAATTCTCGACCGCCACATTAAGGTGGGGGTTAGTCTGATTGCTTACAACAAGACGGAGCATAAAAAAAATAAGAAAAAAAATAATTATATTTTAAAGGTGAGCGAGAGATAGTTAAGTCCCTGGCCCAAATGATAATTGCGATGGGCATAATCGAAGCAGAACCGTTTCTTATGCAGTCCTACACCAAACGAGAAACCACTGAAATTGAGGTTCTGAGTGCCTTGAATTTCTTGCGCCTGGCGATAGTTATAGCCTAAGCGAAGGAAGAATACCTTCTTCATGTCGAACTCAACACCTATCACTAGGTGGCGACCCGATTGGTCGAGGGCACGATGAATCCACGACTCCTGACTATAGGTCCCCGTATAAGGATCGTAGGTAATCAACGGATTGAGCGGGTCGTTGTAGCGAAGGTCCCATTTCTGCAGTTCCGAAAGCTGACCATAGAGACGGAAAGGGGCATTGCTCACCTTATAGGATACAGCCATCGAGAGCTCGAAAGGCAGTTGTTCGGTGGTGCCGTTGAAGGTAAGCAACTGAGCACCAAAGTTTCGTCCCATCAAAGTGAGCGAGAAATTGCGGGAGGGAGTCTGATAGGTACCACAAACATCGAGGGCAATAGCCAAGGCCTTGTAACGCTCATATTGAGAAAAGATAGGCTTGAAGTTGACACCTATAGAGAAACTGCTATCGATATGGAGTCCGTAGCCTACCGAGAGCACATAATCGGCAGCAAAGAAAGTGCCTTGTTGTGTTTCGGTCTCGTCATAACGATCGAACGAGCCATAACTATTGAAGCGTAGCGCAAAAAGGAAATCGCCTTTGATGGGCTGAAAATGACGCCCATAGGCTAGCGATCCGAAGTTGGCACCAGCAAAGAGATTGGTATAGTTCATAGCCCAGCAGGCATGACCAAAGTAATCGATAAGGGAGGGATTGTCGAGTCCTAAGTTGAGGTCGGGCGCTGCCACCGATAGATAGTCCATTCCCAGTCCCGCAGTGCGAGCTGACGAGGAAAGGTCGAGTACGGTAAGAGCATCGAGTCCGGCAATCTGTGCACGGAGAGAACTGCCACAGACTAAAGGCAGCCACAAGAAGAGAAGGAGACATTTTTTCATATAGTTAGTCCCATACCTCCTTACCCTCTTTGTCGAGATGGCCCGTCTTCATCTTCCCTTTGGCATCGCGGATACGGATAATGTATTTACCATTGAGGATGAGGGCCTCATCGTACTTAAACTCGGTAACGAAAATACCTTGCACATTGATAAAGGCCCATTTGCCTTTACGACGAACGGCAGCGAAATTGACAGGATAATGGTTTTTACGATAATCGATTTCGCACACAGCAGCATCGTAGACAATATCGGTAAGCGGCTCACCGCTCACACCGACAAAGCCCCATTTACCATTCATGGATACAGGGTACATGCCACCATTGGTTTCGTACATCACAGCGGTATATTGCGGACGGATGGTCCACTCGTTGTTCTTATCAACATAGCCCCACTCGCCTGTTTCGCAACGACAGGGGTAGTAGAAAGGATAAGACTCCTGAGCCACCAAAGGGGTGGTGAGGAGGAGTAGCATCAGAGGGAGAAGGCGTCGCATGGGATTAATAGGTTTAAAAGATGGTTATGGGTTTCCTATACTTTATAGGGAGTCATGATAACGCTCCCGATGTGGAAAAAAAGCATGCAGACACGAGGTCTGCATGCTTACCACGTTGACAGTAATATTATTTCTTCTTGTTGCGTTCGTGACGCATCAGATGACTAGGTTCGAGGGCCATGCGGTCGGTTTCGAGCAGCGAGGCAACACCCTCATCGATACGACGATGTGCTTCGCACTCAGGGCAGTGGCATTCCTCATGGTAGTTCTCCGGCTCGGTATAGGTGGTGATAACACCTTCGAAGTTACGGAGAATCACCTTGTGGGGGCTCTGCGAGATGACGTAGTTGGGCATGACAGGAGTCTTGCCACCACCACCGGGAGCATCAACCACGAAGGTAGGAACGGCATATCCAGAGGTATGACCACGGAGTGCCTCAATGATTTCGATACCCTTCGATACGGGGGTACGGAAATGTTCGAGACCCATGGAGAGGTCGCACTGGTAGATATAATAAGGACGAACACGGTTCTTTACCAGATTGTGCATCAGTTTCTTCATGACGTGAACACAGTCGTTGACACCACGGAGAAGCACCGTCTGGTTACCCAAAGGAATACCTGCATCGGCCAGTCTTGCCAAAGCGGCAGCCGAATCGGGGGTAAACTCGTTGGGATGGTTAAAGTGGGTATTCAGCCATATAGGATGATATTTCTTAAGCATGTTGCAAAGTTCGGGGGTAATACGCTGAGGACAAACCACAGGGGTACGGCTACCGATACGAACTATCTCAACATGATCGATTTTGCGCAGACGAGAAATGATATACTCCAACTTCTGATCGCTCACCATGAGGGCATCGCCACCCGATAGGAGGACATCGCGAACACATTCGGTCTTCTCGATATACTCAAGGCAGCGCTCGATACGCTCACTAGGCGACTCGTCGTCCTTCTGTCCTGCAAAACGACGGCGGGTGCAGTGACGGCAATACATGGAGCACATATCGGTGATGAGAAACAGCACACGATCGGGATAACGGTGGGTGAGGCCAGGAACGGGCGAATCCTCGTCCTCGTGCAGAGGATCGAGTAGGTCAGCAGGACTCTGATAGGTCTCAGCACCTGTAGGGATAGCCTGACGACGAATAGGATCGTAAGGATCGTTGGGGTCGATGAGCGAGAGATAGTAAGGAGTGATAGCCATACGGAGTGTTTTCAGCGATTGGCGCACACCCTCTTGCTCGGCCTCCGTGAGGTTGAAGTATTTGTTGAGTTCCTCGAGGGTCTCAACACGGTTTTTCACTTGCCATTTCCAATCGTTCCATTGTTCATCAGTAACGTTCGGATAAAGTTCTTTGCGGCGATTAACTTGCATACTATTTATTTAGGATTAATAATCGATGGTTGCTTTAAACTGGTAAATGTAGAGACGACCCTAGGGAGATGTCGTCTCTACATTATATAATATAGTAAGGTGTCAGGTAGATGTTCAAAAAAGGAATGAGCACACCCTACCCTACTAAACTGCTTTCGATATTAGGCGTAGAGCTCTTCGAAGATTTTACGCAGCTTGGGGCATTCACGGAGCTCCTGAAGAGTGAACTCAGCGTGACCCTTGGTGTAACCGTTACCGATAATCATGTTGACATCAGCACCAATACCTTCAGCACCGAGAGCAGCCTTGGTGAAGCTGGTAGCCATAGAGAAGAAGTAAACGATACCATCATCTTTGGTGCAGAGCACTGCGGTCATTTCCTGATCGGGAACGTTGACACAGTTGATGGTAACATCGGCCATATGACCATCGGTGAGTTTGCTAACGAGTTCGTTGACCTGAACAGGGGTCATACCCGATACGCTCTCTACCACGTCGCAGAAACCGAGATCTTTGATACGCTGGGTCGATTTGGGGCTGTTAGCCAGACCGATAACCTTACCAGTAACGCCAACACGCTTCTTAGCCTCATAGCAGCAGAGCATACCGCTCTTACCACCAGCACCAAGGATTACTACAGTCTGACCATACTGGCAGAGCTTAGCCGTCTGAGCGGGAGCACCAGCAACATCGAGAGCACTGAGAGCGAGTTTTTCAGGCATATCGCTAGGGATCTTAGCATAGATACCACTCTCGAAGAGGATAGCTTTACCTTTGATATCAACTTGGTCAACATCTTCGCGGATAGCCAAGATCTCATCGATACGAAGAGGAGTAAGCGAAAGGGAAACGAGGGTAGCGATACGGTCGCCTTCTTTGAGATCGATTTTGCCTTTGAGAGCATCACCAATTTTTTCAACCTTACCAAGGAGCATACCACCCGAACCAGTACGACGGTTACGATGTTTGCCTTGCAGTTCGACATTGAGGAAGATTTCTTTCTTCATGGCTTCGATGTCGTGGTTGGCATAGTTAGCGATATCGGTGAAGGAAGCGGAGTCGATGTTGAGGGTCTGAACGTCGATGAGGATCTCATTGTCGTAGATCTCGTCCATGTTGTTATCAACCTTATTAGCCGGCTGGGGAAGGACACCCTTAGGCTCAATTACGCGGTGAGTACCGTACTTATTACCTTTTTTCTGCATGTGAATTACTTATTAAATTTATGATTATTAATTAATTACTTACTATTTAAGAATATTTTTGACTTTACAAAGATAATAAAAAAGTTTAATATAGCAACTTTTTCGTAGCGTTGGCTCTTTATGAGGAGCGAATTGTTTTAGGTTGCAATAATCGATGGCTATTTTGACAAACGGCGGGGAGAATCGGTGTTAAAAGCGGTATCGTAAAACGTTTATTATGCTGAATAAGAAACCATAATGCGATACTACTCGAAAGACTCCTCTTTCAGTTCGCGGAGCAACCCCTCACAGCCCAATACAATGTCTTCGAAGGCTTTATCGAAACGGCGTGTATACCAAGGATCGGCAACATCGTGATGATAATGCGACTTATCGTTGGGATCAACATGATCCATCAGCAACGACACCTTGTGTTGGCGATCGCCACGAAGAAGATCGTTGAGTGAAGTCATATTATCGCGATCCATCGCAATAATATAGTCGCACATAGCATAGTCATTGGCATTTATTTTTCGTGCCACCTTGTCTTTACAGCCAATACCTTTAGTGGCTAGCATACGTTTGGCCAAAGGGTAAATAGGGTTACCCTCTTCTTCATTGCTTGTTCCAGCTGAATCAACTGTAATCTTGTCACTTAGACCATCACGATCTACAATACGTCGGAAATAGTATTCTGCCATCGGACTACGGCATATATTACCATGACAGACGAACAATACCTTTTTCATTGTAAAAGTTCTCCTTTAGATTAAATGAGTTTTTTGTTTAGCGTAAAAAGCAACTGCAAAATTAATAATTTTTTTTATTCTGCGCTCAAATTCGATATTTTTTTATCAACATATTCGGCAATATTATGATTATCAGTTAATTACTTTTATATTTATATTATAAAGAAGCCTCTTCTCAATCTTTTTAATTGAGAAGAGGCTCTAATGAGTTGTACGATGGAGGTGAAAAAAAGTAGTAATTATACTAATCTCCTACCTCGAGCATGAATCCACCAACAGTGGAACGAAATTCGGGGGCATAGAGGCATTGGATGGTAACAGGAGCCACCATGAAACTACCTTTATGAGTGATCCATACATCGTATTCGGCCATATACTGACCCTTGTCGAGACGATCGATATAGAAACTGGTACTAGCATTACGTACAGCCATATAGTAACTTAGACCTCTGTTCCATTGCCAGCCAGAGCGACTACTTAACGGCTCGAAGGTAGAGGAGCGACCATCGCGAAGTTCAACGTATTCGAGGTTGCGATCACAATCAATAAGGATGCGTACCCTCAGTTTGTCGCCCACATGAAGTTTGGTAGAGGGGGTAACGAGGGTGAGTTTATCGTTGTTTTCTACCCGATAGAGTTTGCGTTCCATTTTCACGCCCATCTCACTATAGGGAATCTTATCGAGCTGCTCGAAATATTGCCAATAAACAGCGCCCCAAGCAATGCCCGGTGTTGTTTTGCTGAGGGTGATATGTCCCATATCGGACTTCACCTCATCGGCTTGGAAACGACGACTCTGATAACCAGATCCAGCTTGTGCCTTGCCCATATCGATAGTTTGTCCATCCAGCTGGATGGTCATATAGGGTTGGGTTTGTTGCAGTTGCTGACGACCGCTGCCAGCCATCAGTGCATTGATTGCGTGGACACTAGCAATATCGCTATTCCAATGGGTGGTCTGCTTCTGTTTCAAGATCCACTGTTGCATCAAGGCCACAGAAACGGTATCGGAGGGATCGATTTCGCTGAAGGCCTCGATGAGGAGTGCTTGCACCTCTATGGGGCGTTCGTTCCAGAAATAGCCACTCACATTGCTTCGCCAATACATACCCATTTCGTCTGTTATTATCGATGATTGACGCATACGTTCAATCAGTTTTTTTGCCTGTCGTGTATTTCCGTGACGATATAGGATAAGAGCTACTTGAGCCTGAGTATAGAGTCCCTCAAATTCGGTATAATGTTTCAACAGATTCTCATAATAGAAATTGTAGGCATCTTGCGTTTTGCCACTAAATTTTTGATTGGGGAAGAAACTGCGAGTATAGAGATAATCGATATCGGTAGCAGAAGAGAGCCACTTATCCTTCTTTACATATTTTATATAATACTTATACTCTTCTTCATCAAGATATTTGAGTGCTTTTCGGATGGGTTTCTGCCATTGCTCAGGCAGGGAGCCATCGGTAAGGTTTG
The DNA here is from genome assembly GCA_030523765.1 of Bacteroidales bacterium. Classification (GTDB taxonomy): domain Bacteria; phylum Bacteroidota; class Bacteroidia; order Bacteroidales; family P3; genus Colimorpha. The sequence goes on along the minus strand of JAUNHX010000005.1, from coordinate 69,727 downwards.
ACAGATGCCCCACCCCTTTGAGGATATATTGCGTAACGTAGGGACTCTCATATCGGCCTCCATCGATCCACATCCAAGCACCGCTATTCTGCTGAGAAGCAAGCAGCTTGCCAAGATTATCCTCCATCTGATGCGTCAACTTGTCGCGATCAAAGAAGTGGGCCACCTGCCGTTTGCGCTCACTTTCGTTATTACCATTACTCAACCAAGGAGTCTCGTCAAGAAGAATCTGTTTCATATCTTCGTTGATCTGTAGGTTGCTCATAAAAGAGGCACCTGTGGTATCGCTCTCCCATTGATGCATTACCTGCTCGATATTGGGGCTGAGGTTGGCGATATAACGACCTAAACTGTTGACATAATAGGCATGGAAACGATATATATTGCTAGGATTTTCACATTCGCTTACGAAAGGTAGACTTTGAATAGCATACCAGATGGGGTTGGAGGTTAGTTCAATAGCCATCGACTGGTGCTGGAGGGTAGAAGACTGTCCCGATTGAAGGAGATGCTGCAACTCGTATTGTTTGGTTTCTCTGCCGTTAAGATACATAGCCATGCTTTCGGTAACCAACTGACGATTAGGTAATACAATGATGTTAGATTGCTCACCATCATTGTGCTGTTCGTTGAAGGCAACCACTTTGTACGTAACAACCGCAGCATTAGACGGCACCTCAATACGGAAACTAACATTGTTGCTACTGCCTGCAGGCACCATCACTTCTTGACGACTGTTGGCTAAAGCGATAGGTTGATGGGTAGCAGCATCGGTGAGGGTGAAAACCACCGTGACATTTTGCTCCTTGTTGGTAATATTGCTGACTTTGACACTAAAATCAATCACATCTCCTTGACGAAGGTAGCGAGGAGGATTGGGGATAACCATTAACTGCTTCTGAGTAACACAGTTGGCCGAGAGTTTGCCTACTGCCATATTTTGTGTCCAAGAGACGCCTCTTATACACCAACGGGTAAGCAGGTCGGGAACACGGAAGGTGAAGCTAACATTGCCCTCGGCATCGGTTAGCAGATTGGGTTGGAAAAAGCCCAACGTACTAAGATTGGTACGCAAGTCTATACTCGGAGTAGAAGATGAAGACGGTTCAGTTTCGTAAATTGAAAAAATTTCACCCTTATCTTCATCTACAGATTGAATCACCACTTCCTCTTCTTCCACTTCTTCCAATTTTGAGGTTCCTGATTTAGAAGCTCTTTTATAACTCCTACTATTACCCTCATATAAGGGCTGTTCCTCTACTAACTCTACTTCATTCTCAATGTAGTCCGCATCAGCATATCCAACACCAAACACAGTAGCCACAATGCTATTGACTCCCCATGGTCCCTTATTTTTAAAAAACCACCCTTGCTGCGTAAGAATAGAATTGGACGGATATTTAGTGTTGGGATTGAAAGTAAAACCATTCATCCATAACGTTGACCTAAAATTCCAAGACCGTTGATTTACGTATTCATACGACATATAATCCATTGTGTGCGACTGCATGGGCAGATTCATTACATGATACTTCATTAAATAATGATCGATTTCTAGGAGGGCCTCATCATACATACTCAATACCACTTGGGCTGGACTATAGAGGGGGGTGCGGGAACCGTCATTATGGGCTTTGCCTTGCACCTTTAAAGTCCATGTTTCTTCATTTCCCGGCTGCAATTTGTTGCGGAAGGTAGTGAGATGCATATCGAGTTCGCGTTCAGGAAGCAACACTTTGATGCCTTCTTCTCCTTGCTCTATAACGTTTTCTTTACAAGCAACAGCCGTTATCCACACGTTACCTTTCATAGCGGGTGTGATAGTCAGATGGATGGTATCGACCTGATGTTGAGGAGTGAAGTGAAATATTCTTGTTGCTTTTACGCTGTCGGCATATTCAATAGCCATCGACACATATACGTCGTAGGAAGAGGCCAAGCGGATAATTACCTCATCACCCACCTCGACTTCTTCTCGATTGGTCTCCATCAAAAACAGTTTTGACTTACGAGGCATCTTTGTTGCTTGTTCGGGCATGAAGACAAAGTACACCTTATCTTCCACCCGATGCCCCTCATCGTCGAGCGCAGAGAGGGTAAGACAATAAAATCCTGTTTCGAGTTTAGGTATCGATACCCATGTAGTCTTATGATGAAGACTTGCCTCTACCTCTTGCTGCAACACTTTGCGATCAACAGCCCATGTGTTAGGTTCATTATCAAGCGAGCTGTACATCAGACTTGGATAGAGCCTTTGGAATTCTTCGATAGAAAGGGTATGGATTGCATTCTTAACCTCGTTAGGTTGGAACAAGCCTAATCCTCTGCCCATTGCAGGTTTTAATTTATCGATAGTCATAACAACACTCCCATCGAGAGGATCGTTGTTAAGGTTGGTAAGGGAAAAGCCTACAGAATCGAGAGTTCGGTATAGCTTCGAATCTATAATGTTGGCCGTCAGTATTATATTTTCAACTCCTAAGACATAACTGCTCCTTACATACTGTGTTTCTCCATTCACATCTGTTATAGTAGCCTCAACAGTATAACTTACAAACTGAACGTTATTTGCACTATCCAACTGTGGTACAAATTCGAATACAAAAGAGCCATCATCATCACAGAGGGCTGTACCCTCTTCCTTCGATAGTATATTATAAGAATAAGAATACCCTTCCCAATAAGCACGGCGTTTCCACGATGGGGAAAGAGATTGACCCTTAACAGTATAGGAGACTTGGGCACCTGCCATCGAGGCCCCACTATAAGCCCGGGCCGTTCCCTTTACCTGGATAGGCTGTCCAAAATGATGTATTTTATTGTCGGGTTCGATCGAAGCATAAAACTTAGGTTGTTTATACTCCTCTACTTGTACAATCATGATACTATATGTATCAACCACATCATCATAAACAAATATTCTATGAATGCCAGGCAGCGTATTGGCGGGAATAACGAATATGCCGTTGGCTGCTCCCATCTTGTTGGTGGTTAGGTTCAACGAATCTATTGTCTTTCTATTTACATCTTTAAATAATACCCTTACTTCTCTACTACTAGTCTTACTATTCCACCAATCGGTATTGATATAGGTACATAGGGTAAAATGGACTGTATCGCCAGGACGATAAATAGGGCGATCCAATAAAATAGAAATATTTGATTTATTACTGTCACAACAAGTTTCTGTCTCTCGATGCCGATAGGAGAAACGTCTCTCTATTTCTACACCTTGGTAAGTAATTGCAATCTTACAACCAAAAAAGGGAGCATCCTCAATATAAGGGAAGAAGAAGAAACCATTGCTATCAGTTTTAGTTGTGGCCAAACAATTGTTGCGACCATCATTACGTTTACTGATTAACCGCACATCAAGGTTTGGAATTGGTTGGCCAGTAGAACGACTGATTATGCTTCCCCCATTAGCCTCACGAATATCCACCAATACTGCATCGGTACACACAAATTCCTTATATGCAAATTGCACACTAGAAGCCTTCCTTTCTTCTCCTTTATATCCACCATACTCTATATATTTTATTGACTTATCGGGACGGAAATCGGGGGTGCCACTTACCAAAAGTACGTATTTTCCAACAGGCACTCCAGGAAGGTAAAGATAAACCTTTTGTTCTGTCATATTGTCGCTATGCGGCACATATTGCGACCACTCACGCACAGGTTTTTGGGATAGCATATGCTGGTCTAACTTCTGACCAGTATTGCTAACAATACGGCAATAAAGGGTATCGATGTTGCTTACCTCCAATACGGCCAACATTGGATGGTTGGGTATCTGATAGTCATCCATCGTAGCCGAGTTGATGCTTTTCCACTTGTTCTGTTCTTTTCGTTTCTTTGCAGTAAGATAAAAGGCGGAGGTAGGGAAACGCTGAATGATGGTATCGTTATAGCGTTCAGAAAGAAGGTTTTCGCCCTTATCCTTATACCCAATAGCTAGTTCGTTATAGAAAAACGCCACATCGGGCAACGTACTGGAACGCCAACGGTTAAGATATTTGAGTGCAAGATCGACCCGCCTTGAGTCTTCGCGTTTTATTTGATACTCCTTCACATCGAGCCATAACAGTAACTCATCCTCATCGTTTTGATGCTCTTCTCGGAGCAAAGCCATCATTTGATCGATATTACGACAATTCATAAGGTGAGAGGCTATCACATCGAAGAGTGTAGGGGTGAAACGTTGCGAACCTTGGGTGGTGTCCATAAGCCGAACATATTCGGACGATGGTATCTTGAACAACAGATTGGCATGAGCCAAGATCGAATCTATATACTTGTTGCATTCATCCAAACAGCGTTGATGCGACCATAGGTGCCAAGATATATTCTCCTCGTCGGTATCTATATTAGGATTATAGGACCACGTACCCCTAATAATAATCTGGTATAACATCATATAGGATAAACACTTATCGGGCTGATCTAATTGGGGCTGCATTCGAATAATACGATTGTACATCGAATCTTCACCATTCTCAACATAAGCGAAGTCCAAAACATTAAGATACCATATACTATTTAAGATCTGCTTGCTATTGTGTGTAGCAACAGCTTGGTCGAACAAGGGTTCCACAATTTTGCGGGCATCCTTGTAATAATGATCATCGATCAATTGCTGAACCTTATCCCACTGCGCTTCGTATTTTGCATCATCCTGCAATAAAGGCTTCTGTTGGGCGTTCAAGTCGATAACTGTTGTTGCAGTCATTACGAAGAGCAACAATGAGCATACAATTGATTTCGAACTAACGATAAAATGTTTCATTTCGTTCCTATTGAAAAGAGGATCAATGTTGTTTATGCTATGAAGGGAGGTCGATCCTATCACCATCCTTCCAGATTGTTTTGTATGTTTGATTTTGCAAAGATACATTTTTTTTTAATACTAGATACAATACGCTCTATAATCGTACTAAAGTCTTTTTTATTACAACTCGTTCCTCTTTTTTTTGTAATAAAAGAGAGAAAACAACCTAGAAGGCACTTCTAATAAGAAGTGATGTAGATAAATACGGATAGCAAAAAAAATGAAAGAATTTCTTATTGACCATCTATAACTATGAATAGAAGGGCAAACACCCTGCGGCTTGAAAGAGTTGGGTCCTATAGTTTACCAACAACGGTTTCGGCGAAGGCGAAATCGTTGGGCCAATCGATATCAAGCCCCTCTACCCTATCCACTTCGGCCATCCAAGGATGGAATCCAATACGTTGACGATGTTGCTTCCATATTTCAGAACGGAACATATAGAAGGCTGAGGTTTCTACCATAATAGGTTCGATGGTTTGTGTGCGAGGCACATGCTGAAGACTGTAGTTCAGCGGCTTGCCCCTATACCAAGCAAAGGTTTGTAAGCGTTCCACCGAGAAAGCCGAATCGTATTCACCACCTTGCACTTGATGGAGCGCTTGCTGGAGGGTTTGCACTTTGATGAAAGGCGATGTGGTATGGGCAAGAATATAAATATCGGCATCGATGGTTCGAGTAAACTCATCGTAGATAGTTTCTCCTAATGTTTCGTCGCTATCAAGACTCTCAGGTCGCTGAAGGAAGCGAACTCCTTGAGGTAGGTATGTTTTCACCTGCTCGTTGCTGCAATAGAGGTAAACTTCGTCAATGCCCTCCACTTGCACAAGCGTCTCTAATATCCAGCACATAAGTGGTTTGCCTCCAAGCAGTTTGAGGTTTTTCCCTACTACCCGCTTGCTGTTGAGTCGTACGGGAACAAAAGCTACAGTTTTCATAGGCAGGAAAAGATATCGATAGTGCCTACGAAATGATCATCATCATCGACTACTACTAGCGAGTGGATATTGTTGCGCCGCATCATCTCGCCCGCTTCGGTCAGTTTTGCCTCTTGGTTGATCATTTTAGGCTGTGTGCTCATAATATCGCCCACTTTTAGATCGAAGAATACATCCTTTTTGCTTTGCATAGCCCTTCGCACATCACCATCGGTTACTACGCCAGCTATCTTTCCGTTTTCCAACGCCACAGCGATACCTTGCTTATTTTGACTGATAACGATGATGGTGTCGCTAACCTTATCGGAGGGACTTACGATAGGCAAATCGCGTTTGGTCATATACTGTTTCACCTTGCTTAACAGCCTTTTGCCCAAACTACCACCAGGATGATAGCGGGCAAAGTCTTGCAATTTGAAATTGCGTCGCATCACCAACGCGCAAGCCAAAGCATCGCCCATAGCCATCGTGGTGGTGGTTGAGGAGGTAGGTGCAAGGTTGAGGGGATCGGCTTCGTGATCCACCTTGATATTGAGATGATAGGTAGAATGTTGACCTAAGATAGAATCGGGATTGCTCGACATACCGATGATGGGGATTTTGCGATCAATAAGGAGGGGTAGGAAGCGCAGCAGCTCATCGGTATAGCCGCTATAGCTAATCGCCATCACCACATCGCCTGTAGAGATCATACCCAAATCGCCGTGATAGGCATCGAGAGGGTTAAGGAAAAACGAGGGTGTTCCTAGCGAAGCTAACGTAGCTGCAATCTTGGCCCCCACATGTCCGCTCTTACCTACACCTGTTACGATAAACTTGCCTTTGCAGTTATAGATCATCTCTACTGCGTTATTGAAATTATCGTCGAGCATCGGTATTAGGTCGAGGATTGCCTGAGCTTCATCGCGGAAGCATTTCTCGGCATATAACTTATAGTCTACCATTCTTTGTTTAATTGTCTATGTTTGTGGTTATTGTTGTTTCTTTTCAATCCAATAGTGAGGCTACTACTGGTTCCAATTGGTTCAAATAAAGCATATTGGCTCCATCGCTTTGCGCTTGATCGGGATTGGGGTGTACCTCGAAGAAATAGCCTGTGGCGCCAAATGCTTTGGCTGCCAACGCCATAGCGGGAACAAACTCGCGGTTTCCGCCCGTTTTCCCTCCTGCCGCTCCGGGGCGCTGCACCGAATGGGTGCAATCCATCACTACTGTTGGGGCGAATCGCTTCATATCGGCAATATTTCGAAAATCAACCACTAGGTTGTTGTATCCATACATATTGCCCCGTTCGGTGAGCCAAACCTGATCGTTACCACTTTCACGCACTTTCTGCACAGGATACTCCATATCGAGTCCGCTAAGGAATTGTGCTTTCTTGATATTCACTATCTTACCCGTATGGGCAGCAGCTATGAGCAAATCGGTTTGACGGCATAGAAATGCGGGAATCTGAATCACATCAACTACGCTGCCAACAACCTCGGCCTGAGCGCTTTCGTGAATATCGGTAAGCAGCCGCAACCCATATTTCGTTTTGATATCGGAAAGCATCTGAAGCCCTTTCTCAAGTCCAGGACCGCGAAACGATCGCAAACTGGTACGGTTGGCTTTATCGAACGACGATTTGAAGATGATATCGACACCATATTTCTTATTGATGTCCACAATCGTTGCAGCCACCTCTTCGAGGCATTCCATCGATTCGATAACGCACGGGCCGGCAATAATAACAGGATTCTTCTTCATTGTCTGTTTTGGTATTGGATCGTTTCAAAGTTCTATTTTTCACCCATTTTCTTTACTCTCGCCCTATTGAATAGAGCTGTTTGACAAGAAAATTTCGTTTTGCAAAGTTACGAAGTTATTTTTGAACGGCAAATCTTTTTATCGTCACCCTATGACTCCTTTTTACATAATGTTCATGTCTAACCTAACTCTAACTTAACTCTAAATTAGCTCTAACTTTATTCTGAGTCAAATTGTGGAGGGAAAAACCACGATGAGGAATAAAAAAATGTGTTGTTTGGTTCTATATGGAAAAAAATTGATATCTTTGCACTTTGCATTTAAAAAGTACTATGAATGGATAGTACTATGTATCAATAATAAAAAACAGAATTGCAATGAGGAAATTGCTCCATAATATAGTGCCTCACCTCTCGAGCATATACAAGATTGTGGCTATGCTGGTAACGGTATCGATCATCATACTGATGTTTCCTAGCGGCAATCAGAGTATTCACTACACCTATACCACTGGTGGTTTTTGGACCAGCGATGACCTTTTTGCTCCTTTCAGTTTTGTGATCCCCAAAGATGAGGATGAGATGAAACGGGAAGAGGCAGCGCTGCGACAGGAGTCGATGCTTTTCTATACAATCGACTCTACCGCTGAGGCTATCGCTATGACTCACATAGATAGTGCTAAGCTAAGTTGGCAGGATAGGCGGATGGCTCGATTGGTGGCACACAATATTTATCGTCAAGGATATTTGGAGGTGCCCTCCGATATGGGCGATATTGAGGGGCATACCCTTGTGCTTTTGGATGGCAACATTGGTTCGGAGCATTTGGCTTCCGAATATGCTACACCCGACAAGATTGAAGAGGAGATTATCCACTACGGATGGGGCAGCGCTGATGATGGGATGATGGAGCAGCGAGCCTCTTTGTTGCGTCAATGTTTGGTGCCTTCGATTCACTACGAGGCTGCTCGCACTCAGTTGGAACTCGACTCGCGGTTATCACAACTCAACTATGCATCGAATATGATTCAGCAAGGTGAGCTGATTATTGCCAAAGGCGACTATATAGATAAGGCAAAAGCCGAAACCCTACGTACACTCGAAGAGCAGAGCCGTTCGCGCGATGCTGAGAACTATAATATTCTCAACCACTGGATTGGGTTGGCTATTCTCTGCATCTTGGCTTTCGTGGCTCTCTATATGTTCCTCCACATTACGCGTCATCCTATCCTTGAGGATAATAGAAAAGTAACCTTCGTGTTTATCATCATACTGATGATGTCGGCCATCGTGGCCCTCTTCCTTTGGTTTGCTCCCGATTGGATATTGGCAGCTCCTATGTGTATCATTCCCATACTGATGCGTGTCTTCTTTGATCGTCGTGTGGCTTTGTATATTCACCTTACGGCTGTCATTATCTTAGCCAACCTTGTTCCCAACAGCTACGAGTTTATCTTCTATCAGATTATTGCGGGCATTATGGCGTTGGTATCGGTGCGCAACTACGATCGTAGCAGTCGCTTCCTTACCGTCTCGCTTATCATCTTCGCCACCTATAGTATTATCTATACCGCTGGTGTGCTGATGCAAGATACCCATTTGGCCAATATCACAGGTCAGCGCTACTTGATGTTTGGTGTGAACGGAGTTCTTCTGCTGCTCTCACTACCTCTCATTTTTGTGTTCGAGAAAATGTTTGGCATCACTACTGCAATGACGCTGATGGAGATATCGTCGACCAATACTCCTGCACTACGCGAACTATCGCGTCGTGCTCCTGGCACTTTCCAGCATTCAATGCAAGTGGCCAATATTGCGGAAGATTTGGTCAACGAGATTGGTGGCAATTCGCTGTTGGCACGCGTAGGTGCCCTCTATCATGATATCGGAAAAACGGAAGCTCCACTATATTTCACTGAAAACCAGAAGTCGGGATTCAACCCGCACGATAATCTCGACTATGAAGAGAGTGCCCGCATCATCACCCAACATGTGCGCGATGGCATTGCTTTAGCTAAGAAATATCATCTCCCTGCAGATGTCACCGATTTTATCCGCACCCATCACGGAACTACCCTTACAGGCTATTTCTACGCCAAATGGAAACAGGAGCATCCCAATCAAGAGCCTGATATGGAGGTGTTCCGCTATGCGGGTCCTGCACCCTTCTCGCGCGAGACGGCTGTGGTGATGATCGTTGACTCGGTGGAAGCAGCTACCAAGAGTCTCAAAGATCCTACTCGCGAGGATATAGAGCAAATGGTAAACAACATCATTGATGGCAAGATACGTGAGAAACAACTTAACTACTGCAATATCACCTACAACGATATTACCCGCATACGCAAGTTCCTTACCGAAAAGATTATGAGCATCTATCACGTAAGGGTTGCCTATCCGGTTGCCAACGAAAAAACAAAATAGTTCTTTCCTTTTCCTAGAATAAAAAAAGATTAAAGATAATTCCAAATCATGAATCCCAAGACAAAGAAAATTCTCCTTCATGCAGGCATCATCCTCGGCTTCTTCGCCATAGCTTGCATCTACTTCTCTCCCATCTTGAGTGGTGAAGAAATGTATCAGGGCGATACCCAGAAATTTGAAGCAATGGTTAAGGAGACCAAAGACTATCATGCTCAAACGGGCGAATATGCGCTTTGGAACAGCGCTATGTTTGGTGGTATGCCTATCTATCAGGTGGGCGGTAATCCTCCTATGCAAAGCATCATGTCGCCTCTGCGTAAGGCTGCCAACCTAGAAATGTTTGGATGGGGACGCACTATCGGTGTGCTCTTTCTCTATTTGGTAGGCTTCTATTTGGCTTTGATACTACTGGGGTGCTCTCCCCTACTCTCTGCCCTCGGTGCTTTGGCCTTCGGATTGGGTAGCTATAATATCATTATTGTTGAAGCAGGACATATATCGAAGGCTTGGGCTATGGCAATGATGGCTCCTATCTTGGCAGGTATGGCGCTCTGTATGCGCAAACCCCAAGAGGGACGCGACAAACGGAAAGACTGGCTTTGGGGAGGACTCCTCTTCACGTTGGCTTTGGGTTTGCAACTCAACTTCAACCATATTCAGATTACCTACTATACGCTTATTGGTGCTGTGTTGCTGGGCATAGCTCATTTGGTTTATGCCATCAAGGATAAGTATTTCCCCAAGATGATGATTGGTGTGGGTGTGCTTCTGTTGGGTTGTGTCCTCGCTTTTGGATGTAACGCTCGTGCGCTGATGGTAAGCAAACAGTATACCGACTATACGATGCGTGGTGGTAACGCTATCACCGTTACTCCCGATGCTTTAGAGGGCAACGCGAATGCTGCAACTAAGAGCGATAAGAAAGAGAAGAATGGTTTGGAAATCGACTACGCTTTCTCGTGGAGTTATGGCGTTGGTGAAACCTATACCCTCCTCGTGCCTGGTGCTATGGGTGGTGGTAGCGGTGAGCCAGTAAGTACAGAGAGTGCCTCCTATAAAGCTTTCCATCAGGAAAATATGCCTCTCTATTGGGGCGATCAGCCGTTTACTAGCGGACCTGTTTATTTTGGTGCTATCATCATTTTCCTATTTATGATAGGTCTCATCTTGGTACCTGGGCCTGAGCGTTGGTGGTTGCTGGCTGCTACCCTTCTGGCTATTCTCATGTCGTGGGGACGTAATCTAATGCCTTTCAATGAATGGATATTCAACCACTTACCTTTCTATAATAAATTCCGTACCCCTAGCATGAGTCTTGTGCTAGCCAACGTATGTATGGTTTTGATGGCTATCTTGGGTCTCAAACAGATGTTTTCTGATCAGGTGGACATCAAGCGCAAACGTCTCGCTTTATATATTGGCGGTGGAGTTACTGCTGCTATGCTCCTCATTGGACTTCTCGTTAGTGGCTCTCTCTCCTTTACTGGTGCTGCCGATGATCAGATGGCTCCACAGTACGGCAATCAGTGGCAACAAATCCAGGATATCTTTATCCAAGATCGTAAAGCACTGTTCGTTAGCGATACTTGGCGTTCGCTGCTCTTTGTAGTCTTGGCCTTCGCTCTTCTTTGGTTCTATCTACGAAAAGTAGGTGCTAATACCAAAAAGAACGCTACTGGCTCTTCCAATTTAGCCACCTATCTTACTATTGCTTTGATGCTGTTGGTGGTTATTGATCTTTGGGGTGTTGATCGTCGCTATGTCAATGATAAGAACTATGTGAGTGAACAGCAACTCAAACTGAAACCCGATTCATGGGATTATGAGATTGACAAGATGGCTGCTCAGTTTGGCGATGAAAACTATCGTGTGCTGAACCTCGCTACCAACACCTTCAACGACAGCAAACCTGCCGCTTTCCATCGCCAAGTGGGTGGATATAGCGCTGTTAAGATGCGTCGCTATCAAGACATCATTGATTTCTACCTTTCGAGTCGTATCAGTATGCCTGTCCTCAATATGCTCAACGCTAAATATATTGTAGTGCAAGGCGGACAGGTTCAACGCAATCCTGAAGCATTGGGCAACGCGTGGTTCGTGAGCAATGTGAAGGCTGTTTCGAATGCCGACGAAGAGATTTTAGCCATTAACGGTTTCAATCCCGCCACTACCGCTATTATCAATACCTCTGAGTTCTCGTTGTCAAACAACGCCATCAGCACCGATAGCAACAACACTATCGTAATGGAGCACCAAACTCCTTACAATCCTGATTACCTTAAGTATACTACACATACTAGCAGCGACCAAATTGCGGTATTCAGTGAGATCTACTACGAGCCCGATTGGCGTGCCTATATTGATGGCAAACCGGCCGATTATATCCGCGCCAACTATATCCTCCGTGCTATGGTGATTCCTGCAGGAGACCACGTGATTGAATTCAAGAATGAGGCTCCGCTCTTCCATAAGATGAATACTGTCACTATCGCAAGTTCTATCTTGCTCATCCTATTGGCTGGTGGTGCCATATTCCTCGTTTATCGAAAGAAGAAACAATGAAAATACTGATCATCCGATATAAGAAGACACGCGGCGTTCCCGAAGGGGGCGAGAAAGCGAGTGAATTGAACCACACTGTGTTGAGTCAGATTGCTGGTATCGAAAAGGTAGACACTTACTTCATCCACGATGAAGCTCACAAGCGCAGTATGTGGGAATATTTGCAAGGTGTGATCTATATGCCTTTGGGTTACTATTTCGGACTTACACCCAAAAGGGTTCGCGAAATAGTAAACAAAGCACAGTCATACGATGTGGTGTTTGTTGATCGCTCCGTTTTCGGCATCATTGCAAAACGGCTAAAGAAAACCAACTATAAAGGACGGGTTATCTGTTTCTTCCATAATGTGGAGGCTGTCTATTTCTCAGCCAAATACTCGCAGCTCTCGTTCTCGCTCTTCTCGAAGCAGCTCTCCCTCAACCCTATGCGATGGCTTGTCGTTTCATGTGCCAATCGCAACGATCGATGGAGTTGCCGATATGCCGATCGTACGATCGCCCTCAGTCGTCGCGATGATGATGAGCTTTTCCGTCGCTACGGACGACGTGCGAACCAGTTGATTCCCATCGCTTTTGTGGATCGTTATCAATCCCCTACTTCTCCTCAATCCGACACCACCTCTACTCCCCCGCTATGTATGTTCCTCGGTGCCTATTTCCCTGCCAACGTAGAGGGCATCGAATGGTTCGTGAAGCAGGTGCTACCTCACGTTTCTATCCGCATGCAAGTGGTGGGTAAAGGAATGGACAAACTGAAAGAGGCTGATTGGATTCGTCCCGAAATCGACATTCTAAGCAACGTCCCCGATCTAAGACCTCTCTTCGAAGCAGCCGATATTATGGTATTACCCATCTTCAAGGGAAGCGGAATGAAGGTAAAAACTTGCGAGAGTCTCATGTATGGAAAAAATATTATCGGTACCCCCGAAGCTTGGAGTGGCTACGATCTCGACTATTCGAAAGCCGGAGCTTGTTGCCTCACTGCCAACGAGTTTATTGAAACCATCAACGACTTCTGTCAGCATCCTCGTCCCCGTTTCAACGAATACGCTAGAACCATCTTCCTTGAACAGTACTCAGCTGATCGTATGTACGACAAGTTCAAGTCGGTTTTGGAAGATTAGTAGATTGCTAGCTTAGTTGCATAATAGGTTGATAGCTTAATAGGTTAATCGATTAATGGATTTGAAGTTTAATGGATTTATAGAGTAATAGATATCAATATATATAGTTATATAAATATATTAATGATTACTATATAAAAAAGAAAGGAGCTGCTTAGCTCCTTTTTCTTTTATCGTAAATGGTATATGATGCAACTACGCCTAATCATTATGAAGTACGATATACCCGCTCACCATAAGTGGTAGACAATTTCTTATGGTTGTTCATCGTCCATTTAGGGTCGGGTGTCATGAATGATTCTCCATACAGCGTTTCCAGCCATTCTTTCGTCTTGACAGGCATATAGATCTGATGTCCTAAGAAGTTGCCTCGCTCAAATTCTGTTTGAGGACAAGATCTGATAATCGAGGGGAATCCATCAGTAGCATTAGCCGTACGCCAATCTTTGCTTTCGTGAGGTATGGTCAGCTCACAGCAACAAGTGTGCTCCTTATCATCGTTATAATAATAGTGCACATCGATATGCACTCCCTTATAATCGAACTTATCTTCCGTAATCCGCTTGCTTGTGCCAATATAGTAACTGCGTAGCAAAGTAAAACCTGCAGCCTCCATCATTTGAGGGAAATTAGCGGGGCGCTGTTCGTACATCATTCCCGTATCAAGATCGTAATCGAAGGGGATCCAACCCTTCTCACGATAGGCACCTAGCAGAGAACCGAAACAGAGAAACAGTTGAGCCCCACAATCGGTAGCCACCTTATCGGCAGTTACCAATGCATCGAGGCCATATCGAATAAACGCTTTATTCTGACGTTTATTAATCAGTTTGGTATCCAGTTTCATCAAAGGTTCGTATACGCCTAAGCGGATAGCTATTTTAGCAAGGAAGTCTTTGTTCATATAACAAGGTGTTTTAACGGAGTGTTATCTATTGTAGTTTAAATCGGAGATCAAGGTATCGTTGTAACTGCTCGGTTGTGCCATCGTTCAGTCTCCGAGGGTTGTTTTGGAGTCGCTGCATATTGATATGTGAAAAGTAGTCGGCCCAATCGATAGTAGAAGTATCAAATGGGGTAAGTCCAATAAGGTTGAGGAAGAAATCGAAGGCGGCTGCATTGGGTAGAGCCAAAATCAATTTCATCATCTCCATCTTATCTTGATACAATTCAAAATCGTCACCCAGGTAATCTTCGGCAGGACACTGTGTATTGAACTCATAAAAGAAGGGGAAAGTGGCGGCCACAGCATGGCCGTGAGGATAGCCATGACGAGAGGTGAGATAATAGGAGAAAGCATGTGGTGCTGTGGTGCGGCTAATAGCAATAGCACGACCTGCCCAATAGGCTCCATCAGCAAGACGGGATCTCAGCAACGGAGTATCGGGGCGTGACTCTGATGGGTTTTGAAGGAGGAGAGGAAGGGTTTCGCGAAGCAGACCCATCGCTTTGAGTGCATACTCGTCTGATTCTGGAGTTGAGTGAATATTCCAATATGCCTCTATGGCTTGCGCCAACGCATCGAATCCCGTACAAGCGGTTAGATAGGGACTATTGCCATAGGTGAAAGGAGGATAGATGTAGGCGCTGTTCGGAAGGAGAGCACTACTATCGACCGATTTCTTCACTCCATCAACATACATCACTGCAAAGGGAGTAGCCTCTGATCCAGTACCTGCAGTAGTAGGGATAGCAATCAGTATAGCCTCAGGCTTATTGGAGAAATGCTTTATCAGTTTGGCAGTATCGATACACGAACCACCCCCTACAGCCAATATGGTCTTGGCGACTGACTGGTTGAAAAGGAGTGCACCCTTATGGGCATCCTCCTCTTTGGGATTAGGTCCGTGCGCTATATACATATCAACATGGATATGTCGTTCTTCAAAGAAAGGATCGAGGAGCGCTTGAGCCCCCGAAGATGAATAACTATGGCTTCCACAAACAAGGAAGAGTGCCTTAACCTGAACATCAATCAGTTGTTGTTTCAGTTGATCAATAGCTTGGTCGCCAATGGAGTAATACTGCATAAGGAGGTTTTATTGGTTAAGGAAGGTCATCAATGCCTCTTTGTTCTGAATAGGAGTAGTGGTGGGACGGCCCAAATCTTTTCGGGCACCCTTCTTAACCTTCACTTCGATAAGGGCTGGCTTAGGTGCATTGACCACCGACTGAAGGATAGCATCCAGTTCCTCGACTGATGATGCTGTGAATGTGCTCTTGTAGTTGGCTGCAGTAGCAATGGCAGGAAGATCAATATCCAAACCCATCGTAGGCTGACCACCCACAGAATCATGAGCACCATTGTTCAATACAATATGGGTATAGTTGGCAGGCTGCATCTGTCCTACAATCGAGAGACTACCCATATGCATGATAGTAGCACCATCGCCATCTAGACAGTAGATAGGACGTTGAGGTTGCTCGAGGGCAATGCCTAAAGCAATCTGTGAAGCATGACCCATAGAACCTACGGTAAGGAAATCACGTTGGTGTTGTTCGTGGCGAGCCTCACGAATTTCGAACAATTCGCGACTAATCATACCTGTTGTGGAGACGATAGCAGCTTGCGGCTCAATATGTTCTACTATATGACGTATAGCCTCTTCGCGCTGTAAATGCAATTCTGAACGAATAATCACATTTTGCAGTTTATAATCATCAAAAGTGCCCTTGTGAACAACGAAAGCGAAGGCTCGTTGTGTTTCTTTCATATAAGCTATAGCCTCCTCTACCTGCTTCAATGCTTCTGCCTCATCGGTGCTGAGTATAGCATTGCGTATCTGCATAGCATCCAGCAACGGGATAGTCACCTTACCCTGTTTTTTATGCTGGGGCTCATCGTGAACCCCAGGTTCACCACGCCATCCTATGAGTAGAAGCACTGGAATATTGTAAACATCTTCGTCGGTAAGCGACATCAACGGATTCACTGCATTACCTATACCTGAGTTTTGCATATAAACGGTAGGGATATGGCGCGTAGCGATATAATGACCAGCAGCAAGACCAACAGCAGCACCCTCATTGGCAGCGATGATATGACGATGATGAGGTAGCGTATCGGTGATATAGGCGCAGAGATTCTTGAGGAGTGAATCGGGCACACCCGTATAGAAATCAAGGTTGTGCGCCTGAAGATAATCAATGAACGTTTTAGGACTGAGCATAATAAGCGGAAGGAAAAAAGGTTAGCGGTTTCTTATTTGGTACCAGGTATTAGTTCAAGGATTTCTTTAATCGACATGCAGTATTCATTGGAAGCCTCATAAGAACGGCCATGCGAGAGGATCGATTTAGCACAGTTGACCATAGCGGGATAAGCTGCACGGAGCATATGATTAGCATAGATGACTACATTAACACCCCATGACGAAAGCTCATCTTCGCTAATTTGGTTATAAGTAGTAGGTACTGCAATGATAGGAGTGGTAGGATTGGTTTCACGGAAACGGAGACAGAACTCCTTAATATCGTTGCCATCCTTATTTTTACTATGTATCATAATACCATCGGCCCCTGCCTCCACATAAGCGTGACAACGTTCAAGAGCATCGTCAACAGAGCGTCCGGCAATAAGACTCTCGCAACGAGCAATGATCATAAAATCGTCTGTTACCTGTGCGTATTTTCCTGCACGAATCTTATTGCTGAAGTTTTCAATGCTATCTTGGGTCTGAACAGCATCGGTGCCAAAGAGCGAATTTTTCTTAAGACCCGTCTTGTCCTCAATAATGATAGCGCTCACACCGAGACGTTCCAATGTACGTACCGTAAAACCAAAATGTTCGATCTTTCCGCCCGTATCGCCATCAAAGATGATAGGCTTGGTTGTCACCTCAAGTGTATCGTTCAAATCGTGAAGACGGGTAGTGAGGTCAACCGCCTCAATATCAGGCTTACCTTTCACCGTTGAATCGGTTAGAGAAGAGGACCACATACCATCAAACTCATGTTTCATACCATTAATGGTAACCGAAGTATTCTCTATGATAAGACCCGTAAGGCCATTGTGCGACTCCAAGATGCGAACAATCTTCTTGGCACCAATCAGACGGCGAAGTCTCTTGAGACGGATCTCGGGCGTAGTGCCTATCTCTTTAAGACGCTCATTCATAGCGGTACTCGAGATGCCCTTAGTATAAGGAATATCAATCACCCGGCCACCCCATTTAGCCATACATTCAATGATACGTTGACGAGTCTCCTTCTGCACTCCCTCCTTCCAGTCGTCACCATGTACCACAAAATCGGGATGCAGTTTCTCCAGGTTAGGCACATAGTCGAGCGTTGTTTGGGGAATAACATGCTCTACCCCTTTGATAGAAGAGACAATCTGAGCTCGCTGGTCGTATGTAAGGTAAGGGAGACGCTTGTAGCTAGCAATAGCCTCATCGGTGAGTACACCAACAGTTACCTCGCCAAGTTTGGCAGCTTCATTGATGATATTGAGATGACCTGGATGGATCATGTCGGCACTCATGCCTACGTATACTTTTTTCTTTTCCATGGTTGTTCGTTTAAGGATTTATCTTAGTCTCCATCAAGTGGGTGGAGGAATGGTTTATTAAGTATTATATGTATTATTTATATTTAAAATTTCTCACATTATATGAATCAGATGTTTCCCCGCTTGCAACTATTACTCTAAAAAAAATCACATATCCAAAATAACATATCTCCAAATGGGGAAAGAGGATCATCGTTCTAGTCTTAGCCTACACAAAGAACACTCTATTATTTTTGTGCAAAAATACATTTATTTTTTCAATCATCAAAATATTTTCTTTAAACGCGCGATATTCAAACAAATAATTAGATAGCCAACCAAGATTCTACCATTACAAAAGAAGCATCTTCGCCCATTTCAAATCTTCTGGTGTAGTTATCTTCAAGTTGCGCTCCTCCCCTACCACAACTGCCACTGGCTCGTTGGGAAATGCCCTACGGAGCACCCCGCAATCATCGGTAGGCTGATAGTTCTCACTACTGAGGACCCTCTGGTAAGCTTCCCTTAACAGCGAGAGGTGGAACGCCTGTGGCGTCTGAGCCCTATACATCAAGTTGCGCATTGGCACCTGGTCTACCGTAGGCAGCAATCCCTCGTGAAGTGACACCTTCCATATCGTATCGGTTGAAGGTAAACCTACCGCCACAGCTCTATAGTCATTCAATGCCATCACCACATCGCCAATAATACGATGCGACACCAAGGGACGTGCTGCATCATGTATTAATAAACGGCAGTCAGCATCAATCAAACTCGCAGCCTCAATAGCAGCTAACGTTGAATGGTAACGTTCCTTGCCTCCCACTACAACTGCCCTAACCTTGTGCCAGTGATGCTTAGCCACCAATTCATTTAAGAAATCAAGCCAATCGCTATGCACCACAATAATGATGGCATCGATAGCCTCATGCCTTTCAAAAGCAACAATGGTATGCTCTATCACCATCATTTCGCCTAGCGGTAAAAATTGCTTAGGCTTATCGGCACCCATACGGCTTCCCGTACCACCTGCCAAAATGGCAACAATATTCAACGGCTGATTCGTCATATAACTACATCATTATCATAAAAAAGGAAAGGGCTATAAACGGAACCCCAAGACCGCTATTCGGGTTGCAAAGATACATATTTTTTTCCATAATGCTATTTTTGTGACCCAAATAAATAATATTTACTATCTTTGCATCATTAAACCAAACATCATTTATATGCGCAAACCGCTGAAGATAACCATTATAATCGCCGCATCGATTCTGATGCTTCTTATCCTTATCTCGCTTCTAGCAGGTCCCATTGCCAAGAGTTATGTCAATCATAAAGGGCCTCAGCTGATAGGACGTACTGCCCATGTAGATAGAGTTCGTGCCAACCTTTTCACTGGACATGTTGCCATTGCAGGACTGCAAGTGATGGAGAGTGATCCCAACACCCTCTTCTTAGGGATTGACACCCTCGATGTATCGCTCCGCTTACGGGGATTGCTTGTGCGAAAACTCCATCTGCGCCACCTCACTCTGGCAGGACTCAATGCTAACATTATTCAAGAGGGATCCACCTTCAATTTCTCAGACATCATCGATCACTTCCGTTCTGATGATCCCGATACTATACATGAAGAATCGAGGCCGTGGACTATGGGGTTCTACAACATACGTTTATCGCATTGGCAGGTACGCTATGCCGATAAGAAAGTGGGGAGTAAGTGGAATCTTAACGACCTCAACTTGCTCATTCCTGGTGTATATTTCGATGGACGCGAAGCCACCAAAGCAGGACTTGATCTAGCCCTAGCTGATGGAGGCACCCTCCACACCAACCTCGACTATCAGATGGAATCCTCTGATTTTGATATAGATATAATCTTACAGCAATTCAACCTCCAAAACATCAAGGCATACTTAGCCCAATCGCTCAACATCTCAGACATTGACGGCATCGCCTCCGCACAACTCAAAGCCTCAGGCAACCTCAACTCCTTGCTCCAAACAACCATAGGGGGTAAACTCAACATTCAAGAGGTCGCTGTAGCCAATATCCAAAAACAACCATTGCTAAACGTAGACGAGATTGACATCGATATCGACAAAATTATCCTCGCACAAAACCATTACTCCATCAATACTGTCTGCGTTAATCAACTGCGAACTAGTTACGAAACATTCACTAATGGCAACACCCTATCACGCCTCATCAAGCCGTCTGAGAGCGATAGTACCAGTAGCAGACCTGATAGCTCCAACACCAAATCCCAGCCAATGCATCTATACATAGGATCAGTGCGTGTCAACAATGCCGCCCTCACCTATGCTGATTATACGCTACCCGACCCCTTTGAGTATAGTATTAACAACCTCACTATCAAATCGGACAATCTCACCCTCAAAGACGACAACACCGCAACCCTTACTGCATCGTTGCCACATAACGGAAAACTCAATGTCCAATGGCGAGGATCGCTTGATGATTTACGTCGTACACAAGACCTTAACCTCTCACTACAAGGAATTCACCTCTCTGATTTCTCACCCTACACCGTAGCCTACCTAGCCCATCCCTTTACCGATGGTGTTATGTCTTTTACTAGTCGCAACACCATTCGATACTCGCAGCTCCAAGGCGACAACCATCTCGATATTTTCAGACCCGAAGTGGGTGAACGTCGTAGCGATATCGATTCAGCTATGCATGTGCCTTTGAAAGCTGCTCTCTATGTACTGAAGGACAAGAACGACGAGGTCCTCATCGATATTCCCGTTGCAGGTAAGATTGACGATCCCGAATTTAACTATATGAAGATTGTATGGAGTACACTTCGAAAACTCTTCGTTAAGGTGGCTGGCTCACCTCTTCGCGGGGCTGCCAATGCCCTTGGTATCAAAGGTGACGATATTGAATTTATCGAGTTCACTCCTACCCAAAGTGGCTATAGCTACGACAATGAGCGCATCGAGCTAAGCAACCGGCAGTACTACCAACTCCAACAACTAGCTACTATCGCCAGGAGCGACAGTAGCATGCTCCTAATCCTACAGCAGCAACTCACCGCAACCGATAGCAGTGGCATCCACCTTGCCAATCAACGCAACAGTGCCGTACGTGACTACCTCCTCAGTCAAGGAGTTCCTGCCAGACAGTTGATGATAGTCAATGCTGAAAAGCGACAACGGCGATGTGGCTATGCTATTGACTCCGAGTTGCTTGAGCCCGAAGAATAGAGTCTTATCTTTATTGAACACACCCTCTGCATTCCATCAAAAATAAAAAGAGACTACGCATAAGCGATAGCCTCTTTTAATCTTTTACAATAAATAATGGTTTACAACCTATTGATCAGCGCTGTATTGCGATCTTTTTGGATATTGCGTTGCAGCGTACCCCCTTTCTTGGGAATTTTTACCGTATATGTTTTGTTGGTCTTGTTGACCAATTTATCTGTTTGGAGCCATGGATTCAGTTCACGGAGCATTTTGTAGGTGGTTCCTTTCTCTTGTGCGAAGGTATAAAGATCAACATTTTGGCCAGAAAGACTAACCGTATCGTAAGGAATAGGAGAATATAGATCGCAGCGACGAAGATAGAACCCATAGTCTTGTGGATGCTGAAAGATAAGTTTGATAGCAAGGATGCGATACACATAACGGGTTGTCTCACTATTGAGTCGGGTATCATAATAGCTATTTACTGACTGCTTATTCATGCGGCTACGGAGACCCTCCTCTCCACAATTGTATGCAGCTGCTGCCGCAGTCCAACTTCCTAGACTGTTTCGGAGCGTCTTCAAGAACTTACAAGCAGCAAGGGTAGCAGCTTCGATATCGTTGCGCATATCAATCTCGTCAGTAATAGTAAGACCGTAGTGCTGACCCGTACTCTTCATAAACTGCCAATAGCCTTGCGCCTTGGCAGGCGATGTAACATTTTGCAGTCCACTCTCAATAACACAAAGATATTTAAAATCTTGCGGTACACCTTGTTCGCGCAATATAGGCTCAATGATAGGAAAATAGCGACCGGCTCGCTTCATGTTGAGCAATGTGCTGGAATGAAAGTACATATTCGAGAGCAACTCACGATCAAGTCCCTCGCGCACATAGAAATACTCCAACGGCACCTTCTCCCCTGCAAAGCGAAGTGTATCAGGCACCACAGGGGCATAGATCTTATAATCGGCCTTCATTGCCTTTTGGTACAGATCATCGGCATTCTCCTTTTGGGTAGCAAAGATAAAAATCTGACCTACAATGGCAATACATGAAAGCACGATAGCTACAATAGCAAGTTTTTTCATAGCAGTAGTTGTATTCATATAATATTGATTAGACGGTCTACTATATCGTATGCCACCTCGTGTTTACTTTTTAGGGTACCTTCTTCTATACGTCCATCGCGATAGAGAAACGTCACTTTGTTGGTATCATGTCCAAAACCAGCTCCCTTATCTTGCAAAGAGTTAAGAACAATGAAGTCGAGATTTTTTCGTTGCAACTTTGATTGGGCATGAGCCACCTCATTGTTAGTCTCTAATGCAAAGCCTACCAAACACTGATCATGGCGCTTGTTCTTGCCTAGGGTAGCCAAGATGTCGGGGGTCTGTTCCATCGTGATAGTCATTCCATCCGTTTCATTCTTTTTCTTAATTTTGATATCAGGAGCATCGATAGGACGGAAGTCGGCCACTGCTGCTGTCAGTATAGCCGCCTGGCAATCAGGGAAGACTGCTGTAGCGGCATCGAACATCTGTTGTGCCGAAACAACATCGATACGATGGATGAATGGATGAGAGATAGTAAGATAAGTTGGACCCGTCACAAGGGTCACATCAGCCCCTTGATCAGCCAAAGCCTGTGCCACAGCGAATCCCATCTTTCCCGTTGAGAAGTTTCCCACAAAACGCACAGCATCGATCTTCTCATACGTAGGTCCAGCCGTCACTAACACCCTTCGTCCTTGTAGCTTCTGCTTTTGGGTGAAATAGCGTTCAACCGCATCAAGAATAATCTCAGGCTCCTCCATCCGCCCTTTACCCTCACTACCACAGGCTAGATATCCCTCCGATGGCTCTATAAAACAACAACCATCTTGTTTAAGGATAGCAATATTGCGCTGCACGGCAGGGCTCTCCCACATTTGTGTATTCATAGCTGGAGCCATGAAGATAGGACGAAGAAAAGCCATTAGGAGGGTAGAAAGTGCATCATCGGCAATACCGTGAGCAAGTTTACCAATACAGTTGGCAGTAGCAGGAGCCACAATCATAACATCGCCCCAGTCTTTGAGCGAAATATGCTCGGTGGTGTGATCGTTGGTAGGGGCAAAGAGGTCGCTATACACCTTGTGCTGTGAGAGCGTCTCTAACGAAAGGGGTGTTACAAACTGTAACGCATGATCGGTTGCCACACATTGTACTTCAGCCCCTGCCTTGATTAGGAGACGTACAAGCAAGGGACTCTTATAGGCAGCAATGCCTCCTGTAATTCCAACAATGATTTTTTTGCCAGTAAGCATAAAGTAAAAATTATGGGTTATTAATATAGGTAGTCTTTTTAGGGGGAAGAGGAAAGGGTCCAATCCCTACGGAATCATTGTTATCGAACAATAGCCGTCGCTTTCCTACTAAAGTGAAAGGACGGCTACCAACATAACAATTAAAAAAAACTATTACTTTTCGGACTGCTCCTCAAGCACCTCATTCTCCATAGCCTCGAGTTTCTGCGTCTCTAAGCTATCTTTAGCGGGGTTGTGATACCATAACTGGCCAGAGAGATACTCTTGAGTTGCCTCCAAAGTGGGTTTGGGCATCTGTTCGAAGTGGCGCACCACCTCAATCTGCTCGCGGTTCTCGAAGATTTCCTCCATCGTATCAATGGTGGAAGCAAACTCTTCGATTTTTTTGTGCAACTCTTTCTTCTCCTCTACGGCAATCTGGTTGGCTCGTTTGGAAAGCATGGCGACAGTCTCATATACATTGTCGGTCATGTTGCTGAGGTCGTAGATGTTGCGCGTAATGGTAGTGTTGGTAACACGGGCTTGATTTTTCTTTTCTTCCATGATTTTATGCGAATTATTTCTGTTTTTCTTTTTCTTCTATCTGAGTGAGCAAAGCTCTTGATTTGTTATAAATATCTTGCGATGACTTAATATATTTAGAGTCAGCAAAAGTGGCAACAAAACTATCGAAATCATTTATAACAGCCTCTAAGCGCTCTTTCATCTTGTCTTCACGACTATTGGAAGCATAGATATAGCCAGCACGCAAGATGGTATACATTGCCTCTTCACGATACTGAGAATTAGGATATTGGTTCAGGAAATTCTTCATAGCCACATAGGCTGCATGATAACTCTCAATCTTGAAGTATCCTTTTGCAATTTCAAAATCCTTCTTTTCGAGCAGTTGTTGCATTTCGTCTAAGTAGCCATTCACTTCAGGAATGCGAGGACTTTGAGGATATTTGTCTACAAAATGTTCAAAATCAGCAATTGCGTTCTTCGTGATTTTCTGATCAAGAGAGTAATAAGGGACCTCCTTATATTTACAATATGCAGACATAAAAAGTGCATCCTCAGCACGCGAGCTGTAAGGATAGCGACGATAGTAATTATTGAAATGGTAAGAGGCCATATAATAATTCTCAGTACGGTAGAGGGTGTTGGCATAATACCAAGCCACACTATCGGCACGCTCTTTATCGCGGGAATGGATGGACAGATTCTCAAACAATTGTTTAGCTCGGCTGTAGTTTTCGCGCTCATAATAATCGACCGCAGCCTTATATTGGGCATCATAATCGGTACTTTTTAGCAACTTATCGTAGCCCGAACAAGCGCCCAAAAGCATGAGCGACAGCAACATAGTTATAATAGATACACTTTTTTGCATGGTTGCAAAGATAAGAATATTTTTATATATACCAATATTTTTTTATTATGGGATGTTTTTTTGTTACACGCAATAAAAAAACCGACCTGGATAAGGGTCGGCTTCTAATTATTGTGGAATACGTGGTATAGTTTTTTATCTATAAGGCAAGGGCAAGGAGGATTAACACTAATGCAGCACCTAAAACCAATGATGTAATAAGAGCCATTCTGCGAACAACACTATGAATCAGCGTTGTCTGAAAAAGGATATGATTGTTATAATTTATTTTCTCCTCAATCGACATATCATCACGATACTCCTCATTGTCAACTAGGTTGAACTGACGCGCTAGTCGATCGGTAAAATGTTTACGTTCAACGGAACCCTTTTCTGGATACATCGGAACTACCAAACATTTTTCTTTATTCTCGGTAGACTGACTAGCATCACTCTGAGCAGCATTGCTAACGGAAGTAAAATTCGAAAAATTTTTCTTGAAGGCAGATGATAAAGAGGATCTGTTGTTCATAACTTTTTTTTATTTTCGGTTGCAAAGATAAGCTCACTTTTTTCAACGGAATCTTTTTTTATTTACACAAACAATTTTTATGGGAATTTGGTTTCAATGTTCAGAATATACAAACAATTAATTATCAGCAAATAAAAATTTATAATAAAAATAATAATTTGTCCAATTTCGTACAAATATTTCATGCCAAACATTTATACAAAATTATATATTTCAATTCTTTACAAATCCGTATGCGTCAATTTGATAAAATTATCTCCAATCATTTATTTAGCACCTTTATTTTTTACCGATTTGAACAAAATAGCATCTTATAATTAGCGCAAAAATAAGGTTGCAAAAATACTTGTATCACTCCAAAATAAGTAGTTCAATCTTCCTCTTTACGTAATGCCATCGAAATCAAGAAAACTATTAAAAACCATTGTTCAAAACTTATCAACAATTAAAAGTAACTCTTGGAATAGTTCCCTTAAACCAGTCAACAGTCCACATTCAACATCCCTTGTTAATAACTTTTTAGATATTAATAATAGCCATTTAGAAAAAAGTTTGTATTTTTGTAATTTAAAAATTAATCATCTTATGGATACTATAATCATATTAGATTTTGGTTCTCAGTACACTCAACTCATTGCACGAAAAGTGCGTGAACTGAATATTTATTGCGAAATTCATCCGTTCAACAAGATTCCAACCTTTACAAACGATGTGAAAGGTGTCATCTTCTCTGGCAGTCCTTATTCATGCAACGCAGAGGACGCTCCTATCCCTGACATGAGTAATATCAAAGGCAAACTGCCCTTGCTAGCTGTATGCTATGGTGCTCAGTATCTGGCTAAATGGGGCGGTGGTCGAGTACAGCAGTCGAAGATTCGCGAGTATGGACGCGCTAACCTCCAATATATCAACCAAGAAAGTCCTCTAATGAAAGGCATCTCTACTGGCTCACAGGTATGGATGAGCCACGGGGACACCATCGAAATGGTACCCGAGGGCTATGAGGTAATATGCTCGACTGATAGTGTAAAATATGCTGGCTATCACATCCAAGGCGAAGAGACCTACGCTATCCAATTCCACCCCGAAGTGCACCACTCCACTGACGGACTAACACTTCTGCGTAATTTCGTAGTAGACATCTGTCACTGCGACCAGTCTTGGACTCCTGCCTCCTTTATCGAGACCACAGTGGCCGAACTGCGTCAAAAATTGGGCAACGACAAAGTGATCCTCGGACTCAGTGGTGGTGTTGACTCCTCGGTAGCTGCCGTGTTACTACACCGTGCCATAGGCCACAACCTGCACTGCATCTTTGTAGACAACGGACTCCTACGAAAGAACGAGTTTCAGTCGGTTCTTGAATCATATAAAGACATGGGACTGAACGTGAAAGGTGTCGATGCTAGCCAGAAATTCTATTCTCTATTGGCTGGTGTTACCGACCCTGAACAGAAACGCAAAATCATTGGTAAAACTTTTGTCGATGTCTTCGATGCTGAAGCTAAAACCATCACTGATGCCAAATGGTTGGCACAGGGAACTATTTACCCCGATGTCATTGAATCTAAATCGGTAAAGGGACCTTCGGCTACCATCAAATCACATCACAATGTAGGTGGTCTCCCCGATTATATGAAACTGCAACTGGTTGAGCCACTACGCCTCCTCTTCAAAGATGAGGTACGCCGTGTGGGACACCAACTGAACATGAAACCCGAGATGATTGGTCGCCACCCCTTCCCTGGCCCTGGTTTGGCTATCCGTATCCTCGGCGATATCACTCCTGAGAAAGTACATATCTTGCAAGAGGTTGACGACATCTTCATTCAAGGACTTCGTGACAACAATCTCTATGACAAGGTATGGCAAGCTGGAGCTATCCTACTGCCAGTGAAATCGGTAGGCGTAATGGGTGATGAACGCACCTATGAGAGCGCTGTAGCATTACGTGCTGTTGAATCAGTTGACGGCATGACGGCCGACTGGTCGCACTTACCCTACGAGTTCATGGCAAAAGTAAGCAACGATATCATCAACCGTGTCAAAGGTGTCAACCGCGTAGTCTACGATATCAGCTCTAAACCTCCTGCAACCATCGAATGGGAATAAGCGATACGTTGCAGCCTATCAATCTTCGAACCAAAACATTAAAGCGATCTCTACACCATACAGGTTATCTCATTTCAATCATTGGAAACCTTGTGATAGAGTTCACTTAACCAAAATACATTTGAACTATGAAAAAGTCATTAAGAACAATCCTCACAGTGCTCTGTCTCCTCCTTATGGGAGGCGGACTTTACGCACAGTCGACGCCCGTCCAGGTGAGTAATGTTACACAAATGATGAACGGCAAGAATTACTATATCTATGTCATACAGCCCGGACAAACGGTCTTCTCCATTTCGCGGGCCTATGGCTTGCATTATAGCACCGCCGTATTGAAAACCGATATTCATAGCATCGCTGTTGGTGATACCGTATGGCTTCCTGTCAACGCACAGAGTCGTGCTGCCGTAGCCCAAGCCTGTGGTAGCGCTATCGCTGCCTCTAATGCTCCTTATCAAGAAATCATCGTACAACAGGGCCAAACCCTCTATGCATTGGCCAAAACCTACAATACCAGTGTTGAAAAACTGGAGCAGATGAATCCTTTGGTAAAGAGTGAAGGTCTCAAAGCAGGACAAACCATTAAGGTGCCAACCAGTGGAACTCATAGTTCAACAACTACCCTACCCCGCACCACTCCTGAACCGAAAAAAACGAGTACTACCACCGATACCAAGAAGGCCACACAGGCTGCTGTTAATCTGCAACGAATTGATGTGCGAGAACGTATCAGCAAAGATAAAATATATGTTTCAGTGCTGATGCCCCTATATCTTGATCGCATGAACGAGATTTCGACCACCAAGTTCGATGTTGAACAGCGTGGCAAGAAGACATACAAATCGTTCGAGTTCATCCAGTTTTACGAAGGTATTCTAATGGCAGTTGAAAAACTGCAACAGCAAGGTTATAAGGTAGTACTCAACGTAGTCGACGTCAGCGCAGAGGACGATGCCACTGTTACCGAAGCATGGAACAGCCACAACTGTGCCAGTTCCGATATAGTAATAGCACTCCTCACTCGTAGCCCCTTTGCCAAAGCCGCACAGTTAGCCAAGGAGAGCCGCACCTTCATCGTCAGTCCTATGTCAACTCGCGACGAGATACTGGTCGATAACCCCTATGTAATAAAATACATGCCCTCCGATAAAGCAATAGCCAAAAGCATGATCGACATCATGGCCAAGTATCATTCTGGTGGACACCTTTATATTATACACTCCAAAGCACGCACCGAAGAATCGATGCGTAACGCTTTTACATCCCAGCTCGAAGGACGCAGCGACATACAGTGGACTCTCTTTGATTGGAGTGCAGTAGGGAAACTCAGCACTACGCTGAAGGCATCCTCAGACAATGTGATAGTAAACATCTTCGAGCAAAGCCGCGAAAAAGACCGTATCCAGGTAAATAACCTCCTCAACCGACTGGTATCACTCAACCAACCACCAGTTCTGATGACCCCTGCAAACTATGTACGCGACATCTCCGATATCGACTTCAGTCAGCTTCAGAAGGTGAACTACCATATGCTCTATACCGCATATCTCGATATGAACAACCCCAACCATAAAGATTTTATCGACAGTTTCAAGAACCATTATCGCACCGACCCTACTGGTGTCTATGCTGGTGTTGCCAACGATATTATGCTATATTTCGTCACAGCGCTCAACCAAAAAGGAGTAGCCTTCTGGAACAACCCTGAGGGGTTTACCGCACCCTCTACGCTTCTCTTCCCCTTAAAGATTGTCCGCAGCCAGCTAGGAGGTTTCGAGAACCAGGCTGTCAGCATTTACCGAATGGAAGATTTCCATCTGAAACCAATACGATAGTAGCATCAAAACAAAAAGTATCGACAACCCCCTACGATGAATCAGACAACCCTCAACGGTAAAGCCTCTCTCTCTGGGCAAGGGCTCCATACTGGAAAACAAGTAACTGTGACCCTCTGCCCTGCTCCTGCCAACAGTGGCATCCTTTTTCGCCGTACCGACCTTTCTCCACAAGTCGACATCCCTGCGCTGGCAAGCAAAGTAGGATCGACAGCTCGCGGCACTACCCTGAAAGAAGGTAAAGCCACTATCTCTACCATCGAACATCTAATGTCGGCACTCCACGGCATGGAGGTCGACAACGCCATAATAGAAACCAACGGAGAGGAGATTCCGATCCTTAATGGTAGTGCTATCCAGTGGGTAGAAGCTATTCAAAAAGTAGGCATACTCCAACTCGATGCTCCTCGCCACTATCTGAACATCACACAACCTTACACCTTATCTGTTGGATCATCAACCTTCAGTGTTGAGCCAGCTAACGATTTCGCGGTGCATTGCATTATCGACTTTCATACCACAGTCCTAGGGCGCCAAGAGGCATATCTTCAAGGCTTCAACACGTACTCAGAAGAGGTGGCACCTTGTCGTACTTTCGTATTTCTTCACGAAATCAGCACTCTCCTTACTCTCGGACTTATCAAAGGAGGTAGCCTCGAAAACGCCCTTGTATTTACTGATAAGCCACTAGGACCACTTGTAAAGAGAAGTTTAGCTAAACATTACGGCATCAACCCTGACGAGGTAACTGTCCACAATGGTGTTCTTAACACCCAACAGCCCATCTTCGATAACGAGCCCGCACGCCACAAAATGCTAGACTTCATTGGCGATATTCTTTTGGTGGGAGCTCCCCTTCGTGGTCATTTCACAATACAGTATCCGGGACACCACGCCAATACTATTTTTGCACAAAATTTGAGAGAATTATACAAAAATTCACTTTCATCGCAATAAATATAGAAACATCTACGTTATAGCAAACATTCTAAGTTAAAATCAAAGAAGAAAGAAACAAAATAGATATGGTCTTATACGACTTAAACCCCAACGCCAAGATAGGCAAAGACGTTACAATCAGCAATTTCACCACCATATACGATGATGTTGAAATAGGCGACGGCACATGGATTGGGCCCA
The DNA here is from genome assembly GCA_030523765.1 of Bacteroidales bacterium. GTDB lineage: Bacteria > Bacteroidota > Bacteroidia > Bacteroidales > P3 > Colimorpha. The sequence goes on along the minus strand of JAUNHX010000005.1, from coordinate 39,112 downwards.
ACGTCACCATCTTCCCCGGCGCCCGCATTGGACGTAGCTGCAAGATTTTCCCTGGCTCCGTTATATCAGCCATCCCCCAAGATTTGAAATTTAATGGTGAATATACCACCTGCGAAATAGGCGACAACAATGTTATTCGTGAATGCTGCACCATCAACCGTGGCACTTCGGCATCGGGGCGCACTGTGGTGGGCAACAACAACCTCCTGATGGCATATGTACATGTGGCTCACGACTGTATAGTGGGAAACAACTGTGTTTTAGCTAACAACGCCACTCTCGCAGGCCATATCATTGTTGGCGACTGGACCGTACTGGGAGGCAAAACAGCCATCCTTCAGTTCGTTCATATAGGTTCGCACGTCATCACTATGGGAGGTTCGTTAGTTAATAAGGATATCCCACCCTTTGTCCGTGTAGCCCGTTATCCTATCTGCTATTCGGGTGTCAACACCATTGGCCTCCATCGACGTGGCTTCTCTCAGGAGAGCATAGATAACATCCAAAAAATATATCGTATTCTCTTCCAACAGGGACATACTGTAACTAATGCTGTTGAATTGATAAAAGAGCAGTATAGCAATACCGATGAAGGCAAACAAATCCTAAGTTTCATCGGCAGCGCCACCACTGGTCTTCTGAAAGGATACACCTGTGTAAGTCGGAATACCAATAGCGAAGAATAATTGATACTCCTCGTTAATACGAACATACCTTTACCCTCTCGACGAAGAAAACGATACAGTTCTCTTCGTCGTTTTTTTTTAGTTACACCAACTTCGACTACCACACTTTTTCTCATATATATGCATTTTTATGAACCTATCCTTTATCAAAAAAAAGGGACCTAACATCTGATTATCGAAAAAATATCCCTATTTTTTCCGCCATTTACCGATTTCTTCGTAATTTTGCATCGCTTTTTATGTTGTTTGAAAGATGAAAACAAAACAATACACTACCTTGGCCCTACTGTTGGCAGCCTTCTTAACTACAAGCTGCTTTCACGACTATGATGAGTTCTATTTTGTGGGCAAAATCATTGGTAGCGACCTCTGTCAAGCCACTTCGCCTATGTACCTCATCGAGGTGGAGAGTCCCCAAGGCATTGGCGACACCCTCACTGTTTATGGTGAACTGCATCACAACGTAGTAATGGGTTATCGTTCTCCCCGTCTAATCCGCAATGATGAGAAGGTGTACGGTGTAGCCTACCAAACAGAGGACTATGCTCCTTATAATTGTTATATGGACTTCAGCCTCAACCTACCCGAGTTAGTTCTCATCAGTGTTGACGAAGATTCATCCACCGTGGTTAACGCACTCAACAATCAATAAGCACACCTTTTTCTATTTTTACGAACAAAACACACATCTAAGAAAGACATGTCAAATATAGTAGCTATCGTAGGACGCCCCAATGTGGGAAAATCGACTCTCTTTAACCGCCTCATAGAGGAACGCAAGGCTATCGTCGATGAAACGAGTGGCGTTACTCGCGACCGACAATATGGACACTCCGATTGGAATGGAAAGCATTTCTCTGTCATCGACACTGGTGGATATGTGATGGGTGGCGATGATGAGTTTGAAGAGGAAATCCGTAAACAAGTGCAACTCGCTATCGACGAAGCTGATACTATCCTATTCCTTGTCGATGCCCACGAAGGACTCACCCCTATGGATGAGGATGTAGCCGAAATGCTGCGCCGTTGCAAAAAGAAAGTGCTCTTAGTTGTCAATAAAGTCGACAATGCTAAACAGATGGAAGACCTCTCCGATTTTTATGCCCTTGGTCTAGGTGAGCTTTACCCCATTGCTGGTATCACCGGCAGCGGGACAGGCGATCTACTCGACGAGGTTGTGAAAGACTTCGATGAGGGCGAAGAGGATCCTACGAGCGATCTTCCCCGCATCTGTGTCGTAGGTCGTCCCAACGTTGGCAAGTCATCGTTTATTAACACTATTACTGGCACCGACCGCAATATCGTTACTCCCATCGCTGGTACTACCCGCGACTCCATCTATAGTCACTACAACATGTTTGGCTTCGACTTCAACTTTGTTGATACCGCTGGACTCCGCAAGAAGGGCAAGGTAAGTGAAGATTTGGAGTTTTACTCCGTTATGCGCTCCATTCGAGCAATAGAAAATAGCGATGTCTGTATCTTGATGCTCGATGCATCTCAAGGCATTGAGGCTCAAGATCTCAATATCTTCGGACTCATACAGCGCAACCACAAAGGAGTGGTGGTTGTGGTCAACAAATGGGACCTCATTGAGAAAGACACCCATACCCATAAGGAATACGAAACCCTTATCAAGGAACGTATAGCCCCCTTCACCGATGTACCTATCATCTTCACCAGCGTCATCAACAAGCAGCGTATATTCCGCGTACTCGAAACAGCCAAGCAGGTCTATGAGGCCCGCAGCCGTAAAATATCTACCTCTGAGCTCAACGAGATGTTGCTTCCCATCGTCAAAGAACAGAATCCTCCTCCCGCTGTCAAGGGTAAGTATATCAAAGTAAAATATATCACTCAGTTACCCACTCCCTTCCCTCAATTTGTATTTTTCTGCAATCTACCCCAATATGTTCGCGATCCCTATAAACGATTCCTCGAGAACCGTATGCGCGAAATGTGGGACTTCCACGGAGTACCTATGACCATCTATTTCCGTGCTAAATAACCAATCACTATCGCTATGGACGACGAACCTTTACGTATAGATAAATATCTTTGGGCTATCCGACTCTTTAAAACACGCAGTCTCGCCACCGAGGCTTGCCGCAGTGGACGCATTAAAAAAGAGGGAGTCCCAGTTAAAGCCTCACATGAGGTGAAGGTAGGTGAACGCTACGATCTAGTTATCGAACAACTCCATAAACAAATCGAGGTAAAGGAACTCATCCACAACCGTGTGGGAGCCAAACTAGTAAATAATTTCGTTATTGACCTCACACCCAAAGAGGAATACGAACGTATACAGATGGTACGACAGTATGGCTATGAGCGACGCGATCGTGGTGCTGGCCGTCCCACCAAGCGCGATCGACGAAATATAGAAGAGTTTAAATATAAATAAGTTATGATGTATTTTAGAGGCTACCTCTCCCCTTTCCAGAAGTGGTTCACTCTTCAATTATACAATCATGTAATATTCCAATAATTAACAACTTACAAAATGAAAATACTATCCGCATCAACCATCTATATGGAGTCTTTTAATGCTCCCGAGGCTTGGGGCTGGCTTATCCAGATGTTCATCATCGTAGCGGCACTCCTTATCGCCAACGCCTTGCGTCGCAAACTGCCACTGCTAAACCGCAGCCTTATCCCTACAGCCCTCATAGCAGGTCTCATTATCCTCTGCCTTAAAGCTATCCCAGCCGTAAACGGTATCATCAATAAGGCTGCTATGGAGACCTTCACCTATCACACCCTCGGTATTGGCTTTATTGCATTAGCACTGAAGAACAGTAGTATCGAGAGTCGTGCTGGTGGCATGGTTGTTACCGAATCAGGATGCCTCACAGCCAGCACTTATATCGTACAAGGTATCGTAGGACTCCTCTGCACCATTCCTCTCTTCCTCTTCTGGAATAGCCGAAGTTTCTTCTACGCTTCTGGCCTCCTCCTTCCTATGGGCTACGGACAAGGACCTGGACAGGCGCTCAATTTCGGGAAGGTCTATGCGGGCCATGCAGCCGACCAAGGCATCCTCTTTGCTGGTGCCGATTTCGGATTGGCTATTGCAGCTATTGGATTCATTGTGGGTAGCCTCGTTGCAGTCATCTATATGAATATCCTCCGCCGTCAGGGTAAACTGCGAGTCAAGAAAGGAAACTACAAGGAGGAATACACGTTACAAGACTATGAGTCGAAAGGTGAGATACCCCATGCCGAATCAATCGACAAACTCACCGTACAGGTTTGCCTCGTCATGCTAGTCTACGCCTTGGTGTTCGCCTTGATGTGGGGTATTGACAAACTCGACATGGGTAACTTCGGCAACAAAACCATCAAGCCAATGGTATGGGGATTTAACTTCTTGTGGGGCACCCTCTTTGGCGTACTTGTCAAAGGAGCCATCAACCGTTTCCGTAAACATCGCATCATCCACCGCGAATATATCAACAACTATCTCTTAAACCGCATTGCCGGCTTCTGCTTCGATGTTATGATTGTTGCAGGCACCGCTGCTATCAGTTTCGAGTCGCTCCGTGGACTTTGGCTACCACTCATCATTGTATGTACCCTTGGTGCTATCGCCACCTTCTTCTTTGTACGTGCCGCCAGTCGCCATCTCTATCCAGGCTACGAAAACGAGGGATTCTTTGCTATGTTTGGCATGCTCACTGGCACCATCAGCAACGGTATGGTACTTCTACGCGAAATCGATCCCAAGTTCGAGACTCCCGCCAGCAACAACCTAGTGTTACAGAGTCTTACGGCTATCCTCTTCGGATTCCCCGTACTGATGTTAGTAGGCTATGCTCCAGGCAGTCTCAAAGCCACCTATATTACGTTGGCTATCCTTGTGGCTGTTTACCTAATCTTCACCACCTTCATATTCCGCAAGAAATTATTCAAGCGAAAACAAAAGAGCTAAGTTTAAGGAACCTCACTCTACCACAATCACACTCTTAACGATATGCTGATTGGCGGTGAGCGATAGCACTGTTCATGATATCACTGTATTTTTCGCCACCACCTGGCAGTGCATTAATAACATCGAAAGTTTTAGGGTACTCCTCCTTGTATAGGGAATTGAAACGTTCGTAATCCTCCTTCTGGAATCGGTCTGGACTAGAGATCGGGATAAAGAGGTAAGCTTGCAGCCTAACTAAGGCACTGCAATAATCCTCCACTTGTGGAGACTCAATATCAATCATGATAATACTGTCGACCAACTGTTGGTAAACACTGGTAATCTCGTCTATACTCATATCAGCAAACAACGTATCGGCCTTGAAAAGACTACCCTTTGAGGCCTCAACCCACTGTTGGAGAGCCGAATGTTCGTTACCAGTTTCGAGCGATGTATCTGCCATCCCAACGCTGACATTGTTTTCTCTTTGGGAGCACCCGCACAAGATCGATGCTACCACTACAAGCATAAAGAAACTCTTTACATTTTTCATAGCTAATAATTTTATTTTGCAACAATGATAGGTGGAGCATCCTCCACCTAATCGTTGTGCTTTGGTTGTTTGTGGAAATTGAATAATGTTATTGTTTGTCATTCTTTTTCAATATAGGGTATTACTGAAGCTGGAAAACAATAGGGAGATTATAACTTACAGCCACAGGCTTACCATTATCTATAGCAGGATTCCATTTCGGCATAGCTTTTACAACCCTTACAGCCTCCTCATCGCATCCACCACCGATACCTCTAATCACCTCAACATTATAGATTGAGCCATCGGTGTCGATGGTAAAGCGGACAAACACACGACCTTGTAAGCCTGCCTCCTTTGCCTTTGGGGGATATTTTAGATTATCTACCATATATTGTCTCATTGCCTCCACACCTCCTGGAAACTGAGGTTCCACATCAGGACCCGCTTTTACAGAAGACTGTTCGGCCTTCGATGAAGAAGAAACAGATGTAGGAGTTGTTTGAGGTTGCGACTGACGGGTAGGTTGAGCCTGAGCCGCAGGGGCATTCGACTTAGTTGAAGCCTTCTGCGCAGTCTTTACCCCCGTTGTTGTCGTCTTTGTTACGGGCGATTGAGCCGCAGCAGGCTGACACCCAACGAGTAGCAGCCATACAGCCACAGGCAGAGCTGCAATCGTTTTCCATGCGCCGAAACGCGAGCGTTGTGTTTTCATCATTTTAATTCTGTTTTTAATGTTGTTACTAAGAAAATTATTTGTGATACGGCCATATCCAATACCAGTAGCCTCACGATAGAGGAGATTATAATAGTTACTATTGCCATACCTTTGTACAACAACACTATCAGCTAAATATTCATGCACCTCCCTTAGCCCACGCATCATCATCCATGCTAATGGGTTGAACCAAGCAAGAGAGCACAGTATACGCATATAAAGGACATCGAACGAGTGATGCTGACGCACATGCAACTGTTCGTGTGTAAGGATGCAGTCGAGTTCCTGTGCTGTGAGTCCTTCGGTGCCTACCACCACCCAGTTGAAGAAGGAGAAAGGAGGTGTTGAATCGTGAGGGGTAGCCAACCGTACAAGCCCCCGTCGTTCATAAGTCTGTCTTCGCAAGAATAGTCCTACCCCTCCCTGTTGGACTAGCAACACAAAGATCATGATAGCAACCCCAACCAAGTAGATCCATATCAAACCATTTGTATGTGAAGCAGTTGACTCTACCACACTAATGGAGGGGATACCTGTAGAGACAAAAGACAACGGCTCAGCCTCTTGATAAACAAAAAGACGAGGAAGGTGCCATAACGGATACAGCAAACTGAATGTGAGTGTAACCATAAGATACCAACGGCTGATTTGCAGCCATTTGTCGCGTTTCAACAGCACCAAATAGAGAAGATAGAAAAGTGCTGTCGACAAAGTGGAATAAAAAGCCCATCGTATCATGATTGTCTGTTTTTTATAATGAATGTAATACTATTTATTATTAATCTGCTTCTGCTCAATCTCATTGGTTAGGGTCTCTAGATCTTGCAACGTTACCTCATTGCGATCCACCAAGAAGGAAACCAATGCGCGGGACGAAGAGCCAAACCAACTGCGAGTCATTCGTCCCAACATCTGTTCCATATACTCTTCGCGCGACACAATCGGATAATAACGATTGGCACGATTAAAAGTTTCGTGCGCAACAAATCCTTTCTGCTCTAAGATACGTACCACCGTCAACACAGTATTGTAGGCTACCGCTGTACTATCCTTAGGATCGTTCCTCTCATTGACTGCCGTAACAATCTCGTTGGCAAAACCTTGCTGCACGTTCCATATAGCTTGCATTACCTGCTCTTCAGCTCTAGTGAGTTCCTTAATTTCGTTTCGTTTCATAACTATTATTATTTTTCTTAAACTATATTTTTAATTACATAACGAGTCATTACATTAAATATTGTGTGTCGATGATAATTTTTTTTTGAACATGCAACCGACTAATTATAATTATGTTGAGGACAATTGTTGAAAAAAATGTTGAAAAAAGGATTCTAAGAGCTATGCTGACAAGTATTTTTTGATGTAACTTTGCAACTGTTAAGGTTCGCAAACTAGTCCGCGCGATTAATAGGGAACTATGTGAGAATCATAGACTATGCCCGTAGCTGTAAGTTCTTAACAAAGGGTGGGCGATACTCCGAAAAAAAACTAAACGCTCAGCCACTAACCCTCCTCGGTTGGGAAGGCGGCCCGCCCCAGAACAAGTCAGAAGACCTGCCTTAACAAAATATGAGGACAACGTCTTTCGGGGACAAGAGGCATGTCCGACTTTATTTTTTTATTTACATTATTAATAGGAGAAAGAACTATGAGCGATAACGGACTGTTTATCACCAAGCGTGACGGTAAAGAAGAGGTATTTGCCGTCGAGAAAATTAAGATTGCCATCAGTAAAGCCTTCTTGGCCTCAGGTTTTTATGCCACCAACGATGATTTAACGGCCATACTGAGTCGCGTGCGTGTTACTGATGGCATGACAGTAGAGGAGATTCAGAACCAAGTGGAAACAGCCCTCATGGCCGAGCGTTACTTCACTGTGGCTAAGAACTATATACTGTATCGCCAACAGCATACGGAAGATCGAGAGATACGAGAAAAACTATCGTTCCTAACCAATTATTGCGATGCATCTAACGCAACTACAGGATCGAAATACGATGCCAACGCCAATGTAGAGAAAAAAAACATTGCCACCCTTATAGGTGAACTACCTAAGCAGAGTTTTATCCGCCTAAACCGACGACTGCTTACCGACCGAGTGAAAGAGATGTTCGGCAAAGAACTGGCCGACCAATATATACGCTATCTTACCCAGCATTTTATCTATAAAAACGATGAAACCTCGATGGCCAACTATTGCGCCTCGATAACAATGTATCCCTGGCTGCTCGAGGGCACTATCCCCATCGGAGGAAACAGCACCTGTCCTACCAACCTGCGCTCATTTTGTGGTGGCTTTGTAAATATGGTCTTCATGGTATCGTCAATGCTAAGCGGTGCCTGTGCTACACCCGAGTTTCTGATGTATATGAACTATTTTATTGGGAAAGAATATGGCGAAGACTATTATATGCACACCGATCGTGTGGTAGACCTCTCCGTAAAGCAACGTACCCTTGATAAAGTAATCACCGATAGTTTCGAGCAGATTGTATACTCGATCAACCAGCCTGCTGGTGCCCGCAATTTCCAGTCAGTTTTTTGGAATATCTCCTACTATGACCGCTACTACTTCGAATCGCTCTTTGGCGAATTTCGTTTCCCCGATGGAAGCAAACCTTGCTGGGATTCGCTATCGTGGTTGCAAAAACGGTTCATGCAATGGTTTAATGCCGAACGTAAGCGCTGTGTACTTACCTTCCCAGTCGAGACGATGGCGCTGCTAACCGAAAATGGAGATATGAAAGACAAAGAGTGGGGCGATTATGCTGCCGAGATGTATGCCGAAGGCCACTCGTTCTTCACTTACATCAGCGACAACGCCGATTCGCTCTCGTCGTGCTGTCGTCTGCGTAATGAAATACAAGACAACGGATTCAGTTATACCCTCGGTGCTGGTGGTGTTTCGACAGGATCCAAGAGCGTACTCACCATCAATATCAACCGCTGTGTACAATATGCAGCCCGCAACAATATGCACTATCTAGTGTTTCTAGAGGAGATTGTTGATCTTTGCCACAAAGTACAGATGGCCTACAACGAGAATCTAAAACAACTGCAAAGCAAAGGGATGTTGCCCCTCTTCGATGCTGGGTTTATCAATATGAGTCGACAATACCTCACCATTGGAGTCAACGGATTAGTAGAGGCAGCCGAATTTTTGGGCATCACCATCAACGACAATCCCACCTATGCCTCGTTTGTTCAAGATGTGTTAGGACTGATTGAACGCTATAATAAGAAATACCACTCCAAAGAACTGATGTTCAACTGCGAGATGATCCCAGCAGAGAATGTGGGTGTAAAACATGCTAAGTGGGATCGCGAAGATGGGTATCAAGTGCCACGCGACTGCTACAATAGTTATTTCTACGTAGTAGAAGATCCCAACACTGATATCATTGAGAAGATAAAACTGCACGGACACAAATATATTGAGCATCTTACAGGTGGATCGGCACTCCACCTCAATCTTGAGGAACACTTGTCGAAACAGCAATACAAACACCTGATGCGGGTGGCTGCACAAGAGGGATGCAACTACTTCACCTTCAATATCCCCAACACTATCTGTAACGATTGTGGACATATCGATAAGCGCTATCTAAAGGAATGCCCCGTATGTCATAGCCACAATATAGACTATATGACACGTATTATAGGCTACTTGAAAAGGGTATCTAATTTCTCCGAACCGCGTCAAGAAGAGGCTGCCCGCCGTTTCTACAGCCCCAACAACGAGCACCCTAAGGGTGAGAGCGAAAAATAGACTATAAGACTGTTTCCCATACTCCCCTACTATGTTGAAATATAGCACCTACGATGTTGTCTTTCAAGAGATACCCGACGAGGTAACCCTTGCTATCAGTCTTACCAATTGTCCCAACCACTGTCCTGGATGCCATAGTCCTCACTTGTGGCACAACGAGGGAAAAGTGTTGGATAAAGCGGCACTACGATCACTCCTTTCACAGTACAGTGGCTATATTACCTGTTGCTGTTTGATGGGGGGCGACAATGATCCCGATGCGGTAGTAGAAGCAGCTCGCACCATCCATCAGTTCTCAAAACTGAAAGTAGCTTGGTACTCAGGACGCGAACTATTGCCCTCTGAACCCTCCTTGTTTCAATATATCAAATTGGGTCCCTACTGTTCCGAACGTGGGGGATTAAAAGATCCACATACCAACCAACGGATGTATAAGAATGTAGAGGGAACATTAGTTGACATTACCCCCACTTTTTGGCGTGACCACATGCTTAATGAAGCATTGAGCCGACAGACAAAAATAAACAAGAAAGTATAATCTAATCAGAACGATAGCAATAATCAGACCCTCCTCCTTTTTTAACACTTCACAAAGGGAAGAGGGTTCTCTCATCATCAAGAAAGAAGCATTCAGCACAATTGACACTGATAACGTTATGAACACAATAAGGATCTTCCCAAAAAAGTCGATAATCCTTATCTGTACACTCTTCTTGAACTGAGCCCTATGTCACAAAACTGAATATAATTGATCTACACCTCGTCGAACTCTATCCATTCGACTCTAGTATTCTCCTTTTTTTATTTATCTTTAATTACCTGACGGTAAAGCAGTTCAATAGGATGGAGCGCGTAATGACCGGTACCATCAAGGATCTGCTGACGACAAGAGGTACCTGGGGCAGCGATAAAAGTAGGTTGCTCATTGTTATTGTGCTCCATAGCCTGACGAACAGCTGGGAAGAGCATCATCTCCCCAATAGCCAACGAGGTTTGATAGTGCTCTTTCTCATAGCCAAAACTACCAGCCATACCACAACAACTGGTAGGAAGCACATGAACCGTAGCCCCTTCGATGAGACGCAGCATAGCAGCCGTCTTGTCGGTACCAACAATCGACTTCTGATGACAATGACCATGAAGCCATATGTCGCAGTGAAGGGGAGTAAACTGATGGGCAGAAATATGGCCTTGCTGTACTTCCCGCATCAAGAACTCATCGAATAAGAGACAGTTACGACCCAAAGCCTGCGCTGTTGCACGCATGGGGGCAGGCACTAAATCGGGATACTCATCGCGAAACGACAATATACAACTAGGTTCGATACCTACCATAGGAACCTCGTCATTAACCAATTCTGAAAGCAGACGCACATTCTTGACAGCAAACCGCTGAGCCAACTCCAAACAACCTTTGGAGATAGCGGCGCGGCCACTCTCCACATGACGGGGTACCACAACCTCATAACCCAAAACCATCAACAATCGAGCAAAAGTCTGACCCAACTCGGCCTCCTGATAGTTGGTAAATTCATCGGCAAAGAGATAAACCTTGCGGCCTCCTTTAACAGGATGGTTGCGCTGCTCAGCAGCCACCAACTGCCGCATGGTGCGACGACTCAGGGAAGGGATATCGCGATCGACCGAGAAACGGACTATCTGTTTAATAATCTTCGAGGTAAACTTGTTTGTAGCAAAGAAATTATAGATTGGGGCAACATACGAACCCAACCGCTCGAAAGCAGCCATACGAGCCACCATCCAAGTGCGGAGAGGGGTGCCATGTTGTTTATATATTTGTTGCAAAACCTCAGCACGTATACGGGTCATGTCAACATTGGATGGACACTCTCCCTTACAGCCCTTACATGCTAAACACGAATACAGAGCCTCCTCCAACTCAGGAGCATCGAGACAACGTCCATCGATACCTCGTGTGAGCGCTTCACGTAGAATATTGGCTCGTCCCCTAGTAGTCATCAGTTCATCACGCTGACTCACCTTGTAGGCTGGACAGAGAGTACCTCCCATGAGATTCGACTTGCGACAGTCGCCCGCACCATTACACTGTTCGATAGAGCACATGAGGGCATGAACCTGCGAACGAACCCCGCTAGCTCCTTCCACCTTGCACTCATCGAAGGCAGCACGCCAATTGAAGATAGTATCTTTTTTATCACCACCCACCAACGATTCGAGGAGATAAGGCTGACCTACCTCGAAGCGAAGCGACTCGTCCATCGGAGGAGCATCCACAATCTTGTTGATATTCATCACCCCTTGCGGATCCCAGCACTGTTTTACCTGGCGCATTAATTGGTAGCACTCCTCTCCATATTGTATGGGAATAAACTCACCACGCAATCGTCCATCACCATGTTCACCACTAAGGCTACCCCTATGTTTGCGCACTAGTAGAGCACTCTCATATGCCACCTCGCGAAACTTGGCTTTACCTTCCGTTGTCTTGATATTCAGAATGGGACGCAAATGCAGTTCACCAGTACTGATATGTCCGTAATACACACAGTCAAGCCCTATCCGTTTCATCATAGCGCGGAAATCGGCCATATAGTCAGGCAGTCGCTCGGGAGCCACTGCTGTATCTTCTATAACACTGAGCGGTTTAGCATCGCCTTTCATTCCACTCAACACACCCATGCCAGCTTTACGCAATGCCCATACGCGCGCCACATCGCTGCCATAAACACGGGTACAGGTATAAGCCAATCCTTGCTGCTGCAAGTCGGCCTCGAGGGCAGCAGCATTGCTTTCTATATCATCTCCATTGAACTCTGCGATAATCAGAGCTGCAGGATCGCCCTCTACAAAAAAGCGATTCTTCAGCTGGGCGGGATTGGTCTTGGCAAGCTCGAGGATAGTGCCATCCATCAGCTCGACTGCCACAGGATGGTGCTTGAGTGCCACCAAATTGGCTAGAAACGATTTCTCAAGCGTGTCGCAATGGGCACATACCACCATATTGTTGGGCGAAGGCAAAGGATCAAGCGAGATCTTAATCTCAACAGCGAAAGCGAGGGTTCCCTCGCTGCCTGCTAGCAACTTGCAGAGATTGATACGCTGAGGAAGATCTTCGATAGCCTCATCGATAGCGTAACCGCAGCTACGACGTCGCAACGATTTGTCAGGATAGTTATCTTCTATCAGTTGGCGGACATCCTCGTCATTATGGAATCGAATCAACTGACTATATATGCACTCAATAAGACTCGTTCCTTCACGTTGCCAAAAGCGGGGACCAAAGCGTTCTTCGAGTTGCTGCAACGTATAATCTTCAAAATGCTCAACAGTGCCATCAGCCAAAACACAAGTACAAGCCAATACGTGACGGCGAGTGGAACCATACACCAACGAATGAGTGCCACACGAGTTGTTACCTAGCATGCCACCTATACAGCATCGGTTACTCGTAGAGGTTTCAGGACTAAAAAAAAGACCTAGCGGACGTAATAGTAAGTTCAACTCGTCGCGCACCACTCCTGGTTGAACGATAGCCCACCGCTCGTCAGCATTGACCTCGATAACTTTATCCCAATAGCGACTGATATCAGCTACTATACCACCACCGACAACCTGCCCAGCTAGCGAAGTGCCGCCAGCTCTTGGAATAACACAAGTGTGACGTTGAGCTGCTACGAGCATCAGCTCTTGAATATCCTCCACCGTTTGGGGGAAACAAACGCCTTGGGGTATCTCCCTATAGGCGCTAGCATCAGTAGCATAAGCTACTAGATATTGAGGTGTTGTTAGAATCTGCATTAGTTGACGTTGATACGTTTAGATGATGATAAGTTGATAGGGTTATATGTTCTAGTCGCAGAGGACATAGATGTCTTCGCGGGGGTTGACAAAGAGGATAGGGATGTGGTATTCGTTGAGGATAGTTCGTTGTTCTTGTGTACCAATGAACCATTCAGCTACATCTTTTTCGTTGGTGGTAACAGCAATGAGGAGTTCATAACCTTGCTGGTTAGCAAAATCGAGAGCAGGGAGATCAACGAAACTTTTCTTGCCAGCAATCTCATTAGGCACGAAAGTGATGCTGAGTCCATCAAAGAGTTTCTTCATAAACTTCATGTTGGCATACCACTTATAGTGAAGTCCTTCGTCATTATAGTGATAATACAGAGGATGAATAACGCTATGATTGAATCGAGCGAAATAGGTACTCCACAACATCTTCTCTTTGCTTTCCTTCTTATAATCTATAGTGAGAGCCACCTCTTTGATCACTTTGCCGTAAGGCAAAGGCTCTTGGACGGTGAGGAAGGCTATCTTGCACGTAGCATAAGTTCTAAGCAGCGTCTTAGCATTGAGTAGCGATGATTTAGGGGCTCCATCAACCACCTTTGCTACCGCCACAACACCATTGAGCAACGTAGGGAGAGCATCAACAATCATCTTGGTGTCACCTTTCAATGCAGCATAATTGACATCCTTCAGTTGTTCTTGCTCCACCATACGTTCTTTGATTTCTTGCAAACGCTGCTGCGCCTCATCAGGCGAGGGAGTAGAAAAAGCGGGATCGGAGATATGAAGCAGAATAACCCCCTTGCCTAGCATACGACTCAGATGAGCAGCATAAGTAGTTACCGCCTCAGGGTTATCAAGATCAACGATGTGAGCAATGACGAATTGGTCTTTATATTCTTTATATTTTGCCATCAGTATGATTACTCTCTTTCATGAAAAAGAACGTTGTTGAGAAACAGAGATTATCGTATCAGCGTTATGTCGCCTTTAAGGGAAGCTTCGTGATTGGCAGTACAGTAGATATCGCAATGATAAACATAAACGCCTGCCATACAGGGCTTACCCTTATAAGTTCCGTCCCAACAATCGTCAAGATTATTCGTTTCGAACACCAACTCACCCCAACGGGAGAATATACAGAGATGATAACCTACAATATCTTCGCCCGTAACGCAAAGACGGTCGTTTACTCCATCACCGTTGGGAGTAAAGGTGTTAGGGATAAAGATATTAGGTTCACCACAGTTGATAACATTGCAAACCACCTTCACCGAATCGATATGTTCACAACCAATGCTGTCAACAACAGTACATATAAAGGTGGTGGTTTCTTGCAAAGGCACCGTTACACTGTTGCTGCTGTAGGGATTAGCCAAAAGCTGAGGGGGCTGCCAACTATAAGTAGCACCGGGAATAGAGGTAGCATGAACGGCAGTGATTTGGTCAGAATAAACCGTATCGTCGTTAGCCCACACCTCGATGGAATCGTAAGAGGAGACAGTGGCGATAGCTACCGAATCGTGCACACGACAACCAGTAGCATCGGTCACCCATACGGTGACCATCCCTTCACAGAGAGCATCGGCCTGAGCGGTGGTTTCACCATTGCTCCACTCATAAGTGTAGGGGGCCGTACCTCCAGCCGCTGTAGCTAGGGCGCTACCCGAACAATAGTCGTGACAAGTATTGTCGATATGAGTTGTAGACACTTGCATATCAGCATTCTCAATAACGATAGCAGTATCGTAATAGATACAGCCGTTCGGACTGGTGATACGACAGATATAAGTGCCAGGATTGAGACCCGTTCGCGAAGAGGTGGTAGACTCATCATCGTACCAGTAGAAAGTATAACTACCCGTATCGCCAATGCTGATATTGATAGCACCAGTAGCATACTCATGACAAAGGACATGAGTTATTTGGGTTTGAATATTGGGAACGGCAGCATCCGCAATCGGAAAAGTGCGTTCGATAGAACAGCCGTTAGCATCGGAAAAGATATAGGTGTGATTGCCCAGACAGAGTCCATCAGCCAAAGAATCAGCAAGCATCTGTCCATCGCACTCATAACCATACGGGGCTACCGCATAACTAGAAGGAAGAGCGATGACCGAACCATTACAATCGCCAGGACAGGATACCGACTTGATGATGAGGGTATCCATAATGTTATAGAATTGGATATGGAGACTATCGAGTCCGCGACATCCTAACCGATCTTCAACATATAAATAAATCCAGCACGATTGAGTAAGATCGAGGCGAAGACTCCCTGCTAAGAGGTTGCCACTATTAATAGTGTCGGACAAAGAGGAGCTATGCGACCAAATCACGTGATCAATATCAGGACCAAAAGTGGCACTGAGATTGATAGGCGAAGTGCAACCCGAAGTGTCGCCCGCAAGGGTAAAAGCAGTAGTGCCAATACGGACCATCTGATGGATGGTATCAACACAATTGTCGGTCGTTACCAAAAGGGTATATACTCCACCTTCCGTAACATAGGGGTTAGCTACAGTGCTATCGCTCACCTCTCCTTCAATCCATTGGTAAGAACAACCCATCTGAGGATGCAATCCAATTTGCGGTTGGTCGGCAGGACAAAAATCGATAGTGTCAATCCAATAACTAGTATCGCCCAGCACACGGAGAGTGTGGTACATCGTATCGGTGGTGCGGCAGCCTTCAGCCATACGGGCCACTAGGCGAATGGTATAATTGCCTGGGTTACTGAAAGTATGAGTGGGGTTAACAGCAGCAGAAGTATCAGAGCCATCACCGAAGTCCCACTGATACGACTCGCCCCTTCCAGTGTTATGGAATTCTATAGTGAGAGGAGCACATCCTGCCGAAGGGGGAACAAACTCAGCCACAGGGAAATCACTCGAAAGGTTGAGACGGAACAGCGCATTGTTGCAGTTGCTAGCGTTATTACTATTAGACCAAGCACCCGAGGTGGTGGGAAAAGATTGATAGCCTCCACAGCTAGCGCATACACTCTCATAGAGGGTGCCCAAACGATCGAAACGACTGGTACCACCATCCACATGATCTTGTCCACCATAAACACTCTCAGAATGCTGCTCACCAAAGAAGGAGGCATAGATCAGTGCGTTAGCACTAGTATCCATTGTCATTACATAGAAATCTTGTCCATCAGTGGTATTCTGATAAGCATCGGCAGTAACTTGCATGCCTGCAGTACCATAGGTGTTCCAAGGGATAGTAGCCCCTTGCAGATAGTATCCACAGAACTTCCTTCCCCATCCTGCTAGATAGATACGATTGCATATATCGACAGCGAAAGCGGTAGGTGAAAGGTTGGGTTCACCACTACCGGTACCAAAGACAGTTGACCATTTAAGAGTGTCAAGGTTGGGCTTGAGGCGAGCAAGGAACTGTCCGCTATTGGGGGTATTATAGGCAGCATTGTATATAAGGGTACTATCGGGAGCTGTGGTCTGTCCAAAGATGAAGACATCGTTCTGTTTACCCACACGGACAAAATAGCACTGATCGTAGGCACTGCTGCCGAAGAAAGTACTAGCCATCAAGGTGGTGCCGTTGCGACTGATTTTGGCCACAAAGCCATCAGACGAACCGCCGCTAAAGTTGGGTTTGTAACTATTAGGAGTAGTGGGGAAGAGCGCACCCGAGGTGGTACCTCCACACACAACCACATTATAACTAGTATCAACATCGACCGAATAGACAGCATCGTTGCCCACACCACCCAAATAGGTGCACCACATCATGTTATGAAGATTGTAATCGATCTTAAACACCACACCCTCTCTTCCACCATTGGCATAGGTCTGAATAGCACCTGAGGTAGTAGGGAAATCTGTGGAGCGGGTAGTAGAGCCTACATAGACATTGTTGAGATCATCGATCATCAGTTCGCCGCGAGCACCATCACCATAGTTATAATAGAGCGAGTCGTTGCCCAGCATGATTAAATCATAAGAGGTGAACCATGTTTCGTAGTTCATACCATCATTGCCCGACCCACCCACATAGGTAGAGGCTTGCAGTTGAGAGCCATCAGCGTTAAAACGACAAAGGAAGATATCGCTACCATTGGGGAAATTGATTGTAGATGATCCTTCATACTGCAGAGCATTGCCTCCCGAGAAGACTCGATCGTAGGCACCCTCAGTGGTAGGGAAATTGCTCGAACCGGTAGTGCCGAACACCACCAACTCATCGAAAGCGTTGACGAACATCGAGTGAGGCATATCGGCATTGCCGCCACCCAGATAGGTAGCATAAAGTCGATGAGTGCCGTTGGTATCGAACTTGAAGATGCCGATGTCAGCGTTGCCGTTGTAGGTGCCGTCATAGCTACCCACCGAGGTGGGATAACCATCACCAAACACGAGTCCCGAGGTATAGGTATTTTTATATGAATCGTAGGCCGAAGTAGTGCCCCAATTGTCGGCAGTCGAACCAGTATAGGTTGAGAAATAGAGATAGGGATCGATAACAAGCGGGAGACTACTATCGTATGAACCCAACGAAAGTCGCACCTCACGATCTTGCAGAACATAGCGGGCAGCCACTTCGATAGTGTCATCGCCTTTGATTTGATAAGCATAAGGGGCTAACTCAACTACCTCCATTACAGAGGTCTTGATGCGAAGGTTACCCTCTTTGATTCGGATGCCATCAACACCCTCGTAGCGCAACGCAATCTGCGATACATCAGCACCTGGGGCCACAAGAAAATCGTATTTCATAGCACCCTGCGCAGAGTATACACGCATATCGATACCGCGCCACAACTGATCATAATAGACTGAACCATATACACCTACACCACTACACCAGCGACTAGGATCGTTGCCAAGATAATAATTCTCGTAAGTATCTTCCCGTTCTTCACCCATCACCTTATCGACCTTAGAACCAACAAAATGAACTTTATATGCATGAGTACGATAGCTCTTGAAACGGGTGGGACGCGGATGCTGCGACCAACAGTCGGGATGAACCAACAAGAGGGTAAAGCAATCGCGTTCCAAGAAAAGAGTAGCTACACGAAGATCCGATTTAAAAAGCACAGGATTCTCCCATTGTCCCTTGTTTTCAGAAAAAAGCATACGATGACCCACACCTAACGAATCGCGGTGAGTACGGCTCCAGGCAGCAGACGAAAGCAACAGGAGGAACAAGAGGATTATCTGTCTTTTATATCTTTTCATTTCATAGAGGGTCGTTATAATGACGCGGCAAAGTTACGAAGAATAGACGACTTGGCAAAATTTTTTTTTATTATATACTAATATAGATTGACTAATAGAGTAATAGTAAACATTTGGTTGCTTTGCATTTGGACAAAGATATTATGCCGACCAACAAACATAATTCCGTTAGAGGATTTCTCGTTCCCAAAATACAATTCTACTACTATTTTTATAATATTTTATTCCACTCTCTAGTTATCGATGCAAAGAAAGACGAAGGCCATTTTCTCCGTTTTCTATACTACTGATAATCATTAATATACAAAGAGGCCAAAAGACGTAGGCAACGAGGGGGGAATCTCTTAAGAAATAGGGAGGTAGGACGTAGGGAACGAGGAGGGTTTCTCATAAGAGAAAGGAGGGTAGGACGTAGGGAGTATGGTACGATATCGATAATAGGGGGTAGGATGAGCGTTGTTATTACGTTTATACCATCGTAAAAGTAAAGATTAAAACAAGACTTCTTTACCCTCTCATCGTATAGCAGAAAAAGAGATTTCTAGAGATGGTTTTTGTTCTTACATCATACTCTATTTAGGTTATACTTACGTTAGACTTATATTAGCGTTATATCAGAGCAAAAAAAACAGAAGTAGAAGAGCCTCGATTGTATAGTAGTGCTCATTACCAAAGCAATATGAAAAAGAAAAAAATATTTCGTTCATGTTTCGATTTTTTTTCGTAATTTTGCAACCCAAATGATCAACCAGGAAACCATACAACGAATTCTTGACGCCACTCATATAGAAGAGGTTGTGGGAGATTTTGTGTCGCTAAAACGTCGCGGCGCAAATTATATAGCTTGCTGCCCCTTCCACGATGAGAAAACGCCATCGTTCAATGTCAATCCGGCCCGCGGTATTTTTAAATGCTTCGGCTGCGGTAAGGGTGGCGATGCTGTTCGTTTCCTGATGGAACTCGATCATCTCTCCTACCCCGACGCCCTTCGCTATCTAGCCAAGAAGTACAATATCACCATCCAAGAGGAGGAATTGAGCGATGAGCAGAAAGAGCGTAAAAACGAACGCGATTCACTGTTTCACTGCTCAGAGTTTGCACAAAAATATTTTGCCGATTTGCTGTACAACAACGAGATGGGAAGTGCCATAGGCTTGAGTTATTTCCACCAACGAGGTATGACCGACGAGATTATACAGAAGTTTGGTTTAGGCTATTGCTTAGACGAATGGGATAATTTCACCACTCATGCTCGTGCTAACGGATATAGCGATACGGTGTTGGAGAAAACAGGACTCACCATCTTCAAGGAGGATGGGAAAAGTTACGATCGTTTCCGCGGACGAGTTATGTTCCCTATCTACACCATCAGTGGAAGAGTACAGGGCTTTAGCGGACGTATACTAACCAACGACAAAACGAAAGCTAAATACGTCAACTCTCCCGAATCGGATATCTATCTGAAGAAGAACTCGCTATATGGTATTTATCAAGCCAAATCTTCGATAGTGAAAGCTGATAAATGTTATCTAGTAGAGGGCAACGTTGATGTGGTATCGATGCACCAGTCGGGGGTCACCAACACAGTAGCATCGTGCGGCACCTCGCTTACAGAACAGCAGGCACGCATGATAGCTCGTTTCTCGAAAAACGTAACGGTGGTGTACGATGGCGATGCTGCTGGTATCAAAGCTACGCTACGCGCTGTTAACATTCTGTTGGAGGAAGGAATGCATGTACGTATGGTTCTCTTCCCCGATGGCGATGATCCTGATAGCTTCGCTCAAAAGCACGGCAGCACAGCACTACAAGAATATCTGCGCGACCACGAAGAGAATTTTGTATTGTACAAAACCCGTTTGCTGCTCGACGAAGTGAAGCGCGACCCTATACGCAAAGCACAGGCACTCACCGAGATAGTGCAAACAATAGCTTTGGTGCCCGATATGCTAGAGCGTACCGAATATGTACGCCTATGCGCTTCGCTGCTCAATATGCCGGAACCTACTATCCAAACCGAATTGGCGAAGGCGCTAGCAAACCGTTCGCGCAAGCAATACGAGCAACAGCACCCCAACGAGACGGGCACAGTTGCAAAAACAGCAACCCCAACAACTACAACGCCCACCTCAGAGACCTCATCGATGGTGGTCGATCCTCAAGGCAACATCAAAGCGGCACCCAATACCCTCGGAGCCCCCGATCCCAACGAACTGCCCCCTCTCCCCGAACACCCATCTGCTGTCCCCCAGCAACCAAGGGTAGAGCCTTTCTCCCCTACCCTACATCCTGACGATACGCAGGAGCGTAAAATCATCGATCTACTGCTCAATCAGGGACATATGGTGATGGACTGTACGATGACAGACGATGAGGGTAACACCAAAACGGAACAGTTTTTCGTAGAAGCGGTGATAGTAAACGAACTGTTGGGTGATCATATTGCCTTCGATGATCCGCGCTACCAAACCATCTTCAACGATTTCGCCCAAATGGTGACATCAGGACAACTAGTCGATGCCTCGTCATATATCAACCACAACGACGATGCTATTCGAGAACTGGCTACATCTTTGATGCTGGGCGAACGACAAATCAGTCCG
This sequence comes from Bacteroidales bacterium, assembly GCA_030523765.1. GTDB lineage: Bacteria > Bacteroidota > Bacteroidia > Bacteroidales > P3 > Colimorpha. The sequence continues at coordinate 17,913 of JAUNHX010000005.1, read as the reverse complement.
CAGTGGGAGAAGAAACATGTGGTGACTCCCAAGCCCGAGCAGCGATTGTCGCAAGATGTGCTCTACGCTATCCGCACACTGAAACTGCGCAGGTTAGACCATAAGATACAAACCAACGGCCGACAGTTCCAGTTGACCACCAACCCCGATGATCAAATGCTGCTAGTACAAGAGAAGATGCATCTGGTACGTATGCGGCAGAAACTATGTGAACAACTAAATTGTATTGTTAACTAAACCTCTAGAACCTACCCATTATAATATAGAAAACTGTAGCCTCGCCTGCTACGCTAAGCAGTAAATAAGATATGAAAGATCGCGAACACGAAATAGAAACCGTCAAAGCCAAACATGATATTATCGGCTACGACCCTCAGCTGAACCTAGCGCTCTACAAAGCGCTCCAGGTTGCCGATTCGAAGCTGAGCATCTTCATCACTGGTGAAAGCGGTGTGGGTAAGGATGTATTCTCGAAAATCATCCACGAAAACAGCGGGCGCAAATCAAAGAAACTGATTGCTGTAAACTGTGGTGCTCTCCCTGAAGGCACTATAGAAAGCGAACTGTTCGGACACAAGAAAGGAGCCTTCACTGGAGCCGACCGCGACCGCAAGGGCTATTTCGAAGAGGCCAACGGCGGCACCATATTCCTCGATGAAGTGGGCGAACTGCCACTCAACATGCAAGTGAAACTGCTGCGTGTGCTCGAAAACCACGAGATTCTTCCTATGGGCGAGAATATGCCGCGCAAAGTAGATGTGCGCATTGTGGCTGCCACCAATGTAGACATCATGGAGGCTATCAATCATGGAAAATTCCGCGAGGATCTCTACTACCGACTCAATCAGATATCGATCTATATTCCACCCTTGCGCGAACGCAAAGATGATATACCTCTTCTTTTCAGCAAGTTTGCTAGCGATATAGTAAGCAAGTATACAGGCAATATGAAACCAGTACGTCTTACTGACGACGGCAAGGAATATATCAAGACCTACCCCTGGAGAGGAAACATTCGCGAACTGAAGAACGTTACCGAACAGATATCCTACCTAGAGGAGACGCGCGAGATAAGCAAAGCTATACTTCAAAGCTACCTCAACTTCGAGCCACAAGATTTGATGCCCACCATCTATCAGGGCAACAACACTACGAACGAACGGATATCGATGGATTCGTTCGAACTGCAGAGCACCATCCTTAAAATGCGCAACGAGATTACCGAACTGCAACAAGCGGTATCGAATATGGCGAAGATTGTCCACTCCAACAATATGATAGAACCAGATTATGGACACGAAGATGTGATGCTACCCAACAACCATTATGCCGATAAAGTCAATGACCACACCATTCGCATCAACACCAACCCAGTAAAGAGCAAATACGAGGACGAAGAGGAGGTGCAGTACGCCAATGTGGTTGACGAAGAGGAGAAAGTGGTACCCTCTGCCCCACTCACGCTGGCCGAGATTGAGCGCAACGCCATACAGGCAGCACTAGAACGCAACAAGGGCAATCGCCGCACTTCAGCCCGCGAGTTAGGTATCAGCGAACGCACCCTCTATCGCAAGATTGGCGAATACGATATCGATGTATAAATACCATAACTCACCATACTACATCAACCTTATACATATAAAGCATTGATAACAAACCATAAGCAAAGCAATACACGAAACAATCATCATCATCAATAGTCAAATACTATTTTTCTGCATCAGAACAAAAGTACATAGACAAAGATAAGTAAAGTAAACACAATGGAAGCAATACAAATTACTCTACCCTCATCGAAAAGCATCTCCAACCGCTGGTTGGTGCTCGATTTCATGAGCCAAAATGGCATCCGAATCAAGAACCTTTCGTCGGCCGACGATACGCAGCTCTTCAAACGACTGCTCCGTCAGGCTAAATTGGGACGCCGACACACCTACGACTGTCGCGACGCTGGTACCGCTGCCCGCTTCCTGGTAGCTCTGCTCGCCGTAACGCCTGGTACCCACACCGTCACGGGTAGTCCTCGGTTGTGTCAACGTCCTATAGGGCCGCTGGTCGACGCACTACGTTCTGTAGGATGCAAAATCGATTATATGGAAAACGAAGGATACTTGCCGCTGAAGATCGATGGCGTTGTGCCTACCGAGACTCGTATCAAGATCGATGGCACACAGAGTAGCCAGTTCGTATCGGCACTCCTACTCGCTGCTGCAGCTATGCCTACTGGAATGGCAGTAGAGGTGGTTGGCAACGATGCATCAGCCCCCTATATCCGTATGACCCTCGATGCTCTCGATCAGAGCGGCATCGAATATGTCTATAAGGGCAATCCTCCAGCCTACTTTGTCACTCACACCCTCCCGCAAATAGAGATGTATTCGATTGAGAAAGATTGGTCGGCTGCCTCATATTTCTACAACGTAACCCTTTTGAGCGACAAACCGCTAAACCTCCATATGTCGGGTCTCGCCTATCCCTCCATGCAGGGCGACAGCGCGGTATACGATATTTATGCACAACTAGGTATTCGCTCACGGACTGTAGGTCAAGCCATAGAGATTGATCGCGATGGTGATGCTGTCGACTATTTTGAGTACGACTTCTTCTATGCCCCCGACCTCTTCCCCTCGGTAGCAGTAGCTTGTGCAGCCAAAGGGATTGAAACCAAACTGACCGGACTGACCAATCTACGTATCAAAGAGAGCGATCGTATCGAAGCCGTCTCTACCGAACTCCGCAAGCTAGGAGTCAACGTAGAGTTGATCGATGACACTATGTTGATACACCCCTCCACGATGGAGTATAAAGAGCCTATCGACTCACACAACGATCATCGTATCGCTATGGCCTTCTCCACACTCAAGCCCCTCTTCCCCAATTTAGAGATTCTCAATCCCGAGGTAGTCTCCAAATCGTTCCCCAACTTCTACGAGATGCTGGGACGCACCCTCGATTAACCGATAAAACAAATCTTACACCCTATGAGCGGGACAAGCCGAAAGGTTTATCCCGCTCTTGTTGTTATACTCCTATGAAACAATAAATCCAATGAACCCTATTGTCCACATCAGCCCTTATACAAAAAAAAGGAGGGCCCTTACAAGAAGGGTCCTCCATCAGCATTTATGAATGTGATACTTTTAATTCAAGAGTCTAGTTAGAGAGTACCTCGACCGAACCGGTACGTTGGATATTGCCTAAGTAACCCTTACCCGAGAAGCGCCAGAAATAGGTACCATCAGGGATATTGTCCTTAGCGGGATCCCACCAATCGTCATCGCTGCTGATATTCTCCTTGAAGTATACACGCTTACCCCAGCGGTTGTAGATAGCCAAACTGTTGTTGGGGTAACCCAAACCGTTCACCAGGTTCTTGATTTCGAACACATCGTTGATACCATCACCATTGGGGGTAACTACTGTGGGGAACTGGAGGAAGTCGTTAACCAAGAGGATTGAGTTCTCGATGGTATCGCGGCATTCAACCACATTACCCGAGGGACCCAAATTGTTGGTCTTAGCGATGAGGCGAGCAATATAGGTACCCGAGATATCCTCACCATCGGTCTGCCACTGGAATACAGGATTGACATCAGTCATTGTATGATAAGAGAGATGATTATCGCGATCGTACTGAATCTCCCAGTAATACTTATTGGTATCAGCTTGCGGCTCAGTCTTATTAATGAACTGCACCTCAGGATGCATCACTGTAGGATTGACAGGCTCCCATGAGAATTTAGCCACAGGACTAGAGAAGACAGTAATCAGGTTAGTGTATACTAGCGAGTCCTTACATCCAGCATCGCTCTCAGCGTAGTACTTGAAGTCATAGTGACCTGCAGCATAAGCGTGAGTTGGTTCTGCAGTGAAAGAGGTATCGCCATCGCCCCACACCCAGATATGCTTATCAGCATTAGGCGTATTGTTGGTGATATTGATAATAAACGGCTCGCAGCCCTCTAGTGGGTAAACACCTGGGTCAAAGTTAGGACGCGGTTGCGGTTTCACCTTCACACGGATCGAGTCGCGGGTAATACAAGTCACATCATGCTGGTAGTTCTGCACCTCCACCTTATATAAGATATCCGATCCCATATTGTTTCGGGTCTCAATCACAGCCACCGAATCGCCAAAGGGTTCCCACTTGAACGACTGGTTAGTCATAGCAGTGTGAGCATCCGAAGCATCGAGCATCATCGTCTGGAAGTCGCAAAGGATAGTATCGTCACCCAGTTCAGGCATAGGAGCCCAAACGGTAGTGATACGAGTCATTGTATCCCAAACGCAGCCAAACTCATCGTAGAGGGTTACATGGATACCAAAGAGACCAGCTGTATCGGGGGTAGCAATCCAAGCGTTCACACTATCGCGACGCGTAACAGTAGCACCACGATAATGACCCAAGAGGAAGTCGCCATAAGAGGAATCGGGACGCCACACCAGCGAGTCGAGACCCACCTGATATTCGCAACCAGCACCCGAGGAGATACCACAGATATCAAGCGAGAAGGAGAAGATCCAGCCATTATCAGCGCCCCACGTATCGCAGAACTCCATACCCCATTCACCATTGAGCGGGCAGCCTACTAGATCATTGAAGTCGGAAGCAGGAAGATAGTAACCCGATTTACCATCGTGGTCGCTCGAATCCTGCGTATTGCTCGAGGTCACTGTACCGCATGTTTCACCAGCACGATAGAAAGGAGCAGGGATGACACCGAAGGTATGCGAAGTGGTAACCGTATGATCAGGAACAGCGATACCAGCCTGAGCGCCCTGATAGGTAACGATGCTATATTCAGGGTTACGAGTCCAGCAGTAGTTCCATCCATAGCCATACATATTGGCCAGCGAGTCGCATTTTTCACTTGAGTTATCCCAAGCACCATCGTTGTTACCACCATAGGGGATACCAAGGAATTTTCCGCTACCGCCACCAGTATAGGGATCTTCGCCTTCAACTTGCGATTTACGTTTCAGATAGCCTTTCGAGCCACTGGGGCAGATAATAGCATAGGTACAGTCACCCATAAAGGAGTGTTCAGCATTCACACAGATCGAGCAGATATCGCCCTTGTCGGTAACAGCACGTCCAGCGGGAAAGTCATCGAAATTAACCTTTGCCGTGAAGCAGTCGCTATTATCGGGAGGACATTTACCATCGGGTACGAAGGTACGCACATTGTTAACCTGCGTCTTTGTTTTCTCAAATTCAATCTTCTTCAGAGTAATAGTACCATTCTCACCCTCGTAACCTACGTTAACCAACAGCGAGTCGGTATTACACATTGTCTGCAAATCGAAGAGTGTCTTGATAGGATTCTGAGCCAAACGGACACGTACCGTTTCGAGGAGAGTAGACTTACAACCACGTTCATCCTCAATACTCAAAATCACATCATAGCAGTCAAGATCGCGATAGTAGGCAGCCACCTGACGGAGACCTACCTCATCGACCACCTCACCGTTACCGAGCGACCAGGTGAAGATCGACGACATATCGGAAGGGGTATAAGCACCATAATTCTGCGTATATTCACCATGACCGTTAAAGATCACACCCTCACCCACACAAAGCGTTACACCGCGGAAATAGTTGTCCTGATTAGTCCAAGTGGTATCATAGGAGTAGATAGGAGCACCATTGGTATCATAACCAGTCAACGTAGAATCTATCGCTGTAGCCACCTGTTCAGTAGTAGTGAAGTTGCGGATATAGCAGGTATCTACAATCTGACCGTTGATGGTCTTATAGTAGAAACTATCAATTACTGGCGTCACCGTCTCGCAGGGGAATCGGCAGCCCACCAAGCAGGTGAAACCCGTACCATTGCTTGAATTAGCTTTTAGACGGATAGTCAACTGATTGGAAGTATTCAACGACGATGCATAAACCGTCTGACTAGCCAGCGGATTATAGTTGTTGTTGGATTTCATGATAAGCACCGATGAAGTGCTGGGGCCATCATAGATATACAGCGTATCCTCTGGAGCGATGTTGAAACGTTCAAAAATAAGAGCCATATGGTTCAAACCGGTACATGTACCCTCAACGGTGATAGAGTAGTCGGTACCAGCTACATAGTGGCCACCAACGCCTCCGTTATCACTATTGAGGTATATACCCTCATCGGGCACCGTGTAGGTAGTTCCATTGGTGGTGGCATTCAGGTAGACCTGAGTAATACCACCTTGGGCATATACCTGACCGATGAAGCCGACGGTAATAAGAGCGAGCATGACGAGTATCTTTTTCATGACCTTAATCTTTATAATTGTGAAATGCATATATATGTTTTCTTAACTTTGCGATAGCCATTATTGATTGCACTAGCGTTGTTCCGTAGCGTGGCCACCTCCGATACCGTTACCAGCAGCCACAGCATCATCGGCCATCTTCAGCGCTTCGCTAGGAGCACGAGCCACAAGATACTGGTTGCCTTCGTTCCCCACACGGAAATAAACCTCGCGGCCATTGTGTTGGTAGAAGAAGTCGGAGAAGTTGTAAGCATAGACACTAAACGAGTTGAGGTCGACAACATAATTGTCGGGCAACTTTTGGTTGGTAGCATAACAACGAAGTTCACTAATGTTGTGTACGGCAGCATCGCGAGGAGCCGTATTGGTCAGATAAAGCGCATTGTGTGCATAGGTACAGAGCCACTCGTACTTTTCTGGAACCAACATCTCTAGCACCGTCGAATCGTTGTTATAACGAGGAAGGATGAGCGCATCGCAATCCACAGCCGTAGACTGGGCTTGCACCCGAAGGCCGATTCCTGCAAAGCAGATCATCATCATTACAATAACAGTTCTTTTCATTGTCATCTAATTTTAATTGTTCAACACTTCTTTATTATTTCGACGATGTAGACGTTTGAGAATCCCAAATAGTTTCATAGTCACTGTTAAAAAAACTTAATTAGTTGATTTAGATTTGTTTCTCAAGTGATTAATCTAAGCCATTAAAAGACCCAAGCAGAGGAAACCGCCCGAAGGGAGGATAAAAAGAAGCCCTTATACAAAAAAAGGAGGACCCTTACAAGAAGGGTCCTCCATCAGCATTTATGAATGCGATACTTTTAATTCAAGAGTCTAGTTAGAGAGTACCTCGACCGAACCGGTACGTTGGATATTGCCTAAGTAACCCTTACCCGAGAAGCGCCAGAAATAGGTACCATCAGGGATATTGTCCTTAGCGGGATCCCACCAATCGTCATCGCTGCTGATATTCTCCTTGAAGTATACACGCTTACCCCAGCGGTTGTAGATAGCCAAACTGTTGTTGGGGTAACCCAAACCGTTCACCAGGTTCTTGATTTCGAACACATCGTTGATACCATCACCATTGGGGGTAACTACTGTGGGGAACTGGAGGAAGTCGTTAACCAAGAGGATTGAGTTCTCGATGGTATCGCGGCATTCAACCACATTACCCGAGGGACCCAAATTGTTGGTCTTAGCGATGAGGCGAGCAATATAGGTACCCGAGATATCCTCACCATCGGTCTGCCACTGGAATACAGGATTGACATCAGTCATTGTATGATAAGAGAGATGATTATCGCGATCGTACTGAATCTCCCAGTAATACTTATTGGTATCAGCTTGCGGCTCAGTCTTATTAATGAACTGCACCTCAGGATGCATCACTGTAGGATTGACAGGCTCCCATGAGAATTTAGCCACAGGACTAGAGAAGACAGTAATCAGGTTAGTGTATACTAGCGAGTCCTTACATCCAGCATCGCTCTCAGCGTAGTACTTGAAGTCATAGTGACCTGCAGCATAAGCGTGAGTTGGTTCTGCAGTGAAAGAGGTATCGCCATCGCCCCACACCCAGATATGCTTATCAGCATTAGGCGTATTGTTGGTGATATTGATAATAAACGGCTCGCAGCCCTCTAGTGGGTAAACACCTGGGTCAAAGTTAGGACGCGGTTGCGGTTTCACCTTCACACGGATCGAGTCGCGGGTAATACAAGTCACATCATGCTGGTAGTTCTGCACCTCCACCTTATATAAGATATCCGATCCCATATTGTTTCGGGTCTCAATCACAGCCACCGAATCGCCAAAGGGTTCCCACTTGAACGACTGGTTAGTCATAGCAGTGTGAGCATCCGAAGCATCGAGCATCATCGTCTGGAAGTCGCAAAGGATAGTATCGTCACCCAGTTCAGGCATAGGAGCCCAAACGGTAGTGATACGAGTCATTGTATCCCAAACGCAGCCAAACTCATCGTAGAGGGTTACATGGATACCAAAGAGACCAGCTGTATCGGGGGTAGCAATCCAAGCGTTCACACTATCGCGACGCGTAACAGTAGCACCACGATAATGACCCAAGAGGAAGTCGCCATAAGAGGAATCGGGACGCCACACCAGCGAGTCGAGACCCACCTGATATTCGCAACCAGCACCCGAGGAGATACCACAGATATCAAGCGAGAAGGAGAAGATCCAGCCATTATCAGCGCCCCACGTATCGCAGAACTCCATACCCCATTCACCATTGAGCGGGCAGCCTACTAGATCATTGAAGTCGGAAGCAGGAAGATAGTAACCCGATTTACCATCGTGGTCGCTCGAATCCTGCGTATTGCTCGAGGTCACTGTACCGCATGTTTCACCAGCACGATAGAAAGGAGCAGGGATGACACCGAAGGTATGCGAAGTGGTAACCGTATGATCAGGAACAGCGATACCAGCCTGAGCGCCCTGATAGGTAACGATGCTATATTCAGGGTTACGAGTCCAGCAGTAGTTCCATCCATAGCCATACATATTGGCCAGCGAGTCGCATTTTTCACTTGAGTTATCCCAAGCACCATCGTTGTTACCACCATAGGGGATACCAAGGAATTTTCCGCTACCGCCACCAGTATAGGGATCTTCGCCTTCAACTTGCGATTTACGTTTCAGATAGCCTTTCGAGCCACTGGGGCAGATAATAGCATAGGTACAGTCACCCATAAAGGAGTGTTCAGCATTCACACAGATCGAGCAGATATCGCCCTTGTCGGTAACAGCACGTCCAGCGGGAAAGTCATCGAAATTAACCTTTGCCGTGAAGCAGTCGCTATTATCGGGAGGACATTTACCATCGGGTACGAAGGTACGCACATTGTTAACCTGCGTCTTTGTTTTCTCAAATTCAATCTTCTTCAGAGTAATAGTACCATTCTCACCCTCGTAACCTACGTTAACCAACAGCGAGTCGGTATTACACATTGTCTGCAAATCGAAGAGTGTCTTGATAGGATTCTGAGCCAAACGGACACGTACCGTTTCGAGGAGAGTAGACTTACAACCACGTTCATCCTCAATACTCAAAATCACATCATAGCAGTCAAGATCGCGATAGTAGGCAGCCACCTGACGGAGACCTACCTCATCGACCACCTCACCGTTACCGAGCGACCAGGTGAAGATCGACGACATATCGGAAGGGGTATAAGCACCATAATTCTGCGTATATTCACCATGACCGTTAAAGATCACACCCTCACCCACACAAAGCGTTACACCGCGGAAATAGTTGTCCTGATTAGTCCAAGTGGTATCATAGGAGTAGATAGGAGCACCATTGGTATCATAACCAGTCAACGTAGAATCTATCGCTGTAGCCACCTGTTCAGTAGTAGTGAAGTTGCGGATATAGCAGGTATCTACAATCTGACCGTTGATGGTCTTATAGTAGAAACTATCAATTACTGGCGTCACCGTCTCGCAGGGGAATCGGCAGCCCACCAAGCAGGTGAAACCCGTACCATTGCTTGAATTAGCTTTTAGACGGATAGTCAACTGATTGGAAGTATTCAACGACGATGCATAAACCGTCTGACTAGCCAGCGGATTATAGTTGTTGTTGGATTTCATGATAAGCACCGATGAAGTGCTGGGGCCATCATAGATATACAGCGTATCCTCTGGAGCGATGTTGAAACGTTCAAAAATAAGAGCCATATGGTTCAAACCGGTACATGTACCCTCAACGGTGATAGAGTAGTCGGTACCAGCTACATAGTGGCCACCAACGCCTCCGTTATCACTATTGAGGTATATACCCTCATCGGGCACCGTGTAGGTAGTTCCATTGGTGGTGGCATTCAGGTAGACCTGAGTAATACCACCTTGGGCATATACCTGACCGATGAAGCCGACGGTAATAAGAGCGAGCATGACGAGTATCTTTTTCATGACCTTAATCTTTATAATTGTGAAATGCATATATATGTTTTCTTAACTTTGCGATAGCCATTATTGATTGCACTAGCGTTGTTCCGTAGCGTGGCCACCTCCGATACCGTTACCAGCAGCCACAGCATCATCGGCCATCTTCAGCGCTTCGCTAGGAGCACGAGCCACAAGATACTGGTTGCCTTCGTTCCCCACACGGAAATAAACCTCGCGGCCATTGTGTTGGTAGAAGAAGTCGGAGAAGTTGTAAGCATAGACACTAAACGAGTTGAGGTCGACAACATAATTGTCGGGCAACTTTTGGTTGGTAGCATAACAACGAAGTTCACTAATGTTGTGTACGGCAGCATCGCGAGGAGCCGTATTGGTCAGATAAAGCGCATTGTGTGCATAGGTACAGAGCCACTCGTACTTTTCTGGAACCAACATCTCTAGCACCGTCGAATCGTTGTTATAACGAGGAAGGATGAGCGCATCGCAATCCACAGCCGTAGACTGGGCTTGCACCCGAAGGCCGATTCCTGCAAAGCAGATCATCATCATTACAATAACAGTTCTTTTCATTGTCATCTAATTTTAATTGTTCAACACTTCTTTATTATTTCGACGATGTAGACGTTTGAGAATCCCAAATAGTTTCATCGTTATTGTTAAAAAACTTAATTAGTAGCTTTAGATTTATTTCTCAAGTGATTAATCCAAGCCATCAAAAGACCCAAGCAGAGGAAACCGCCTGGAGGAAGGATAAAGAGGAGCATACCATCGGCACCACCAATAAGGCTATGACCGAAGATGCAGCCCGTACCCAACAGCTCGCGGACCATACCCAGAAGGGTAAGAGCCCAAGTAAAGCCGAGACCCATAAATACACCATCGAGGAACGAGAACCAGAGGTTGTTCTTCGAAGCGAAAGCTTCAGCACGACCTAGCACGATGCAGTTCACCACAATGAGGGGGATGAAGAGACCGAGACTCTCATATAGGTCGGGCAAGAAACCCTGCATAACCAATTGCACGATGGTCACGAACGAAGCGATGATAACGATAAAGGCGGGGATACGCACCTTATCGGGGATCATCGACTTGAGGAGGGAGATAACGGAATTGGAGCACATCAGCACGAAAGTAGTAGCCAATCCCATACAGAGACCATTCACAGCCGAAGTGGTAGTAGCCAACGTGGGGCACATACCCAAGATGAGTACCCAAGTGGGGTTCTCTTTGATTAAACCATTTTTAATGATGTCGGAAGCTTTCATTATTCGTTCACTCCTTTCTTATAAAGTTCGTATGCAATAGCAATAGCGTCACAGAAGGCACGCGAAGTGATAGTAGATCCGCTGATGGCATCCACCTCACCACCATCTTTGCTAACGGTAAGGTTGTTGGCGTTAGGATTCTTTCCTACCACATCACCCTTGCCACCCTTCTGGAACCATTCGGAAGCCTTAGCACCCAAACCGGGCGTTTCGGCCGTTTTGAGCACCTGGTAGCCAGAGATATTGCCTTCGGCATCAAAACCGAACATGATACCCAAGTCGCCACCAAAGCCCTTCTTCGAGGTAGCAGGCACAGCGATACCCACCAAACTATTATCGGCAGTATAAGCCATATTGCAGGCCACACCATCGATATCCTTCGTTTCGAGATGATCGAACTCAGGAAGCACAGCCTTGATAGCATTCTCCGTTTTAGCTTGTTCAGCCTTAGCGATAGGATCGGCCGTAACGCCGCTCACCAGCGCCAACACAGCTCCAGCCACCACCGCGATGATAGTTAGCGAGAGGAGCATATTTATCAATGTAGATTCAGCTTTCTTTGCCATAATCTTATTTCTTTTACGTGATTAGTAATTCGAGTTAACACCTTAGCAGGCAAAACGCTTGGGTTGGAACCAGCGGTTCAGCAGCGGCGTAATGGAGTTCATAAGCAGGATAGCGAACGATACACCCTCGGGATAGGCACCCCAACGACGGATGATGATAGTGAGCAATCCGCAGCCAAAGCCGAACACCAGCTGACCCGTCTTAGCCATAGGCGACGTCACCATATCGGTAGCCATGAAGCAAGCACCCAGCATGATACCACCCATCAGGATCTGATTGAGGGCAAACTCGCCAGCACACATGCCAGTAGTGTTCCATGCAGGATCGGCCAACGCCAAGATGAAAGCAGCCAAGAACGAGGTACCGATAAAGGTAACCGGGATATGCCAACTGATGGTATGAGTGCAAAGCAGATAGATAGCACCGATAAGGATAGCGATAGCCGACACCTCGCCGAGCGAACCACCCATATGACCTATCAGCAGATCCCACACCTGGGGCAGCGCCTCTGCGCCTCCCTCTTTGATGAGACCCAGCGGGGTAGCACCCGTAACGACATCGTTGCAGGCAAAATTGCCGAAGAACTTGCCGCTTGGAGTAGGCCAGGTAGTCATCTGTACAGGGAACGAGATAAGGAGGAACACACGACCCACCAAAGCAGGATTGAAGGGGTTCTTACCCAAACCGCCAAAGCTCATCTTACCGATGCCGATGGCCACGAGGGCACCCAGGATAACTAGCCACATCATATCTTGAGTGGCAGGAACATTAAACGAAAGGAGCAAACCGGTAACAACAGCCGAGCCATCATCGATATTGGTAGGCACCTTCATGATAAACTTCTCAATCAGCCACTGGAACAGCACGCAAGCTGCCACAGCAATAAGGCTTACAAGCAACGCATTGATACCGAAGTAAGCGATAGATACCAGAAAAGCCGGCACCAACGCCAAATTGACGCGCCACATGATCTTTTTGGTCGATTCGTCACTGTGCACGTGAGGAGAACCGGATACATTAAGCAGTTTCATATATTAAATATATTGATTCAATAATTAATAATAGGTTATGCACTCAGTTTATTTACGCTTGGCAGCCATGATGGCACGCATCTTATTCTTACCAAGACGAATCTCGTCGAGCAGCGGTTTGTTGGCGGGACAGCTGAAGAAGCAGCAGCCACACTCAATACAGTCAAGGATATTGTTGGCACCAGCCTCCTCGAAGCGACGGTTCTTCACCAATGCCGAGAAGAGGTAGGGCTGCAAGCCCATAGGACAAGCACCTACACATTTGCCGCAACGAATACAGTTGGTCTCCTGAGCACGGGTAGCCTCACCCTCGTCGATCACCAACACACTCGAAGCACCCTTCACCGTAGGACCATTCAGGTTGCTGATAGCCTTACCCATCATAGGACCACCGCTAATCACCTTGCCAGTAGTAGCGGGCAGTTCGCCCATAGCATGCTGGATAATATCATTGTAGCTGATACCGATACGCACCTGATAGTTGTGCTGACTGGGCAACTTCTTGCCTGTAACGGTAAGGATATTCTCAATCAGCGGTTTGTTCTTCTGAATAGCCTCATACACAGCGAAGGTGGTTCCTACATTGCTTACTACACAGCCCACATCGATAGGCAGCTTGCCGCTAGGCACACGACGACCCGTAATGGCGTTAATGAGCTGCTTCTCGGCGCCCTGCGGGTACTTCACCTTAAGGGGCTCCACAATGATGCCCTCAAACTTAGAGGCCACCTCTTTCATATGAGCTATAGCGCGAGGCTTGTTGTTCTCGATACCGATATAGGCGTTGGGTACACCCAAAGCTTTGCGCAGAATGCTGATACCGATACAGCACTGTTCGGCCAGTTCAAGCATAGCACGATTGTCGGAGGTCAGATAGGGCTCGCACTCTACTGCATTAATAATAAGGTATTCGGCTTTCTTGCCCTCAGGAATGGAGTATTTGATATGGGCGGGGAAGGTAGCACCACCCAAACCAACGATACCCATCTCTTTCAGTTTCTCCACAATCTGTTTGGGTTCCAGATTGCACTCACGCTTAATATCGGGCGTACGATCGATGCTCTCCTCCCACTCATCGCCTTCCACATCGATATAGATAGCCGGCTTGGCCAGACCGAAGGCATCCTTGCAGGCATCGATCTTCTTCACCGTACCCGAGACAGGCGAGTGGACATTGGCGCACATAAAAGCCTCAGCACGACCAATCAACTGACCCACCTTCACCTTGTCGCCCACAGCGACAGCGGGAGTGGCGGGAGCGCCCAGGTGCTGGTTCATCAAGACAACCACCTGTTTGGGCAGCGGGAACTGCTCAATGGCGGCATCGGAGGATATTTTGTTTTCTTCAGGGTGGACACCACCCATTGCGAATGTTTTCATACGAGTTATCAGGATTTGTAAGGAGTTGTTACTACAAAAACTAATTATCTATTACTGCTGATCCTTCTTCACCGGTTCGGGAGCGGGAGTCACAGGCTGAGCGGGAACCTCAACCTTAGGAGCTTCGGCAGCAGGAGCGGCAGGCTTAGCAGCAGCGGCAGGAGCCGGAGCGGCAGGCTTAGCCGTAGGTTTGATAGCAGGAGTGGGGAAGTTAACGTCGTGGATAGCACCCGTGGGGCATTCGGTGACGCACTTGCGACAAGCCTTGCAAAGGTTGAAGTCGATGTAGGCCAAGTTGTTCTCAACGGTGATAGCGTTGAAGGGACAAACCTTAGCGCACTTACCACAGCCAATACAAGCAGCCGAGCAGGCCTTGCGGGCCTCAGCACCCTTCTCTTTGTTGCGGCAGGCCACATAGACGCGACGATTGTTGCGGCCTTTCTTTCGCAGCTCGAGGAGCATACGGGGGCATTCCTTCACGCATGCACCACAAGCAGTACATTTCTCTTCGTCGACTACTGGCAATCCAGTCTTCTCATCAATCGAGAGGGCACCAAACTGGCAAACGCTCACGCAGTTGCCAAAGCCGAGGCAGCCAAAGAGACAGCCACTCTCACCACCATACACACTGTTGGCATAATGGCAGTCGTGCATACCGTCAAAGTGGGTCTTGGCAGGAGCATTGCCACAACTACCGTTGCAACGCAACACAGCCACCATAGGATCGGAGGCTTCAGCCGATACACCCAGCAGTTCAGCCACTTTCTGAGCTACAGCATCGCCACCAGGAGCGCACTTCAAGCCATCCATATTGCCCTGTTTCACAAAGGCTTCAGCCAAAGCGCGGCAGCCAGCCTTACCACAGCCACCACAGTTGGCGCCCGGCAAGACCTCAGCGATTTCATCGATCAGCGGGTCTTCGATGACCTTAAACTTTTGGGCCACAAAATAGAGTACTACGGCGAAGATAGCGCCCGTAGCGCCCAACACCAGTACTGCCAGCAGAATAAGTTTTATCGTCATAGTTAGTCAGTTTTAGGATTCTTTTTTGTTATTAATGACTATACACGTATAATTTTGCAAAATTACATTTTTTTTTATAAATAGAATATTAATGATGAAGTTTTTTTCACCACATCATTGTAAATAACTTCCTATTTTTTTGAAATAAATGCTTTTAGGTTGTTGAAAAAAACTCAGTGTTGGAAAGCGTTTTCCTATTCCTACCCCCTTTTTTAACTATTTTTTCGCGAGAGTTTGCTCCGATTTGGAATTAAAATTGGGCTAAAAGGATGATAGGAAATGGGGCTAATGGGACTAATGGGGCCAATGGGTCCAATAGGGCTAATGGGCTGCCGCAGGTCTACTATCTAAGATTGCTTACTTTTCCGAGGCGCTGAAATGTCAAGCAGCATTTGCTGCTTAACGGTAAACGGTAAACAGTAAACCGTAAACTATTGCCCCCATCAACCTATGCCCTTTCCTTCTTTTTTTACCCCTTTCAAGTATATTTCATCCCTCTTTTGGGGTTTTCAAGGGGGTTGAGTATTAATAATTTTAATAATTGGCGGAGAGCGAAGTTCTTTTTGTTTTTATTACGAAGAATGCAAACATTCAACATGTTGTGTCTCATTTATTTCCATTGATATGGGTTATTTAATAGCTGCATTCTTAACCTGCCTCCTATAGCGAAGCTATCAGTGAGAGGAACTACTATTTTCTTTAAAAAAGAAAGATATTTTTTGTCAATTCAAAAAAAGTTTGTAATTTTGTTGCCGAAAACGAAATAAAAAAACCTTTACTATTATGAGCACTGTAATTGTAGGATTTGACTTCTCTACTAGGTCAGCGAAAGCTGTGGATTTGGCTATTGATATTGCCAATCGTTGGCACTCCGATTTGAGACTTGTCTATGTAAAGAAATCACCAACGGAAGATGAAGCTCCTATCCGTGAAGAGATTGAACGCCGCAATGCAGGCGTAGCCCATCTGCTGCAAGATATCAAGATGGATTATGTCGTGCTAGATGGCAAAGTGTCGGACGAACTCATTGGCGAAGCTCGTCGCTGCAAGGCCTCCCTCATCGTGGTGGGCACCAATGGTATGTCGGGACTCAGCACCAATTTCATTGGACGCAACACCTATAAGACTATCACCGACAGCGAGATGCCTGTGCTGAATGTTCGCGAGAATTTCAACTTCAACAAGGTCCTCGAGAATATCGTTCTCCCTATCGACTTCACCTCCGTCACCCGCCAAAAGGTGCCTATCACCGCTAAGTTCGCCTCTATGTTTGGCGCCACCATCCATATCGTGGGTCTCTACACCTCCGATTCTAAGGATATCCGCGGACTAGTAAATAACTACGTTGATCAGGTAGAGAAATATCTCGACAAATCCAACATCAAACATGTCACCGTCTTCCTCGATGCTGAGAAGAACCTCACCACTACCACCCTCGATTATGCCGACAAGGTCAATGCCGACCTTATCACCATCATGACCGAGCAGGAGCGTTCGCTCTCCAACTGGCGTATCGGCACCTTCGCTGCCCAGATGCTCAACACCTCGAAGCATCCTATCCTCTCTATCCGTCCCGAACAGATCGGCACCGAATCGCGCTAACCCCCTACCCTACGATCTACCAATCTAAAAGAAACCTCGATTCATCTTATAGCATCTATTTCTAGTACTGTGATAAAACGTTTCCTACTCCTCTATCTCGCCATCGGATTCATCGGTTGCAACAGTCTCTTCGCTCAACGCTCGCTCCACAAGATCGAGATTACGGGCGATGTGGCAGTCACCGAACTAGTCGAGAAGCATATCGAATTTAACGACCGACTGAAGACCTGTCCAGGCTATCGCATCCAGATAGCCTCCCTCTCGGGCAACAACGCTAAAAGCAACGCTTTCGCCCTCCGCGACAATTTCCTTCGCGAACATCCCGATATGACGGCCTATATCACCTTCGATGAACCCAACTTCAGAGTGAAGATAGGCGACTTCAAGACTCGTCTTGATGCCTACATCTATCTGCAGTACATCAAGAGCAACTATCCTGGTGTTATCATGCGCGACAACGTTTATCCTATCCGACTCGATCTCGATACCCTTATCCCCGAAACCGACGAAGATGCGATGTACTAGGTCGCTTCGCTCGTTTTCTTCGAAAACCGTGTAGATTGCATCCTTTGGATGCTCGTGTAAGCGCTTCGCTTGTGTAGGCGACCCTTTGCGTCTCGTGTAGGCTGCCGCAGTTCCTTGCCTCTTATACTTCTGGCTTTATTTTACTCTTTAAATAATCAAGATTTAGGCAGCGCAGTAATGCGCTGCCTTCTTTTTTTTGTTTACTCGTTGATGATTTTCTAATGGAAAGCGATCATACTATCTAGTTAGCCTTATATTGGAGTTAGGTACTTGTTGGTTTACTGTTTGTTGGTTTACAGTTTACTGTTTACCGTTTACCG
>JAUNHX010000047.1 GCA_030523765.1 Bacteroidales bacterium | reverse complement strand
GCTATAAATCTTCTCCAAAATCACATTGAAGCAATTTTTAGAGGTTACCTTAAGATATTTATAGATTCAACATCAAAAGCGCAGCACTATTGTGCAAAGATAGTAAGACTTTTTGTTTAGGGAAGAAAAAGTTCTAAAGAACGGCTTTTTGATCTTGAGATAGCCAAAGATGAATCCTTTGAACTAGAGAAAGGATCTCATTTATGATTATAACGAGGCGCAAGGATATTATGAACGATGCGAAGTAACACCTAACGAAGAAAACGCATCATCTAGTATGATGCTCGCAAACGCTACGCAGGCAACTAATCTTACTATCCGTACGAAGACTTTGGCAAAGACTAAATCCCGACTTAATAGGTAGTACAAGGACCATAGTGCACAAACGTCACCGAACGACGGGAGATGGTGTTCCATAGAAATTGGTCAAAATGTTTTTTATTATATTATTTCTTTTATATATTTTTGTTCTTTCTTTAATAAAGAGAATAACTGTCTATAATCTGTTGTAAATTTAACATTTTCAGTACAATGAAAAGAATAGTATTTGTTTTGCTATCGGTCTTCCTCATGACATCCACCTCGGTATTTGCCCAGCGCTATACTTTCTCGTCTGTTTGCGGTACGGGACAGACGCTCTACTATGAGGTTTACGATTGGGATAACCATTTTGTGCAATTGGTTGCTCCCAATGGTTGGAACACTGATGCCTATACAGGCTATACTATGCCTACAGGCAGCGTGCTGATTCCAACAACGGTGTCGTACAACAATGTGTCGTATACTGTTAAACAGATTACTAATGATGCCTTCTGGGGCTGTATTGACCTTGCAACACCAATAAAGAGTCGAACATGATCAAGTCGAACATTGCCACCAACAATACGGAGGGTATTCTCGATGTTGACGCTTTCGTGGGTCTGCAGCTGAGTCCCAATCCCACCACAGGTCTGTTTCAGGTGATGATGCCTGAGTCGACTGTGGCTGATTATGTGGTGTACGATATGAATGGCAAGATGGTGCTTCGACAAGAAAAGGTGTCAGATCCTGTAACTACGCTCGACATCAGTCAGTATCTCGCAGGTACTTACCTTCTGCGAGTAACGGCTGCCGATGGGCGAATAGCGATGCGCCGTATTGTGAAGAAGTAAAGATCTTTTCTAAATCAGTTTATGAACAAGGAGGAGAACTCCCACCTTGTTCATTAATAACCCTGAGAGCTATGCGGTTAATTATTTGATATATGATAGTCGTTCTAATAAGCAATATAACAAAGATTATGAAATCAGTTCATGTAGGATGGATGATGCTTTTATTGATCATCCTTGGATTGTCGAATAATCCAGTACAGGCTCAGTCTTGCACTGCCGAGATGGCAAGACGGGTGGCATACAATTTCTGTATCCAAGAGGGCAAGGGGGCTCTTGTGGCTTCAGAAAACAAACTCTCGCCCGTTGCTGAAGTAGCCGACATTCACGGTATCTATGCTTTCAATCTCCCCGATAATGCCGGTTTTGTGATTGTGGCCGGCGATCAGCGACTACACCCCATCATCGGATACAGCTTTGAGTCGCCATTCCGTAACGTAGGCGACAACGTTAGGTCGTGGCTCACCAACTGTGAACGGTTAGTACATATTGCCCAACGCATCCGAATCACAACAGAGCCCCAAGTGGCGGCAGAGTGGGATCTGCTAGAAGACGACCCTGAGCCTATGGATATGGCCTCCTCTGGCATTCCTGCTTTGATGGCTACCCGCTGGAACCAGTCACCGCTATATAACGACTCTTGTCCTTACGATGCTACAGCTCATACAAGGGTCGTTACAGGATGTGTGGCTACCGCAATGGCACAGGTTATGGCATATTGGCATCGTCCGTTGATAGGAAACGGCTCACACAGTTATACCCATGAACTTTATGGGCTTCAGAGTGCTAATTTCGGTGCCACGAGCTACGACTGGCAGCATATGCCTTATACACTCGACGCCTCCAGTAGCGCTGCCGAAATCCGTGCCGAAGCACAGTTAGTCTACCATTGCGGCGTTGCCGTCGAGATGGGTTACGGCGTAGGGGGAAGTTCAGCATTTGTCTCGTCGTATGGCGACACAATCTTCCCGTCGGCAGAGAATGCCTTAAGGGATTATTTCCGCTTCAAACCATCGCTCCATTGTGTTTACGAAGACAATATGACAAGTATGCAATGGCTCGACACGATCAAGAATGAGATTTTCTGCGGCCGACCCATTGTCTTTGCTGGCTATCAGTCGAGTGGCGGTCACGCCTATGTGGTTGATGGCTACGATGCTTTTAACCGCGTTCACGTCAACTGGGGTTGGGGTGGTTTCTGCGACGGCTTCTACACCTTGACTCCCCTCCCAATGTATAGTGCTGGCTGTCAAGCCATCATCGGTATAGAGCCAGACGGCATACTCTATGGCAACAAGAGTTTCTTGAATGTTGACGAGAATGGGGTTGACGACACCATGAATGTGTTTACCAACAACCTTAACAACGCGTCGTGGATAGCCTATGCCAACCGCACCTGGATCTCCGTCTCTCCCAACAGCGGCGTTGGAGGCGGTGCACAAGCACAGATAGTCATCCACGTAGATTCTAATGCTACTGGAGAAAATCGGTCGGGTAATGTAATTGTTCGGCAAGGGTCCGACTCTATCAACATCGCTATCGTTCAATATGGCTATCATGGAGAAGATCAGGTACTGCCTGAGGATGACACCATCTATATGGATTCGATGTACTACAACGAGATCCGTGTCGATACCATCTATCCGGGCGTGCATTATGCTATCATGGATCCAGGTGGCAATGGTCCCTATCCCTCGCCCTGCAATTCGCGCCACCATCTGGTTTCGGCGCAGCGCACCAACTTGATTATGGAGGTAAATTACGACATTGAACCTGGGTCCGACTGGCTAAGAATCTATGACAGTGAGGGAGAAGGGGTGCAACTTACCAACTATAGTGGTTGCGATTCCAACCTACGAGTGGTGTGTTATTCCGGTCATGCTTTCATCAATTTCCACGCTGACGGATACAACCCGCGATCAGGATATATCATTAATGTATATGCTTGCGACACCTTTGAGGCTGAGGTGCGCAATGTAGTCAGTGTGGTTACCGGCACCAACACTATCACCCTGAGCTGGATCGACACTAGTGAAGCCGACCAATGGCGCATTAAATGGGGTACCAACTATCGCAATCTGGATCGGTATCGTGAGGTGATTGAACCTACAGCCCGGTTCACTGATCTGGATCTCGACAGCTACCAGTATTATTTCCGCATTTACAACAACGCTGGCGCCGCCGATACAGGTAATTTATGTCTATCCCGACTATGTGCCGGCATACCCGATCAGTCTGACGGATGTCCAGGCTCTTCGATCCGCAACCCTGAAATCATCCAACTACTCAACCATTCGGCCACGCTCCGATGGCAGGATATCAGCATCTCCGACAGTATGCCGCTCCAATGGCATGTACGCTATGGTACTAGACGCGACAGTCTTAACCGCGTTGCTTATACCGACACCAATGTGGTGCGGCTGGACAGTCTGAACAACAGCACTACCTATTATTACCGAATATACAACAATACGGTCTCTACCGATTCGGCTTCCCGATGTTTCTTAATGAATATCGGTCAATTCACCACGCTGGACTGCCTCTGGGACAGCATGGATATCCGCGATGTTGTGGTCAACAATGTGACAGGGCATGGGGCCGATATCTCGTGGAACGACTATGGAGGGGGCACTCAGTGGACCTTACGTCTCTTCAAAGCCGATACCGTATTGGAATTCCAAACCGATACTACCTTCGTGCACATAGACAGTCTTTACCGGGGTACCTATTATGACTTTGTAATCTATAATAATACTGGTCAGACCGACACTACAGAATGCCAACAGCACCACTCGTTGCAAACACTATGCGATGAGGAGGTAGAGCCTTGCGTTGATTTTACCGACCTCAGCTCATGTCTTGTGGAGGCTTGGAGTGGCTATTATACAAATCCGCGTATCTGGTTGGGAAGCACCGATTACGGCATCGACGACCCCAGCTCGCGTCATACAGTGGTACATACCCAGGCTACCGACAGCCTTACCGGCAACGCGCTGATGATGATCCCTCCCGGAGAAACTGCTTCTGTGCGTCTGGGTAACCCCAGCGCCAATTACCAAGCTGAGGCAATCAGCTATCTCTATCAGATTGACACTACGCAATACGACTTGCTGATTCTCAAATATGCCGCTGTGCTCGAGAATCCCAACCATACACCCGAGGAACAGCCTCGTTTCACCTTGCGCATCGTCGACGAATTCAACAACCCAATCGATGACTCATGTTATTATTTCGATTTCGTTTCCGACTCATCGCTAGGATGGAACGTCTATAACCATATCCTTTGGAAAGATTGGACAACAGTAGGCGTAGACCTCTCGCCACTACACGGCCGTCGCATCAGGGTAGAACTGACCACCTACGACTGCAATCAAGGCAACCATTTCGGCTATGCCTATTTTGTGTTGAAATGCATGAACAAGGAGATTATCGCAGATATGTGCGGCAGTTCGATTCATAATGTCTTCCATGTTCCCGAAGGCTTCTCCTACCGCTGGTATGAGGTATCACAACCCACGGTGACACTCTCCACCTCCTCGTCGCTTACTGTAGACACTACTGGCGACTTCCGTTGTGTGATCTCCCCGTTGGGGAGCACCGGCAACCGCTGCTCTTTCGAGATGCGTTGCCAGTCGGGTTATCGTTTCCCCCATTCGTTGCTCAGCTACACTTTGGGCGATTCTGTGGATTGCCACCAACGCTTCCATTTTGTCAACCAAAGCGAGGTGACTTCCGACGAAGAGCATCTGCATCCAATAGGAGAAAGCATCGAAAACGTTATGTGGGATTTTGGTGATGGAACGGTGTCGTACGAGGAGAACCCCTCGCATGATTTCTTCCACGGGCAACACACCGTAACTCTTTACAGTTTTCTCAGCGGAGGCGCCTGTGTCGACACAATGGTCCTCGCGCTTGATGTCGGTCCTGTTTGTCCGGCTCCCGATACGGTGGTGCGCACCATCTGTGAAGGTGATACGGTTGATTTCTACGGACAGATATTAAGCGAGGCTGGAATATACGACTATCACGACGGCCTTTGGTGGCATACGTTACTCCTTAACGTGAATCCCAACACCTCTGCCGAGATTGCCGACACGATTGTTCAGAACCAATTGCCTTACACATTCCTCGACACCGTTATTACGTTGGCACAGCTCGGTGAGGCAGAAAGCAGTTCGGCGTTCAACGCCCGCTTTGTTATCGATAATATCTACGGCTGCGACAGTGTGGTCGACTTTTCGCTGATAGTATGGCGCAACAAGGAGTCGTTCGCCGATACTACTATTTGTAGCGAAACGCTCCCCTTTGAGTGGAATGGACTAAGTCTTGATGGCCCTGGGAATTTGACTGCAGTTCTTTCAACATCCCATGGGGCCGACAGTACGGCACATATTTCCCTAAGCCTCTATGCGAATCCTGTCGCTGCAATGGAAATAAGCCCCAGCATCGTCAATATCAACAACTACCGAGAAGTAATGCTCCGCGACATGAGTACTGGCAGCGTAGATAGAGTTTGGTATCTGCCCGATGTGGTGGAAACCCTTGCTAATTGGACCTATAGCTACCCGATTCCTGAGGATTCGGTGGAGGTTATGATGGTGGCCGAAACGAGCAACGGTTGCCACGATACGGTTACCGACAAAATCTACTACAGGAATTCTTCCATCTATGCGCCCAATGCTTTCTACCCCGGCTCAACAGACGGCTCCGATAATTCGCCATACAACAATGGCCGATTCACTATTGTCGGGAATAATATCACCGATCTGAAAGTGAGCATTTACAACCGATGGGGTCTCCTCGTCTATGCTTGGGAGGGTCTAGACGGCTCTTGGGATGGCACGCTTCATGGTATACCTTGTCCACAAGGGGCCTATGTCTGGGTGGCCACCTATCGAACTCTCGATGCTCCTCGTACGCTGAAGAACGCACGGGGTACGGTACTGCTCTTATACTAGGATTGTTCGTGTAGAGATGTATGGGTGAAAGCGATTCCATCGGAATCTAGCGCAAGGCTAACGTAAGTTACTTGTTAGGCAGAAATCACGAAAAACGCTGTTTTCTGCAACGCTTGGATTATCGATTTATCGGTTTAAGATCTCGGTGATGAGGGGGATAATCTGCTTACGAGAATAATTTTTGGAGGAATAACACACGCCTGAGCGCAGTGAAGGACCAAAGATTTCTTTGGCAATGGATGGTGCTCCTTCGCCATTATAGAGGAAGTAAATGCCGTTTTGGGTGGAGGGGTTGATGGTGCGATCGGCTCTGGTGTATGGAACGAGATTGTCGATCTTGGCGAAAACCATATCAACTCCTTTCTGCTGCATAATGTCGGGCATCACGGACAACATTTGGTCGATGAAATTGTCCATATCAGCTTGTTTGCAGACCATACTGCCGAAGCCTATCATCTGTCCATTAATCTCGTATTCTTTATAATCAGAGAGGAATATCTCGGTATCGGTCATGCCTGAATAATTATAGGCAGCACTCTCCATGCCTGCATTCAGTCGAGCTGCCGAATCGGGACTGATGCCGAGTTGCGTGGTCAAAGCCAGCCAAGCAGTGGAGTCGAGACCTTTCGTTGTGCTCTTAGACAGATTGCGAGTGTCACTAATGATGCCAGCTAGCAAGATATGGTCAGTTTCATTATCAATAGTGATGCCTAGTTCTTGGTACATCTCATAGATGATGGTGTTGGTGGCACCAACCATCTCGCGACGCACAAAGGGAATGTCGTTGTCCCTGATGTCGCCCTCAACATGGTGGTCGATTTTCTGAAGAATAATGGCCTCACGTGCTCCGTCAACACACTGGGCATAGTCGGAGCGGTCGGTGAGGATAAGGCGGGTATGGGTTGCCACATTGCTTTTCAGTTCTGGCAAATCGAATCCAAATACTCCAGCAATGTATTGGCTTACTTTATTGGTGTTGCTACTCACTTTGGCTTTGCAGTTAAAGCCTAGTGCACGCATCGGTTTGGCGTATGCTAGGGCCGAGGTAACTGTATCCACATCAGGTGTTTTGTGTCCATATACGAAGCAGGTATCCGAACCCCAATCCAACGAAGCCAATAGACTTATAAACTCTTCTGCTGGGTCGGGATCGTCTTCCGTGCAAGCAGAAAAAAGGCAAGTAACAAAGGGGATAACAATAAGCACCAGCCATAGTTTTGATGGTTTCTTATTTTTTGTAAACATATCTGATAGCATAGTTTGTTTTTTTGGGGGGAGGATTGTAATAAATATTCGTGTAAACAAACAAAAGTTCCAAGCATCCAATTCCGAAGCTACGAGCGCAAAGATGTTATTTATTAATAATTAGTAAAATATAAATATCTCAACCTCTTCTCACTGAACGTTTAAGTGGTGCAAAAATACGTTTTTCTGTTTTGCAAGAAATAATCATGCATCCCCCTAGGAATGAATAAAAATAGTGTTGTATCGTGTACTGATGTATTCGTGTAAGCGATGCCGATAGAATCTAGTGTAGAGACCTTACCGCTTGACGATTGTGCACCTCAGACATGCTCAAGTATAATTTGGCATCCCTTTCGACTTTCACAATCATTACTTCCCTTCGGTAAAAGGCTGTCTAGCGTGTTCAGAGCTTGACACTAGTGCTCCAATTCGAAGAGTACAGAGCACGTTTTTGTCTCGAAACTTCTTCGTATCATCTGATTTTACCTGTTTTGTCGATAGTTACCCAATTACCCTCGGAATCCCGAACTAGGGCAAGTCCCTGGGTGAAAGGATATGCATCCTCCCACTGGCAAGGGATCACCGCCTTTCCCGTTTTGTCGATAAATCCATACTTACCATTGGAATCCTGAACTATGGCTAATCCTTCGGAGAAATTATCGGCATACCTCCACTGGCAAGGGATTACCTCTTTTCCTGTTTTGTCGATAAAGCCATACTTGTCTTCGATATTTCGAACTCGTGCTAATCCCTCGGAGAAAAAAGACGCCTCTTTCCATTGGCAAGGAATCACCACCGTTCCCGTTTTGTTGATAAAGCCATATTTGCCCTCAGAATTTTGAACCATGGCTAATCCCTTAACGAAAGAAGACGCATCCTTCCACTGGCAAGGGCTTACCACTTTTCCTATTTTGTCGATAAATCCATACTTACCATTGGAATCCTGAACTATGGCTAATCCCTCGGAGAAAGAATATGCAAGCTTCCACTGGCAAGGGATCACCACCTTTCCCGTTTTGTCAATGAATCCTAATTTATCCTCGGCATTTTGAACTCGGGCTAATCCATCGGAGAAATAATATGCACGCTCCCACTGGCAAGGAATTACCACTTTCCCTGTTTTGTCGATGAATCCCCATTTGTCCATAGAATTTTGAACCGTAGCTAGTCCTTCATAGAAATAATCAACATCATTCCACTGGCAAGGAATCACCACCTTTCCCGTTTTGTCAATAACCCCCCATTTGTCCTCAGAATTATTTACTCGGGCTAATCCTTCGGAGAATTCAGTGGCAAAAATCCACTGGCAAGGGATTACCAGATTTCCCGTTTTGTCGATAAACCCCCATTTGTCCTCAGAATTTTGAACTCGGGCTAATCCTTCGGAGAAATTATCGGCATACTTCCACTGGCAAGGAATTACCAGCTTTCCTGATTTGTCGATAAAACCCCATTTGTCCTCAGATTTTTGAACCAGGGCTAATCCTTCGGAGAATTCAGTGGCAAAAATCCACTGGCAA
>JAUNHX010000046.1 GCA_030523765.1 Bacteroidales bacterium | reverse complement strand
AAATGCTGATCTAGCATCGGTAATTAGCAGAAGAAAGGGGGTAGCTTAAAATATCAACTGTGACGTTGTGACGCTGTGACGCTTTTGGTTATTTGCTTGATATATTGTACTTTGTCCTATAAAAGGCTATACTGCGCACTCCTCACATGCAAAGTCTAGTCATACATCACCCTCACACTACTCGCATGTCATCCTTACTCAAGCAACACTCTCGGAAGAAAAATATTGCTATTCCGCCTAAAATATGTATCTTTGCATTTTATTTTGCACTGCGAAAAAATTTAACACTATGAGAAAGAATATACTACTTGCTGTTGCCACACTGATGGCATGCTTGGGAGCCCTTCCTGCTATTGGTTGTACCAACTTTTTGTGCACTAAGGGTGCTTCGGCCGATGGGTCGACGATGATTACTTATGCAGCCGATTCGCATACCCGCTATGGTCAGTTGCGCTACCATAAGGCTACCGACCACCAGCCGGGCGAGATGCTGAAACTGTACAACTATGGTAGCTTGAAATTCCAGATTGAGATCCCCCAACCAGCCCATACCTATGGTGTGGTGGGTTTCATTAATGAGCATCAGCTAGCTATTGGCGAAACCACATGGGGCGGTATAGAACCGCTGAGTAAAGGAAATGCCGAAGGTATTGATTACGGCAACTTGATGTATGTGGCGCTACAGCGTGCTAAGAATTGCCGCGAGGCTATCAAGGTGATGGCTGAACTGGTGGAAACCTACGGCTACGCAGATGGAGGAGAGTCGTTCTCGATATGCGACCCCAACGAGGTGTGGATTTTTGAGATTACCAGCAAGGGGGCCGAGAAGGGGGCTGTATGGGTGGCATTGCGTGTGCCGGAAGGTTATGTGTGCGGTCACGCCAATCAGGCTCGCATTACTACTTTCCCCCAAGAGGTGAAACGTTCGCATCGCAGTATTAGCAGCAAGAATATGAAGTATATATTTGAGCCCGAGGTGGAGTGTGTATATGCTGCCGATGTGATTAGTTTTGCCCGTAAGAATGGGTATGCTGCTTTTGCAGGTTCTTCTAAAAATACCGATGCTGATTTCAGCTACGCAGATACATACAATCCACTTACCTTTAGTGGAGTGAGAGCTTGCGATGCCCGTGTGTGGTCGATGTTTCGTCGTGTAAACAAAGAGATGGATGCCTATCAAGATTATGCGATGGGACACAACAACGCTAACCGCATGCCGCTGTGGATTAAACCCGACCATCCGCTGACGGTGCTTGATGTGATGGCATTGATGCGCGACCATTTTGAGGGTACTCCGATGGATATGACACAGGATGTGGGCGCAGGTCCTTTCCACTTGCCCTACCGTTGGCGCCCAATGGATTGGGAATATAACGGAAAGAAATATGTGCACGAACGTGCTATCAGCACCCAGCAAACGGGATTCTCGTTTGTGGCTCAGTGTCGCAGTTGGCTGCCCGACAAGTTGGGCGGTATTTTGTGGTTTGGTGTTGACGACACGTATAGCACTTGCTATTGCCCCATGTATTGTGGTATGACTCAGATTCCCGTATGCTTCGAGGAGGGTAATGGATCGATGACGCAATATAGTGAGACGGCTGCTTTCTGGCTCTTTAATCGGGTAACGAATTTCTGCTATCTGCGTTACGATGTGATGATCGAGGATTTGAAGAAGGCTCAGCGAGAGTTGGAACACACCTTCGTGAAAAACGTGAAGCGTTGCGATGAGCGTTGTGCCAACCTTAGTGACACCCGTATGGTGAACGAACTGAACCTTTTCTCGAACAATGCGGCCAATCAGATGATGAAACGCTGGAAGGAATTAGATCAGTTCCTGCTGGTGAAATATATTGATGGCAACATAAAGCATGAACAGAACGGGCGCTTCGAGACAACCCCTACGGGGGTGGTGAAATTCCCCGCACAACCGAAATACCCTGATTGGTACTATGAACAAGTGGTGCGCGATCACGGTGAGGTGATCGAGGCTCCTGCCGAATAAGGATGTATCCCTTTTCCGAGGGCAGCTTCGGAGGAATGTTGGCCTCTACAAAAAGAGAGGTGTAGAGATTCTTTCGAAGCTGTTCTCTTTATTTTAAGGTGGGTTTTATAAATTTGCCGATAAAACAATAGGTAGAAATGATTACTTCACTGTGATAGAACCTTTTGCCGTTGGTAATTTAAGGTAACCTCTAAAAATTCCACGTATGAAAAGGAATAATAATAACCATACTTTCAGTGCTTTTGGATTGATTTATGCATCTTGCTCAGTTTCACTCAGTCATATAGCCCGCTATACTCCTTCGTTCAACGGAGCAATCTGCTATAAATCTTCTCCAAAATCACATTGAAGCAATTTTTAGAGGTTACCTTAAAAAAAAGAGAGGGTTGGCTGTAATAAAACGGCACCCTTGTGCGATACTAGGTGTAAGAAATACATAAAAGAATGAGAAAGATAATAATCGCGATGCTGTTGGCCTTGATGGCTTTTGGGGCTAAGGCTCAATCGACAGTGCACTACGGCACTTTTCGCTGCAACGATAGTGTGGTGAATCGACTATACCGTGAGGCTAAGAAGCAATTTACCAATACGGTTCCCCCTTACTTATGGCAGCAGCCTACATATTACTATAAACTGGTACCGCAAAGGATGAATTTTATTCAAGGTAAACAGTCATTAGAGAATTATCCGCAAATCTATTTATACCCCTTTATGCAGACAGAATACAATGTATATTCTTTTACGCAGAAAGAGCGTTATAAAATTGAAAAACAGCTAAAACACTACAAAAGACTGGCCGACAAAGGGAAGCTGACACTCTACGATATGGACCCCACATGGCAGCAGCGATCGGCAGGCTATAGCGAAGCTAATACACCCGATAGCAACCTGATTGCTTCGATGATGCTATACGAGGCTGCTTGGCATTTCAAGGTACTCAATCCTTTCTATCTAAGTGGTAGGAAAGTAAAATCTTTATTACAGTGGGGCGATTCGTTTAATGATTACTATAATCCCCTTAAACCGTACAATCCTATGGGGGAACACCCGCTATATGTGGAAGGTGGCACCATGGGTAACGGCACGCTAGAGGCAATGGCGATAGGGGCAGACTTAAATCTTTCTCCTGACATAAAGATGCTCCATTTGTCGCGTACGGTTCTACTAGAGAAGGGGGGCAACCAGGATATAGGTCCACTAGCTGCGCGTTATTTGCTGTATGAATTGCCCCTCGATGAGGCTTGGTTGCTGCTAGGCAACAGGGTGGCACGCAACTGGACTTTCCTTCCAGCCCTCGATACTGTGTTGACGCCTATATGGCAATACAACGCTATACCTTTTTTATTCTCCCATATAGCGGGCTTGGAAGCTGGTATTTATAAGCCTCTCGGAGACGACACATTGTACCTATATACGTTATGTCCTAACTTCGGTTTGAGTGATTTGACCTTTGTGGAGGCTACTTACGAGACTCCCAAAGGAACAATGCTAACCCGATGGGAGAAGAGGCATGGAATGGTTTACTGGCATATTGAGATACCGCCTCAGTGTAAGGTTAGAATAATTTTAATGCGTAGGGCTAAAAAATCTTTAATGCCTAGGGATTACACTTCATACAGTAAGTATGAGGAGTTTGGCGGCGTTTTTTCACCCAATAAGCGTGAACTGACGGAGGGTGTTTACGATTTTTCTTTCCCCTATATGGAGAAGCCTTACGAGATTGATGAGTTTGTTTACAACGATGCTCCTTTCGAACAATGCCACGCTGCTACGATTGAACAAACGAGTGGGGGCGACTTGCTAAGCGCCTTTTATGGTGGACACCACGAGGGGGACAAGGCATCGGCTATTTGGCTTTGCCGCAAGGCGAAAGGGAGCGACGACTGGAGCGCGCCACAAAGGGTGGCGGGAGGCAACGGTGTGGCTTGCTGGAATCCTGTCCTATACCAGATTCCCGATGGCGATATGCTGCTATTCTACAAACAGGGCACTCAGGTGTCGAAATGGAGTGGTTGGCTGCTGCGGTCGTCCGATGGGGGACAAAGCTGGGGCGAACCTGAACTGCTACCCGAAGGACTGCTAGGCCCAGCAAAGAACAAACCTATTTTCAGTCAGGGTCGCATTATCTGTCCGGCTAGCGATGAAAAGGATGGTTGGCATGTTTATTTCGAATATAGCGACGATACGGGTCGCTCGTGGCAGCGCACTCCCTTTGTGGAAGCGCCCGGTGGTATTGAAGCTATACAGCCTTCAATAATACAACTAAAGGATGGAAGGCTGATAGCTTATTGTCGCACTAAACAAGCGAAGGTGGCCTACACCATTAGCACCGATAATGGTACTAGCTGGTCGCCCCTCAAATTGTCGGGTATTGCCAACAACAATAGCGGGATTGATGTGTGTAAACTTTCCGATAGCGCTTACTATATGGTGTGCAACAATTGGCCTATTCCTGAAGGGATGGAGAACGCTCCGCGAACACCTTTGAGTCTTCTCTTTTCGAACGATGGTTTCCGCTGGAAACAGTGTGAAACGCTCGAGAACAGCAATATCGGTGAATACTCCTATCCCTCGATTATTGCTACCCCTGATGGGCGACTGCAGATAGTATATACTTGGCGTCGACAGCGGATAAAATATGTAAGGTACGACGTTTCGCAATAAGGGCTGCAAGACTTAAGGTGGGTTCTATTAATTCACTGATTAAACAAGAAATGAATTTTTAGAACTCGCCTTAAATTTCGCCATATTGGTTTTTTTTCGTATTTTTGCACCCGATTAACCGTACTTACATTTTATGGCAACTAATACTAAACGAGGATTTAACAGCACTTTTGGCGCTATTATGGCTGCCGCTGGTTCGGCTATGGGGCTGGGCAATATGTGGCGTTTTCCCTACATTTGTGGAAAATATGGTGGAGGTGCTTTCTTGATGGTTTATATCTTTTTCATCTTCGCTATAGGAATGGTGTTGATGATGAGTGAATTCATTATAGGTCGTCGCACCCGTCAGTCGCCGTTGCGTGCTTTCATTACGCTGAAACCGCAACAACCTAAATGGCGAATAGTAGGTGTGTTGGGTTTGTTGACTTGTTTTTTGGTATTGGCTGTATATTTGGTGATATCGGGTTGGACGGTAAACTATTTCTGGGAATCGCTTACTGGACAACTGTCTGCAGTAGGGGATGGGGCCTATGAGAGTCATTTTATGGACTTTGCTTCGTCGGCTATAGCACCAGTGGTGTGTTTGCTTATTTTCTTGGCTATCAATGTGGTGGTTGTGTTGGGTGGTGTAGAAAAGGGAATTGAGCGAGTATCGAAACTGCTGATGCCTGTGATGGTGGTGCTGTTGGCTATTCTCTGCGTGAGATCGCTTACGCTTGAAGGGGCTTCGGAAGGCTTGCGCTATCTGTTTTATCCCGACTTCAATTTTCTATCGGGCGAGGGGGTTCTAGCTGCTTTAGGACAAGCGCTGTTCTCGCTGTCGGTTGGTTTGGGCGTGATGATTGTATATGGCTCTTATTTGCCTGCCAAAGATAATCTGTTAACCACTTCGCTGTGGATTGTGGTGTGCGATTTGTCGGTATCTATTTTGGCTGGCATCGCTATTTTCCCTGCTGTTTTTTCCTGTGGACTCACTCCTGCTGAGGGGCCAGGATTGGTATATCAGGTTCTGCCTGTGGTATTCAATTCGATGGGAAGCTTTGGCCGTGTGGCTGCTATCCTCTTCTTTTTGCTGCTGGCTTTGGCTGCCTTAACATCGGCTATATCGCTATTGGAGGCACTAACGGCTGGCCTTAGCGAAGGGGGAATGAAACGAGGCAAGGCTGTGGCGCTGGTGTCGATAGGGAGTGCTGTTTTGGCTTCGCTGGCTTCCTTCTCGTTTGGCAACGGATTGCTGAGCAATTGGCATCTGTTCGTTATTTTAGACAAACTGACGGGTACCTATATGCTTGCTATTGGTGCGCTGCTGACGGTGATTTTCGTGGGTTGGTTCATGAAACGAGACGATATATACGACGAATTGTCAAATCATGGAACCCTCAAAGTGGGCTATTTCAAGGTATTCTATTATTTCCTAATCCGTGTGCTGGCTCCGATAGCACTGCTGGTGGTGTTGATTGCTGGTATTGTTGGGTGAGGTTGGTTTATAGTTTACAGTTTACTGTTTATAGTTTACTGTTAAGCAGCTAGTTGCTTGATCTTTGCTGCACTACGGTCACGAAAGTGACCTTTCGGACGCTCTGTTTGGGAAGGTTTACTGTTAGGTACTTTTGTGCTTGATGTTTCGGTGGCTACCGTTAGGTAGTGGGTTGCTGTTTTGCACAAAACTGGTGTGATTCCGTGTGGTGAAAGGGCTCGCATCGAGGCGGCTCATTGCTGTTTTATATAAATAATTTCGCGTATATATAAAAAAAGATGTATCTTTGCAGATTAAAATACCAATGTTATGCAGTTCAAAGATATTGTAGGACAAAGAGTTTTGATTAATCGATTAACCGAAATAATCGATTCGGGTCGTATTAGTCATGCCCAATTGCTGCTAGGACAGAACGGCTACGGCACTTTGCCGTTGGCTTTAGCTTATGCCCAATATCTGAACTGCGAACATCGTCAGCACTTCGGAGAAGGAAGCGATCTGAGAGCTGATTCGTGTGGCGAATGTCCTTCGTGCAAGAAATACCAACAACTAGCTCACAGCGACCTCCATTTTATTTTCCCTACCACCACCAACAATAAGGTAAAGAAGGATCCTTGTAGCGATGAGTTCCAAGAGGATTTCCGTCAGTTTGTGCTCGAGAAGGGTGGGTATGTGACACTCGATCAGTGGTACTCTTATATCGAGGTGGAAAACAAGCAGGGGGCTATCTATGTTCGCGATGCTAAATCGATTATTGATTCGCTGAGCATGAAAGCTTACGAATCGGCCTACAAGGTGGTGATAATATGGATGGTGGATTTGCTGCGTACCGATGCTGCCAACAAACTGCTGAAGATACTTGAGGAACCCTCGCCTAGAACGCTGTTCTTGTTGGTTGGCGAACAGCAGGAGCGTTTGCTCAGCACCATTATTAGTCGCACGCAACTGCTTAGGGTGGGCAAGATCGATGATGAGAGTTTGCTACACTATCTGCGCAACGAGAACCCTCAAACAACGGGCGATTTGGTGGCTGCTGCCGAGGGCAATCTGCTCAATGCTAAACAACTGGTGGAGCAGGGCGAAAACGAGAAGCGCTATGCCCAGATGTTTGTTACCTGGATGCGTCAACTTTTTAAACTGAATATGGCCAACCTCTCAGCTTGGGTAGATGAGATTGCTGGCATGGGAAGGGAACAGCAGAAACAGTTTTTGCAGTATGCGATGGGGTCGATTCGTGCTTGCTATCTGAAAAGCTGTGCTGGAGTAGAGCAGCGCTACAACCTGCAGTTTGGCGACGAGAAGTTCAATACGGCGTTTCCTCACATGATTACGCCCAACAATATTGAACGTTTGGACGATATCTTCTCGGAGGCTGAACACGCTATAGGTCGCAATGCCTATGCGAAGATCGTATTTATGGAATTGTCGTTCCGCATCAGCAAAGCCCTCAAGAAAAGGTAAACGGACAAAATGGTTTCCGGAAGGCTTACGGCGCTGATGTTCAATATATAACAACATTTTTGTAATAAAAATTCAATGGAAGAAAACAAACAAAACAACCCTCAGGTCGACAACGACCGTAATAATAATAACTCCTCGACTGTCAACAATGTTCAGCGCGACAATAACCGTCGTGACAACAAGCAGCCGAACAACCCCAATCAACCTCGCAACAAACCGAAAAAACAAAAACAAAATCAAGTCGCTAACAAACCGCAACCGGGAACCAAAGTGGATACCAACCTGAAGGTGGTGGAGCAGATAGAGATTGAGGTGCCCGATCCTGAATACGATGCTTCGGAAGATGTGGCCACTTTGGCCGATATTGAGGCTTATGCCCGCGAAGCGGCCGAAAAAAGGGCTCGCAAGCAGCAGAAACCAGCTGAAATAAGTAGAGATGAGATGGAGGAGGTGCCTGAGGTGGAGAACCCTGAGGGTGGGGTGGATCCCTATCTAGATCCTGATCCCTCGCTGCCTTGGGTGAAATTCGATGACAGTCCGTATCTTCCTCGAGGATGCAATCACTGCCCCAAGAGCTATGTGCCTATTGAAGAGAGCGAAATGCGTAGCTGCTGTAAGGTGGGTTCGCATAACTGGATGAAGGGAATACGCCAACCGTGTGCTATGCCCTTTGATTGTGTGGAGGTTCGCTTTAAGAACAACCGCAAGGATTTTTACCGTTTACCGGAAGGTATTGATGTAAGCGAGGGTGATGTGGTAGCGGTAGAGGGGGCTCCCGGTCACGATGTGGGCATTGTAAGTTTGATAGGTGAGGCTTGTCGCATTCAGATGGAGAAGAAGAATGTGGATCCCAGCAATGAAACAATCAAGAAGCTGTTCCGTAGGGCTAAAACCACCGATATTGAGCGATGGTCACAGGCTATTATGGAGGAACACAATACGCTGATTCGCACTCGTGCTATCAGTGAAGAGTTGGGATTGGTGATGAAGGTGAACGATGTTGAATATCAAGGTGACCACAGCAAGGCTATCTTCTACTATACGGCCGATGAACGAGTAGACTTCCGTAGTTTGATTAAGGTGCTGGCTGAAGAGTTTCACGTGAGGGTGGAGATGCGGCAGATAGGTGTGCGACAAGAGGCTGGCAAAGTGGGCGGTATTGGTACTTGTGGACGCGAGCTGTGTTGCAGTACTTGGCTTACTAATTTCAAATCGGTGACCACTAGTGTGGCTAAAGCACAACAAATACTGCCCAACCCGCAGAAGCTTGCTGGACAGTGTGGTAAACTGAAGTGCTGTTTGAATTTCGAGTATGAAGTGTATGTTGATGCACTGAAGAAGTTTCCTCCAGCCAATACGGCTATCCGCTTTAAGAAGGGATTGGCACTGTATAAGAAGACCGATGTGCTGCGCGGTATTATGTGGTATGCCTACGAGGGTGAGAACGACCTATATGCTATCGGCGCTGACGATGTGAAGGCTATCATTGAGATGAATCAGCGACAAGAGTATCCGGAATGTTTGGAAGACTTCCAAAAGGAGCTGATGAGTACTGCAGCCCTTACCTCTGAAACTAGCGAGGCTGAGTTTGAACGCGAACTGAAACTGCTAGCCGATACCAACGACGATAATGGCAC
>JAUNHX010000045.1 GCA_030523765.1 Bacteroidales bacterium | reverse complement strand
TAAGAGCTAGGCACCTCGAACCCTACGTCCTTCCCTCCTTGGACCCTACGTCCTACCACCCTCACACATATGAGTCTCAATGAGGCTCATGCAGATACTATCACATATTCACATAAGAGCTTATTCCTCAAAATATTACAACAATTATATTAAAATCTATCTAAGTCTCTCTCTTAAGCGATTTTCACCATCTTCCCTCTACTCCTAAACAATATTATATTAGTGTACATTATTCGAATACACCTCACTTTTCCTTACCCTTATTACCCCATTCAAAGCAAAGAAACACTCTATCCACACCCCATAGCATCGCCTATACAACCCAAAGCTTATTCTAATATAATAAAGAAGGATGTATAAAAAAGGGTGTTCTGTTGAAACAGAACACCCTATAACTAATCGTTGATAGAATTAATTATTTCTTGAAATAACGTTCCAGCAAACCTTGGAAGGCTTTACCGTGACGAGCCTCATCGCGAGCCATCTCATGAACAGTGTCGTGGATAGCATCGAGATTGAGTGCTTTAGCACGTTTAGCCAAATCGGTCTTACCAGCGGTAGCGCCATATTCAGCCTCAACGCGAACGCGAAGGTTCTCTTCGGTGCTATCGGTAACAACCTCACCAAGAAGCTCGGCAAAATTAGCAGCATGTTCAGCCTCTTCAAGAGCAGCCTCTTTCCAATAGAGACCGATCTCAGGATAGCCTTCACGATGAGCAACGCGACTCATAGCCAAATACATACCAACTTCCATACACTCAGCATTGAAGTTCATGCGGAGGTCTTCGAGGATATCTTCAGGAGCGCCCTTGGCAACACCGATGATATGTTCGGCAGCCCAGACTTTCTCGTCGGCTTTCTCTTCAACCATTTGTTTTCCGCAGATGGGGCATTTCTCGGGCATTTCTTCGCCTTCATAGACGTAACCGCAGACGGGGCAGATGAATCTTTTCTTCATAAAAATTTTTTACTTTTAGTTTGGGGTTATGAAATTATTAAAGATGGGATAATGTCCCAACATTATTATAAGCTTACAGCGTTAGCGAGGGAGCGCTATACACACGTGCTGCAAGTTCCTGATTGAGCATATAGAGGCTGCGAGGATCGTTGCCAAAGAGCTCCATCTTAGAGATAAGCTCGTGGGCATTGGTTTCCTCCTCGCCCTGCTCTTTAACGAACCAGTCGAGGAACTGCATGGTGCGAAAATCTTTAATTTTTGATGCTTCAGCATAGATGTTGTTGATCGAAGCGGTAACATACTCTTCGTGTTCCAATCCAGCCTGGAGAACATCCATGTCAGCCTTAAAGATCTTGTCGGGTTTAGCAATGGCTTCCAACGTTACAGCTTCACCATTGTTGAGCATATAGCGATAGAAAAGCATAGCATGATCGCGTTCTTCCTGAGCTTGGATATAATACCAATTGGCGAAACCATTCAGACCACGCTGTTCGAAATAATTTGACATATCTAGATAGAGATATGCGGAATAAAGCTCTTTGTTGATTTGCTCATTGAGGAGAGCAGAAACTTTCTTATTTAACATGACTAATGTTTATTTGATATGGGATATTATTGTTTCAAAGAATGAACTATAGCATCGGCAAGGGATTCAGCCTGTGCGAATTGAGGCTGCTTGATGGCCGACTTGATAGTAAGGACTGGCTCAAGGATAGAACTATTCTTCATCTGTTCGATGATAGCCCGCATACCTTTGGCCGCCTGAGGAGCCCATGTGCCATTCTCGATGACAGCATAGGTACGGTTTTGCAGATTATGGATAAGCAAATCGTTAAGGAAACTCTCAATAGGTGTATAGATGTTACCGTTGTAGGTGGGAGCAGCAACAACGATATGACTTACACGGAAAGCCTCACTGAGAAGGATACTGACATCAGTATGGCTAACATCATACATAGCAATGTTGCGAATACCACGTTCGGCCAACATCGTAGCAAGAGACTCCATAGCCGACTCGGTATGGCCATACATGGAGCCGTAAACCATCAGAACACCTTTCTCTTCGGGCTCGTAGCGACTCCAAAGATCGTACTTTTTAAGATAGAACGAGAGGTTGTCGCGCCATACAGGACCATGCAAGGGGCAGATAATCTTGATATCGAGAGCCGAAGCCTTCTTGAGTGCCATTTGCACCTGAGGACCATATTTACCAACGATATTGGTATAATAGCGACGAGCATCGTCGAGCCATTCGGTCTCGAAGTTGAACTCATCGGCAAAGATATTGCCATTGAGTGCACCAAAAGTACCGAAAGCATCGGCCGAGAAGAGGATCTTGTCACAGTCGTCATAACTCATCATCACCTCAGGCCAGTGAACCATAGGGGTGTTGACAAAGTGAAGGGTATGTTTGCCCGTATTAAGGGTATCGCCTTCGTTGACCAACTGCAGATGACCTTCAAGATTAAGATCGAAGAACTGTCCAATCATATTGACAACCTTGTTGTTGGTAACGATGGTTACCTCGGGATGACGCAATAAAAGGTCTTCAATAAGAGCACAATGGTCGGGTTCCATATGGTGAACTACCAGATAATCGAGCTTACGGCCATCGAGGGCAGCAGCCAAGTTCTCAAAGAACTGTAGATGAACAGCAGCGTCGGCGGTATCAAAGAGACAAGTTTTCTCATCGAGGAGTAGGTAGTTGTTGTAAGAGACTCCACGGGAAATAGGCAACACATTCTCAAAAAGAGATAAACGACGGTCGTTGGAGCCAATCCAGTAGAGATCTTGGGTAACTTTGCGTATGTTTCTCATATGATGGTATATTATTTGATCTGAGCACTTAGCATAACTATCAGTGGAATAATACAATGTTTATTCCGATTGCAAAGATACAAACATTTCCCGATACGGCGCAAATAAAACGTCTTTTTTAAGAAAAAAGGTTATAAGAGGTTGATTGACAACTATAATATTGTACACTACTATTACAAAGGAGGGCAAACAGAAAGCCGCCCATCATTACAACGGTCGGCCTTCAAATTTATCAACAAAAAAATTATTCGTGTTTAGCGCTGCCCCTCCATATACTGAGCCATAAGACGTTGCACATATTTACCAATCACATCGAACTCGATATTGACAACAGTATCAGGCTGGAAATTGTGGAAATTAGTTACTTGATAGGTATAGGGGATGATGGCAACAGAGAACATACCCTTCTGCGAATCGACCACCGTAAGACTGACTCCATTGATAGAGATTGACCCCTTGGGGACAGTGAAGAAATCGTTCTTGGTAGGATCATATTCAAAATAAAAACGCCAACTGCCATTCTCATCGACAACCCGAGTACAAGTAGCCGTCTGATCGACATGACCTTGTACTATATGACCATCGAAACGACCATCCATCGGCATGGAACGTTCCACGTTGACTTCCGTTCCCACCTTCCAAGAGGCAAGGTTGGTTTTAAGCATCGTCTCATCCATCGCGGTAACTACATACTGTCGCTTCTCCTTATCAACTTTCACCACCGTAAGGCAGCAGCCATCGTGAGCCATGCTCTGATCGATCGCCAACTCGTTGCCGAAGGGCACCTCGAGGGTGAAATGGTAATTGGTATTCTCTTTCTCAATTTTAACCACACGTGCGGTGGTTTCTATAATGCCTGTAAACATATGCTATGACTGTATTTTTAAGTTCGTATATACTCTTTTTATTACTTATGTGGGGCTATTCTATATCATCGTTGAAGCCATCGCTATAGTCTTCTTGCAAGTCTTCGTTATAGCCATTACGATCTAAGAACTCTTTGGCCTCCCTCGATCCGAATTGTGCAGCGCGAAAAATATATTCGATCGATTTCTCAAGATCGCCTCTGATATTGTATATCCAACCGATATTGAAGTAGGCATCACCATAGGTAGGATCGACAGCCACCGCCTTTTCGTTGCATTTCAACGCCTCGTCGTATTTTTTCATCAAGAAGAAGATATGACCGATATTGACATAGGCTTTCGAATAATTGCTATCAATATCAAGAATCTTACGATAGGTCATCAGAGCCGAATCGTACTGCACATAGGCATCCTCATAGATATACCCCATCAGATTGTAGGCAGGAACGAAGGTGCTATCGAGTTGAATAGCAAGACGCAGACACTTCATAGCCTCATCGGGACGATACTCTTTCTGATGCACAAAGGCGTTGTTATAAAGGATCATCACCTCGCGACTTTGTGCTTTTGAAGCTATCGAGGCGGCCATCATGACAGCGAGAGAGAGCAGGAGAAGAGTATTTCGTTTCATATGGTAGTTATTATGGGTTTATTTGATACTGTTAGGATAGGATGTGTTTTGGAAAAGAGACTACGCAATCTATCATCGATTGCGTAGCCACTATCTTCACTATTATATCTTATTTGAGGAATGTCTCATAGTAGTCGAACATCTTCTCATAGAGATGAATGCGGTCTATACCATGCACATTGTGCTCATGATGAGGATAGATAAAATAATCCACCAGTTTGCCAGCCTTGATACAAGCCTCAACAAACTCGATAGAATGCTGCCAAACAACTGTATTATCTTCAGCACCATGAATCACAAGCAGACGACCCTCCAAATTGTCAGCCTTATTGAGGAGGCTGTTGTTCTTGTAGCCTTCCGGATTCTCATCAGGCATATCCATATAGCGTTCGCCATACATAATCTCGTACCATTTCCAATCGATAACAGGACCACCAGCACAACCTACTTTGAATATCTCAGGATGAGCCAGTTTCATAGTAATCGTCATAAAGCCACCAAAGCTCCAGCCCTCAACACCCATACGGTCTTGATCAACATAGGGCAGCGACTTAAGGAATTTTACACCCTCCAATTGGTCGGCCATCTCAATCTCACCCAAATGGCGGTGAGTACAGCTTTCAAATTCAAAGCCACGATTATCGGTACCACGGTTATCGACCGTAAAGATCACATAACCCTGCTGAGCCAAGAAGAGGAAATAAAGATTACCACCACCCAGCCAACTATCAGTTACCAACTGACTGTGAGGACCACCATACACATATACCAATGTAGGATATTTCTCACCCGGCTTCATATTGGGAGGAGTGATAAGACGATAATAGAGATCCGTCTTGCCATCGGCAGCCTTGATAGTGCCCATCTGAATACCCGGCATAGCATACTCGTCGAGAGGATTCACGGCCTCGCAAAGCGTTGCCACCGTTCCTTTAGCATTCTTCACATAGCAACGCGAAGTGGTAAGCGTTCCGCTATAGCGATCGATGTAATGAGTACCATCAGCACTAACGGTCACCGTATGAGTACCATCAATATTGGTGATAGGAGACATAGCTCCCGATTTCATATTCACCTTATAAGCAGCACGACCAATCAAGTTGTCCTTGTTGGCATAGATAAAGAAATTCTCACACTTGCTATCAAAACCGATAAAGCCCTCCACCTCGTATTCACCACGAGTCATCTGACGAAGCATCGTACCATCGATGTTGTATAAATAAAGGTGTTTGTAGCCATCACGCAGGCTATACCAAAGGAACTGGTTAGGATTGTTAGGAATAAAGATAGGGCCTTCGCAAGGTTCCGTATAGCGAGGATCGGTCTCCTCGAAGAGAACCTTATCCAGTTTGCCCGTAGTAACATCGTAACGTTCCATCCAAACATGGTTCTGTTCACGATTAATCTTAGCGATATAGAGGTAACGCTCGTCGGGACTCCAAGTAAGGTTAGTAAGATACATCTCTCGCTCTGCCACCGAGTTGTTCTTGCGCGTTTCCAGATAGATAGTCGTATCGGCTTTGCAATCGAAAATACCCACCGTCACCTCATGGCTCTTCATACCAGCCATAGGATATTTGAAGGGAGCAGCCTCAGCAATACGAGCACTCGTATTCACCATCGGATAATCAGTCACCATCGACTGATCCATCCGATAGAAAGCCAACCGATTGCCCTTAGGCGACCAAAAAGTACCTTTCTCGATACCAAACTCGTTGCGGTGGACACTCTGACCAAAGACGATATCGCTATTCTTATCCTCGAACGCACGATCAACTACCTCACTACCAAAGTCCACATAGAGATTATTACCAATGGTATAAGCATAATGATACTGTTCGGGAGCCATATCGAGGTTCTGTTTCCCCAACCCACTCGATAAATCAGCAAGACTCGAAACCTGTTTGGTCTTAGTGTTGTACTTCAGATATTCAGTACCCGAGACAAAAGCAAACTCGTTATCGTTTATATATTTTATACCAGGGATACGTTTCAGTTCCGTCTTATGAGCAGCAGCCACTGCTTTGTTAAGCTGAGATAAGGTTAAGAAGGGTTGAATCTTGTTCTTTTTACCCATATAGATAACAGTATCCTTGCTATAAACATACTGATTAGTATTGCCAACAAATTGCACATTAGCCACATCCATACGAGGATAGAGACTATAGGTCATCAGTTGTTTCGAGCTGAGCATCTTATTCTGTGCCCACATGGTGCTGCCCATAGAGAGGAGGGCAACCAATAAAATATATTTTAATTTCATCATAATCGAATCAGATAACAGTTTCTATTAATAGTTTTTCCACTTACGGAATCGGAGATTGAATACACCGAAGAAAGCCTCCTTGAAGATCTTCATACTCATTTTCGAGACTCCAAGGACACGGTCGGTAAAGATGATCGGAACCTCATAGATCTTGAAGCCCAAGCGAGTAGCAGTATACTTCATCTCGATTTGGAAAGCATAACCAACAAACTTAACCTTATCGAACTTCAGTTTCTCAAACACCCTACGGCTATAGCATACAAAACCAGCCGTAGAGTCCATCACCTTCATGCCCGTTATCAGACGAACATAAACCGAAGCATAGTACGACATCATTAGTCGTCCCATAGGCCAGTTCACCACACTAATCTTCCCATCGACATAACGGGAACCAACTACCACATCGCCCTTCCCCGTCGAGCAAGCCTCATATAGGCGAGGAAGATCCTCGGGGTTGTGCGAAAAGTCGGCATCCATTTCTATCATATAATCATAGCCATGCTCCATACCATAGCGGAAACCGTCAAGATAGGCGGTACCGAGACCCAGTTTGCCCTTCCTTTCTTTGATAAAAAGGCGATTGGGGAACTCCTGCATGAGTCGCTTAACAATATCTGCAGTACCATCAGGAGAGTTATCTTCTACAATAAGCATATCGAACTCTTTATCGAGCGAAAACACTTTTCGGATAATATTTTCGATATTCTCCTTTTCGTTGTAGGTCGGCGTAATTACTAAACAATCAGACATATCTAATCTTTCTTTTGAGTTAAGACTTCGGACTTTGTGTCCAATTTGAGAAAACAAAAATACAAAAAAAAACTAATACGCAAGATAATAAGCGCGAAAATATTTTACTTATTACCTCTGCGATGTACCCAATAGAGGAACCATCCAAGCGATACCCCCAAGGCGTTAGCCACCATATCGTTGATATCAAAACCCCGATAAGGCAAGAGGTACTGCCCACTCTCTGTGACAACACCCACCAATACACCCAACAACCATATCCACCCATAACGACACTGTGGACGAGTGGCCAAAAACCAGGTACAAGGAACAAACACTGAAGCATGAAGTAGGTGATCCAACCGGATACCCAACACAAAATTATCCAACGGGACACCCAATCCATTCAATGGGGCCCACATCAAGATAACAAGAAGCATGAAATACCAAGGCATCATCTTTGCCCTTTTCTCAGCATTGAAATGCTTGCGAAGAAACGAGCGGATAGGGTAGATCATCTGATTGATACGTGAACGATGACGCCATACTGCCGAACTGCACTGAATCTGTTTTCCATCAGCATACTGCACCTCTGTCATCACCCCCATCACATCATTCTCCCTAATCCTTTCTACCGACTCATTATGATCACCCCGCATTACCAAACAATGCGACTCATTCTCAATCCCAATCAGCCGATGCAGTATCAGTTGGTCAGCATAAGAGAAAAGCAACACATCACCCACCACAACACCCCTATCCAATCGCGCAATACTCACCCTATCGCCCTTATGCAACAAAGGGCGCATACTATCGCCATGAACAGATAGTTGCACCACACCTTGATCCTTGATAGCATCTTTCAGCAATTGATGAGCATCCGTATGTTTCATACAATCTTATTCGTTATCGGGATAAAGCATCTGGCAGCAAAGAAGCGCAGCTTCAGCATTAGGTAAACAGGAAAGATGATAGATAGGAATCTTCTCGATAAGCTTGTTAGTCATAGCAATAATCCTATCACCATAATAATCATCTTGTGCCAACGACGGAGGCAACGACGGATGAAGAGCTCCAAACGCTTGCATCTTCCTCGAAATACGCTCCATCCTATTCTCATTGCCCTGCGACAAACGGACAATAGCCCTTATAGGGAAACAGCGCTGATGAAAACAGGCACTCTTTCCACTCCAAGGCGATCCATAAACCTCGAAATGATACGAACGAGCCATGATGATTGGACTGTCGTCATTCAAAAGATGAACCTGTTCTATATATTCTCTCCACAGGCGAGTGTGGGTACTCTTACCAACACCCGAATCGCCCAAGAAAAGCACTGCCTCACCCCGATATACCAAAACCGAACTATGGATAGGTGAAGCCAACGTAGGCAATGCCAACAACGTGTAAGCCATCCACATCATATAACGGAGAAACGAGGCATTAACGATCGACGAGCAAGTAACGAGATGAC
The DNA here is from genome assembly GCA_030523765.1 of Bacteroidales bacterium. Classification (GTDB taxonomy): domain Bacteria; phylum Bacteroidota; class Bacteroidia; order Bacteroidales; family P3; genus Colimorpha. The sequence goes on along the minus strand of JAUNHX010000045.1, from coordinate 732 downwards.
TATCGCGACGATGATGAAGCAACGCCAACTCCCTATTACCCTCTATAGAGAAATAATAATCAGCTTCCTTTCTGTAGAACGAACATACCCCCAGGCCCTCTTCAAAATTGAACTGTATAAGCCGCTCCGCCCCCGAAGGCAACAAAAACGCCTCATCGAAACAAACAAACTCATCGGCCTCACAATCCATCACCCTGAAAGGCGCCATCCCCTCAACAAGATGCAGTCGTTCCAAAGTATCACCGCCCCTCATCGAGAGATACATTCCGCCAATATGGTAGGTAGCTTGATTCATCAAAACCGATTAAAATAAACTATAATATCATTTTACTAAACAAAACTATACAAAGAGACCCTGTTCCGAAAGCCGTTCAATCCAGCGAGAAGCATCAGCCAACGCCCTCTCACTATCCACCTCATAATGCTCCATCAACACCTTAGCCACATCCTCAACAACGAAATCGCTATTGTTCAGTTTATCCCATAGCAAAAGCGACGATTCATTCAGGGCGATCACCTTAGTCATCTCCCCTACCCTACGACCTTGAAGAAATAGTGCTTTCTCGCCAGCCACATCACGCAGCAGAACATTCGATTTAAACCTCATAAGTACCATTTTCCCATTTAACGACAAAGGATAGAAAAAATTGTATTACAAGATAAAAGAAAGAATAAAAGGGATAAAAAAAGAAGAGCATCTCGTTATGAGATGCTCTCTATAAAAGATTGGCA
>JAUNHX010000018.1 GCA_030523765.1 Bacteroidales bacterium | reverse complement strand
GGGACATCCGGAACATCCGGGATATCCGAAAGCTATAAGGGATTTCCCCCCGCTAAAAGAGGGGGGCAAAAAGGGAAAGGAAGCGATTGTGGGGGAGGGGTTATCGGCTTTGGGAGAGAAGGAGGATGCGGGCCGATTTCTCCATGATATCGATGGTGTCGAAGGCCTCTTCCATATCGGGGCCTACGGCGAGGACGCCGTGTTGGCTCCAGAGGACGATATCGTGGTGGTGGAGCTGGGCGAGGGTTTGTTGGGCTAAGGCGACACTGCCGGGCTCGAGATAGGGGACGATGCCGATGCCGCGAGGGACGAAGAGTCGCGTTTCGGGCATCATGGAGAGGAGCTGATCGGAGAGGGAATCGAGCGAGGGGAGGCGATGGGAGAGGGCTATGAGATGATGAGGATGGGTGTGGAGTGTGGCCTGATGAGGGGAATGGGAGGCGACGAGATAGTTGTGGATGGCGAGATGGGAGGCGAGCTCGCTGGTGGGGAGGATAGGACGGCTGGCTACAATAATATAATGCTCTCCGTCGGGGAGGATGCGGATGATCGACCCATAATCCATCGGCGCACGAGCCAGATCGCGCATACGACAGCCACTCCCTTTGCAGTATAGATGGCGGCCGATGAGATGGGGTACGGAGAGTCCGATGGGGGTAGGAGAGGAGAGTGGCGGCAGCTGACGGTATTCGGTATCGGCATCGGCGGGGAGCAGGGCTACCATATTTCCACCGTTGCGTTCGGCCCACTGGCGTTGCCATAACCATTGGGCAACGTGGGCGCATTGATTGAGGATATCGGTACTCGTCATGGGGGGATTAGAGCTTACACACCATATTGAGTTTCGAAGATTTAAACATATTGTTGGGGTTGCTGCCCAGCACCCCTTCGGGGATGGGAGCGTGGAGCTGCTGATACCAGTCGATCCAGAACTGCGGCATTTCGCCGTTGACATCGCGGAAGTTTATAGAATGGAGCGAGAAGATGGGTTTCCCGTCCATATCGAGATAGGCTTCGGTGACCAGCTCGGAGCAGTAGACACGGTCGTTGCCGGGGAGATAGAGGGAGTCGTAGGTTTCGCCGATATGCGATTTGGCGATGGCGATAGCTTTGTCGACATCGAAGGGATGGGACAAACGCATGCCGTAGATGGTGGCACGGGTGCTGTCGCTGAGCATGGCATCTTGGTAGAAGTCGGCAATGGGACGGTAGGTGACTCCGTGGCGGGGGGTCGACTCGATGAGGTAGATGTCGTCGCCTTGGCGGTCGACGATGGCTACGTGGGTGAAATAACCAGTGCTGCCCATAATGGCGTCGTCCATCTGACTGTCGCCACCCACGAAGAGGAGGTCGCCCCGTTGAAGCGACGACTCTTGATCGGTAACCACAGGGATGGTGTCGCCTATCATAGGCTGATGGGGATTGCGATTGCAGGCGACGGTGGTGAGGAGGAGCAATACGAATAGAAGTAGGATAGGTTTGTTCATAGCAAAATGCTGAATGTTATGAATGTGAATAAAACGACAAGGGGTTATGCTTTGTAGCCTTCGGGATTTTGGCGCTGCCAGTTCCATGCATCGCGGCACATCTCGTTGATACCATTCTGTGCTTTCCATCCCAGTTCGCGTTCTGCTTTGGCGGGGTTGCTATAGCAGGTGGCGATATCGCCCGGGCGACGGGCTTTGATGCTGTAGGGGATGGTGATGCCGGTGGCCGACTGGAAGGCTTTGACGAGGTCGAGGACACTGTATCCGTGGCCCGTACCCAGGTTATAGATGGAGATGCCACACTGCCGTTGGATAGCTTGCAGTGCTTTGACGTGGCCGGTGGCGAGATCGACGACATGGATGAAATCGCGGACGCCAGTACCGTCGGGGGTGTCGTAGTCGTTGCCGAAGACACCCAGTTCGGCGCGTTTGCCCACAGCCACTTGGGTGATATAAGGCATCAGGTTGTTGGGGATGCCCTGAGGATCTTCGCCGATACGGCCGCTGGGATGGGCTCCGATGGGGTTGAAATAACGTAGGAGTACCACATTCCATTCGGGATCGGCTTTCTGGATATCCATCAGAATCTCCTCGAGCATGCTCTTGGTTTGTCCATAGGGATTGGTGCAATGACCTTTGGGACACTCCTCGGTGATGGGGATGACGGCAGGATCGCCATAAACGGTAGCGCTGCTCGAGAAGATAATATTCTTGCAGTTATGTTTTCTCATCACATCGAGCAGTACCAGCGTACCATTGATATTGTTCTCGTAATACTCCCAAGGCTTTTCTACCGATTCGCCAACAGCCTTGAGTCCCGCAAAATGGATGCAGGCATCGAAGGTATGGGATTCCATCACTTTGTTGAGTCCCTCGCGATCGCGGATATCCACAGGATAGAAGGGTATTTTCTCTACGCCAGCAAGTTCGGCTACTCTTCGCAGACTCTCCTTGCTTGAATTGCTGAGGTTATCGACGACCACTACGGTGTGGCCCGCTTTGTAGAGTTCAATGATGGTATGGCTGCCAATGAATCCGGCACCGCCGGTGACAAGAATATTCATAAGGATTGTGTTTTTGTTTTTATGTTATGGTTTTTGTAAGAAATCGCATAGGATGGAGTGAGGTTCTATGACGGCAGGAGTATGTTGCGATTTCAAATAAAGGGTGATGCTTGTAGAAAAGAAAAAAGTCCTTAGGGCACAAAAAGAGCCCTAAGGACTTGATATGATGGTGGTTGATTACCAAGCGAAGAGAGGACGGTTCTGCATCATCTCGTTGACGGTGTTGCGGGTCTTAGCAATGACGTCTTCGTTGGTGAAGTTGCAGAGTACGTTGTCGATCATGTCAACGATAACACTCATATCATCCTCTTTCAGACCACGGGTGGTGATGGCAGGCGTTCCTACACGGAGACCAGAGGTCTTGAAAGCGCTACGGCTGTCGAAGGGAACCATGTTCTTGTTGACGGTGATGTCGGCAGCGACGAGAGCGTTCTCAGCCTCTTTACCAGTCATCTCGGGGAACTTAGGACGGAGGTCGATGAGCATGAGGTGGTTGTCGGTGCCACCGCTGATAACCTTGTAACCCTTGTTCATGAAGCATTCCGACATACGTTTGGCGTTCTTCATCACCTGAACGATATAACGATCGTAATCGTCGGTCAGAGCCTCGCCCAGAGCAACAGCCTTAGCAGCGATAACATGCTCCAGAGGACCACCCTGGGTGCCGGGGAATACAGCGCTGTCGAGCAGCTGGCTCATCTTCTTGATTTCGCCCTTAGGAGTCTTCTTGCCCCAAGGATTGTCGAAATCTTTGCCCAGGAGGATCATACCGCCACGAGGTCCGCGGAGGGTTTTGTGGGTAGTGGTGGTAACGATATGGCAATATTTCACAGCGTTCTCGAGGTGACCCTTAGCGATAAGACCACTGGGGTGGCTGATGTCGCCCATGAGGAGAGCACCACATTTGTCGGCAATTTCGCGCATACGTTTCCAGTCCCAGTCGCGGCTGTAAGCGCTACCACCGCCGATGATGATCTTGGGACGGCCTTCCATGGCACGTTGTTCCATCATGTCGTAGTCGACGGTACCCGTTTCTTCTTTTACCTCATAGCTGATAGCTTTGAACATCAGACCGCTGAAGTTGACGGGGCTACCGTGGCTGAGGTGACCACCGTGGTTGAGGTCCATACCCATAAAGGTATCGCCAGCCTGCATGCAAGCCATAAATACGGCCATATTAGCCTGTGCACCACTGTGGGGCTGTACGTTAGCCCATTCAGCGCCGTAGAGCTGTTTAGCACGCTCGATAGCAATAGTCTCGCTCTGGTCTACAATCTGGCAGCCGCCATAATAGCGTTTTCCAGGATAGCCTTCAGCATATTTGTTGGTCATCACGGAACCCATAGCTTCCATCACCTGGTCGCTTACGAAGTTCTCAGAAGCGATAAGCTCGATTCCCTTAGTTTGTCTTTCTCTCTCCTTCTGGATGAGATCGAAGATAGCGGTATCTCTTTGCATTTCAATATAATTTAAAATTATTTACTTATTTTTATGTTTTGCAAAGATAGTAAATATTTCGAATTTGGCACAATAAATATAAATATTTTCTTTATTGATGATCTCTACGTTGATGGTAATGAGGAGGGAAGAGGGTAGGGGAGAGCGTGTGCGCGGTGGGTGGAAAAACGGTGTTACATAATTGTGTTAATAATTGTAAAGATAAAAACATAATAATTCTTTTAGTATTGATCGGTATGATTATGATATATTGATTTATTAAAACGTTTATTTGATAGTTTATAATCAAATTATTATACTTAAATTATTGGTTTAAATAACTGCTTTCTAATCTTTCTTTTTGATGGGATAATAATAGTTAATTTACTGTGTTAAATATTACGAAATAAGTATTTGATTTGTACTGCTGCTAATCATCGGAAAAAAGATAGGTTATTTGGTATAAATAATATGCCGTTTTATTACTTCTCTTTTCGTGAAGATTGTTCCATTTGAAAAGAGGGTGGGATGTTTTGAAGGGGTAAACGATGCGGATGCTGTAGGATGCTTTGCTATTGTTGGGAAATAGGTAACGATAAGGAAAAAAGAAATACTTTTTATTGCTCCTTGACACAGTTTCAAAATCAACATATTACAGATACCACAATGAGTTGTTGATAACTTTCCTTCACTTTCTTGCTCACGATTTCAAAAAAAAGTGTATTTTTGCAGTTGCTAAAATATATAGAGTTTTTAAATATGAAACGACTCACCATATTCATAATCTTGCTTTTCGCCTTCGTTGGCGGGAGTGTGGCACAGACCTTATCGCAGGACAAAAGTAGTAAGATGTTCGGCTATCGCAACGACAAAGGGGGATGGCAGATTGCTCCCCAATTTGGTACTGCTTTCGATTTTCAGGGCAAATTCAAACGCTTCGCGGTGGTTAAACTGGACCGCTACTGGGGTTGCTGCGATGTGAGAGGACAGATGGTTGTTCGCAACATTTTCAACACTTGGGAAGAGGCTGAAGCTGCTGGCAAGGCATGGGAGAAAGGTGATGAGCCTGGCAAATGGGTGTACCCCATGATGAATCCTGCTGATAACAAGTGGGGTTTTGTGAATTATTATGGCGACTGGAAGTTCCTACCGGTGTATCAGGATGCTACCCCCTTTGTGGGCGATGAGCCGATGACCTATGCTTGTGTGAAGCAGGGCGACCGTTGGGGCTGCATAGACGGCAAGGGTGTGATGGTGATTGCCAATGTGTTTATGGAACAGCATGATGCCTATCTGGCAGGACAGCAATGGATCAACGGTCTGCATTACGATACGTGGCGCTATCCCACCTGCGATAAGAACAGCGGTATGTGGGGCTATGTGAACTATCTGGGTCGCTGGTGTGTGGAGCCTGAATATGAGGCAGCCGATTTCTTTGGTATCGATCACAACTATATCTATGCACAGGTGAAACAGAACGGCCGTTGGGGTTCGATTGATCGCAATGGCAAAGAGATATCGCATTGCATTTTCTATACGATGAAGGATGCCGATTATGCGTTGAGTCAGATAGAACATGGACGTCCGATGAGTGGATGGCGTTTGCCGGTATCCGATATTGCGACGGGCAACTACGGATGGGTTGACCCTACGGGCGAATGGTGTATTGAACCTATCTATCAGGATGCTACCCATTTTATAAACGATACGGGTCGTTTTGCTACTTGCAAATATGAGGGCTTCTGGGCCAGCATCGACGATAACGGTGAATGGCTTTCGCAGAATGTATTTGTGAATACCAACGATGCCTATAATGCTGGCTACGAGTGGGACAACGATCAGGAACTGGGTCACTGGCTGTGGCCGGTGAAGAATGTGGCTACGGGCTATTGGGGCTACGTAGACTTCAAAGGCAACTATGTGATTGCTCCCCATTTCGAGGATGCTCGTCCCTTTATCCGCACTTGGAACAACAGGGCTGCTCCCTCCAAGATGGATGGCAAATGGGGCTGCATCGATCATACGGGCCAGTTTGTGGTGAAGAATATCTATGAAACCAATTCGGAGGCCATCAATGCGGGTCGCCGTTGGGCTGAGAAGAACAAATTCTAATTGACTGTCTGCTATCTCTGTAATCTTTTTTCAATAACTAATCGCTTTAACTGATGAACCTGCTTATCAAAAACGCCCATATCGTTAACGAGGGGGAACTCTTTTTCGGAGCTGTGGAAATAGAGGGTGAACGGATTACCCATCTGTATCGCTACGAGCTAGGAAAGGAGCCCGACTCAATGCCGGAGGCCGACACGGAGGTGGATGCCGAAGGGGGATACCTGATGCCGGGTGTGATAGATACCCATGTTCATTTCCGCGATCCGGGATTGACGGAGAAGGCCGACTTTGCTACTGAGAGTCGTGCTGCCGTTGCCGGCGGTGTTACTTCGGTGATTGATATGCCGAACACCCAGCCGCAGACCACCACGTTGGCGCTGCTGGAGGAAAAAGAGCAGATGGCTAGCGAGAAGAGTGTGGTGAACTATGGCTTCATGCTTGGGGCTACCAACGATAATATTGACGAACTGTTGGAGATTGATCCTCGTCGCTATGCTGCTATCAAACTCTTTCTGGGTTCCTCGACGGGCAATATGCTGGTAAACAATGCTCAGAAGCTCGACTATCTGTTCGAGAAGTCGAAGAAACTGATTGTGGCCCACTGTGAGGATGAGTCGATCATCAAGAACAACACCATCATGTATAGGGCCGAAGTGGGAGGTACCGATAAGGAGAGTGCTGAGTTGCACCCCAAGATACGCTCGACGGAGGCCTGCTATGTGTCGACCTATAAGGCGGTGGAACGGGCGCGGAAGTATGGTACCCATCTCCATATTGCCCATGTGAGTACGGCTACTGAACTGAATCTGTTCAGCAACCAGTCGTTGGCCGAGAAGCATATTACGGCAGAGGTGACGCCCAACCATCTGTGGTTCGACGATCGTGACTATCCTTCGTTGGGCAACAAGATCAAATGCAATCCTTCTATCAAGAGCAATGACGATAGGTTGGCGCTATGGGCTGCCCTTTACGACGGACTGATAGATACGATAGGTTCGGACCATGCTCCTCATACCCTCCAAAGCAAAGAGAAACCTTATTTCGATGCTCCTAGCGGTATTCCCTCGATACAACATACGTTGCTGATGATGTTGGAGCCTTTCTTTGCAACACCTGAATCGCTCGATCCGCAGATTGCTCCTACGTGGTTCCCGCTGTTGGTAGAGAAGATGTGTCATAACCCTGCCCTCCTCTTCGGCATAGAGGAGCGCGGCTTTATCCGTGAGGGGTATTACGCCGACTTGGTGCTGGTACGTCCGGCGGTAGAGAACAAGATTGAGAAGAAGGATTTGCTATACAAATGCCAATGGTCGCCCCTCGAGGGGATGACATTCCACAGTCGTGTGGAGATGACGTTGGTAGATGGTCAGATGGCTTATCGTTTTGGTGATAAGATTACTAGCTTCGGCAACAAACCGATGCTTTTATCGTTTAATAAATAATACAATAAAATAATTACAGATGAACAATAGAACATTCAACATGCGCCACTTTTTGCTGATGCTTATCGCTTTAACGATAGGTATGGGTTCGGCATGGGCACAACCTTCGCTTTTCCCCTATCATGATGAGATGGTGCCGAACTACAAGAAGATTGAGAAATATACTACCGATCCTAATAATCAATATTATTATCCTAAGTTGAAACAACGTTTCTTGGAGGGCGACACCAATTTGACCTTCGAGGAGTGCCATTACCTCTACTACGGAAGTATCTTTGCCGAAGGCTATTTCGGTTATGGTGATTCCGATTTTATTGATTCGGCCGACTATTATGGTAATCTGATTACCGATTCGATGCCCGAAGAGCAGGTTATAGCCCTACACAACAAAGCACTCGATTTCGCGAAAAAAGCTATCCACGATAATCCGCACCGCTTAAAACATTATGTATATGTTCTCTCGATTCTTGATATATTGCAACGATATGACGAGATGGAGCTTTATAAAGAAATGCTTTATTGTGTTCTTTTCCCCATCTATAAGTCGGGCGATGGATCGAGCCCTAAAAAGGCTCTACATACGGTTAGTATATCAGACGAGTATGAATTTCTCCACATATATGATTTCAATGTGATAGGACAACAGTTGGTATTTATAAAGAAGAAGCCTTACGATCTGATGGAGGCTAGTCGTTATGACGACGATTCTGTCTACGATTTATATTTTTATGTTTCCCATATTATGAGTTCTTTTAAACTTTAAATAAGATATAGATATGAAAAAAGTATTAATCCTCATTCTCAGCGTTGTAGTGATGGCGGGAAGCCTTTGGGCCGACAACCGCAAACAGATAAAACGCGACCAGCTGCCTAAGGCTGCCCAGCATTATGTGATGAACAACTGGAACAATGTGGCTATCAGCTATTGCTGGCAGGAGATTGATGGTTACAAGATAGAATATACGGTGCGTCTGGTTGATGGCACCACCATCGAGTTTAACCGCGACGGCGGATGGAAAGAGGTGGAATCGAGCGTGGCTATTCCCGAGAGTGCCATCCCTGCGGCTATCCGTACCTATGTAAAACAGAACCATCGAGGGGCTGCCATACTGAAGATGGAGAAGGATTCGCGGGGATATGAGATTGAACTTGACAACGAAAAGGAACTTCAGTTCGACAAGAAGGGCAATTTCCTTCGCTGATGTCGATCCTATTAGAAAAGTAAATCAAATCATTTTATCATTAAATTATTAACATCTAAAACACTCATGAGCAATTTAGTAAAAATTAGTTCAATCACGAAGAAACTCGTGATCGCTCTGTTGGGAGGGTTCCTGCTACTCTTCCTTGCTTTCCACATGTGTGCCAACCTCTGTATTCTGCGTAATGACGGTGGACTTTGGTACTCGCAATTCTGCCACTTTATGGGCACCAATATCTTTGTGAAGGTATTTGAGATTGTCCTGATGGCAGTACTGCTGTTCCACATTATTTGCACCGTCGTCATCACGCTGCAGAATAAGAAGGCACGTCCTGTAGGCTATCAGCATGCTAGCAAGACGAAGACCTCCAAGGGTTCTAAACTGATGATTTGGACAGGTATCGTGATCTTCCTGTTCCTCATCGTCCACTTCTTCAACTTCTACTTCGTGAAGATTGGTGTCACTGAAGGTATCTACATGGCTAAGACTGAAGAGATCCAGACGCCTCAGGTGTCGGCAGTGCTTCAGCAGAGTGCCGCTTACGGTATGTCGCCCGAAGAGTTTGTTAGCGCCAATGAGCAACAACTTCAGATGATGCAGGGTAAGGTTGACGAACAGACCATGCAGCAGTACAACGACCAGGTGGCTAAGATGCGCCAGGCTCTTCCCGTGGTTGATTTCCTCAACAACATCCAGCCAGAACAGCTGAGCGAAGATGGCAAATGGATCCACAAGATCAGCAAAGAGGACAAACGTGCTTTGAAAGAAGCTGTTCCCGAGATTGAGATTGAGCCCGACTTCTACTATCAGGCTCGCGACCTCTTCAAGAATGTGATCTATGTGCTCTTCTATCTGGCTTGCTTCGTAGCTCTGTGGTTCCACATGCGTCATGCTTTCGAGAGTGCTTTCCAGACTTTGGGTCTCACCAACTACACTTGGTACCCCATCATCTCGGTGATCGGCATTATCTATGCATGGGTTATCTGCTTAGGCTTCGCTCTGGTACCTCTCTATGTGTTCTTCTTGGTCTAACGCGATAGCTAACGAGAATAACGATTGTTTTTTCTGAAGCGTTCCCGCTGTGGACGTGAAATGAGATAATATAAATTCAAAGAAAGAAAACTGTCTATGAAATTAGATTCTAAGATACCTGAAGGTCCTTTGGCTGAAAAATGGACCAATTACAAATCGGCACAAAAGCTTGTGAACCCCTCCAACAAACGTAAGATCAAGATCATCGTTGTAGGTACGGGTCTCGCTGGTGCCTCTGCAGCCGCTTCGCTGGGTGCTCTCGGCTTCGATGTCGACATTTTCTGCATCCAGGATAGTCCTCGCCGTGCTCACTCTATTGCCGCACAGGGTGGTATCAATGCTGCTAAGAATTATCAGAACGATGGCGACTCTATCGGTCGTCTGTTCAAAGATACCATCAAGGGTGGCGACTATCGTGCCCGCGAAGCCAACGTTTATCGTTTGGCCGAAGTGAGTGGCAGCATCATCGACCAGTGTGTTGCCCAGGGTGTTCCTTTTGCTCGTGATTACGGTGGATTGCTCGACAACCGTTCGTTTGGTGGTACGCAGGTAAGCCGTACGTTCTATGCTCGTGGCCAAACGGGTCAGCAGCTCCTTCTGGGTGCCTATGGTGCTCTGAGTCGCGAAATTCATCGTGGTAGTGTGAAGCTCCATGAGCGTCATGAGATGCTCGACCTCGTAATCGTTGACGGTCGTGCTCGTGGTATCATTACCCGCGACCTGAAGACGGGTGCCATTGAACGTTGGGCTGCCCACTGTGTGGTAATGTGCACTGGTGGTTACGGTAATGTTTATTTCCTCTCCACCAACGCTATGAACTCCAATGGTTCGGCTGCTTGGGCTTGCCACAAGAAGGGTGCCCTTTTTGCCAATCCTTGCTATGTTCAGATTCACCCCACCTGTATTCCCGTACACGGCGACTATCAGTCGAAACTGACTCTGATGAGCGAGTCGCTGCGTAACGACGGTCGTATTTGGGTTCCTAAGAAGAAGGAAGATGCCGAAGCTATCCGTGCAGGACAGAAGAAAGCCAACGATATTGCAGAAGAGGATCGCGACTACTATCTGGAGCGTCGTTATCCCGCTTTCGGTAACTTGGTACCTCGCGATGTGGCTAGCCGTGCTGCCAAAGAGCGTTGCGATGCTGGTTATGGTGTAGGTCCTACCGGATTGGCTGTTTATCTCGACTTCGCAGAAGCTATCCAGCGTCTGGGTCGCGATGTGGTGGAACAACGTTATGGAAACCTCTTCCAGATGTATCAGAAGATCGTCGACGAGGATCCTTATACCACTCCTATGATGATTTATCCCGCAGTACACTACACGATGGGTGGTCTGTGGGTAGATTATGAGTTGCAGACCAATATCACCGGTCTGTTCGCCGCTGGTGAGGCTAACTTCAGCGATCACGGTGCCAACCGTTTGGGTGCATCGGCTCTGATGCAGGGTCTCTCCGATGGTTACTTCGTATTGCCTTATACCCTCCAAAACTATTTGGCCGACCAGATTTACGTAGGTAAGATCTCTGATCAGACCCCCGAATTTGATAAGGCTGAACAGGATGTGAAGGATCGTATTGCCCGTTTGCTTGGCATCCAGGGTACCAAGACGGTTGACCATTTCCACAAGGAGCTGGGTAAGGTGATGTGGGATTATGTAGGTATGGGTCGTAACAAGGCTGGTCTCGAGAAAGGTCTTGTACTGATTAAAGAGCTTGAAGATGAGTTCTGGAAAGATGTCAAGGTTACCGGTATCAACGATGAGATGAATACCGAATTGGAGAAGGCTCTCCGTGTGGCCGACTACTTCGAACTGGCTCGCCTGATTGCTACCGATGCTCTCCATCGTGAGGAATCGTGCGGTGGTCACTTCCGTGAAGAACATCAAACTGAGGATGGTGAAACCCTCCGCGACGATGAGAACTTCATGTATGTGGGTGCTTGGGAGTACAAAGGCTTCCAGCAGCCTGAAGAGCTTCACAAGGAAGATCTCCACTACGAGTACATCAAGATCCAAAAACGTAATTACAAGTAATCAAAAAAAGCACTTAGGAAATGAAATTCACTTTACATATATGGCGTCAAGAAAACGCCCAGGCCAAAGGCCGTTTCGAGACCTATCAGCTCGATAATATCTCAGCCGAGTGCTCCTTCCTCGAGATGCTCGACATCCTGAACGAACAGCTTATCAACGATAATATTGCTCACCCCGTATGTTTCGACAATGACTGCCGCGAAGGTATTTGCGGTATGTGTGGTCTCTACATCAACGGTCGTCCTCACGGCAATGATGACGGTGTGACCACTTGCCAGCTCCACATGCGTAAATTCCATGATGGTGACGATATTTGGATTGAACCGTGGCGTGCTAAAGCATTCCCCGTGATCAAAGACCTTGTGGTGGATCGCACTGCTTTCGATAAGATCATCCAGTCGGGTGGTTATATCAGCACTACTACTGGTGGTGTGCCCGATGCTAATAGCATCCTCATCCCCAAACATACGGCCGATGCTGCTATGGATGCTGCTGAATGTATTGGTTGTGGCGCTTGTGTGGCTGCTTGTAAGAATGCTTCGGCAATGCTCTTCGTCAGCGCTAAGGTAAGTCACCTTGCCCTTCTGCCTCAAGGTAAGCCTGAGGCTAAGGAGCGTGTTAAGAACATGATCCACAAGATGGACGAGCTCGGCTTCGGTTCTTGCACCAACACCTATGCCTGCGAGGCTGAATGCCCCAAGCAGATTAAGCGTGTCAATATTGCACGACTCAACCGTCAGTTTATTGGCGCAACGTTGGGTTCCGACAAAAAGAAGGAGCTGAAATACTAATTTGTATTTTTCCTTCCCCAATGCCCCATATCGAAGAATCGATGTGGGGCATTTTTTGTTGTCTCGCACCCCTTTTATGTCGGTTGGAGACCCTTTTTATATATTATATATGTGTTATTTCGATGCCATTCGCAAATAAATATGTATCTTTGCAAAGCCATTATTATATATAATAGAAATATGAAGAAGAAACATATCATACTGTATACTCTGCTGACAATCATATCGGTCGGACTGATTGGATGTCGCTCGAAGAGCAACAATAATACGGAGCATAACGAGGACAATATTTCCCTTTTGCGCCTTGAGAAGCTTATTTTCGATACTCCACCCGAACAACTGCAGTCGGTTTTACAACAGCATTATACCGAGTATGCATCGCCGTTACTTAACGTAAAGCCTGGCGATGCGCAGCTGATGGCTCAGATGGTAGACTTTGCTCATGATCCTTCGGTACGCGAAATCTACGATAGTGTACAAGCACACTATGCTAACCTCTACTGGCTGGAGGCTGAACTGACCGATGCCATCGAGCGGGCACAGAAAGCTGGCATCGAACTTGACTATCAGCGCTATATCACCTTTGTCAGTGCGATGTTTGATTATGATTACCGAGTGGCTGCCGATGGGTCGACCCTCTTGATTGCCCTCGACCAATATGTGCTCCCTTCGTTTGAGAAATATGGTTATGGTGGTACCCCAATGTATTTAGTTCGTTTGTGCGATAGCGCCTATATCGCCTCTGACTGTATGGCTGCCATAGGTCGTAATCTAGCTGTTTTCCCCGAAAAAGAGCCTATGCTACTCGATTATATGATTGCTGAAGGTAAGACCCTTTATTTCCTAGATAAGGTGATGCCTTCGAAAGCCGACAGTATCAAGATCCGTTATAGCGCCGAACAGATGGAGTGGATGCGCCAGAACGAGGCCAACGTATGGGCCTACTTTATTCAGAACAAGATGCTCTTCGATAAAGATTTGAACCACTTCAACAATTACATCGATGAAGCACCTAAAACCAATGCTTTCCGCAACTCGGCTCCTCGAACAGCACAATATATAGGATGGCAGATTGTGAAGCAATATATGCAACAAACCAAGTCGTCGCTCTCCGATCTGATGGCCGAACCCAATAGTCGGAAAATCCTCGACGCATCGGGTTATCACCCCAAATAAGAGATTCTATTGCTTGTTAGCTAGATTGTCTATCTGATGTGGAGATGTCTCTTCAAAAAGAACTGTAATAACGAAAACAAAACAACAACAAAATAAAAATGAAAACAAAAAAAGAACGTTCTATTTATCTTTTCCTTCTACTGAGGTTCCTACTGACCTTCGTAGCCCTTTTGTTGGCACAGGTGGTTTTTACCATCTGTAACGGATACCTTTTTTCGGTAGGTAGTGTAGGAGAGTGGCTTAGTATCCTTTGGGGTAATATTCGTTTTGGTGCAGCAACGGTAGCCTTTGTGTTGCTGCCTTACTGGATTCTTATGCTCTTGCCCTTCAATGCACGATACCAAAAAGGATATCGCTTTTTCGCTGAACTGATCTATTGGATAGGGGTTCTCTTCATTTTGGTGCCAACCCTCAGCGATGCCGCCTATTACTCTTTCACCTACCGACGACTGAGTGCCGACATCTTCCAATATCTCACTGTAGGAGGACATATGGGTACGTTAGGACCTAAATTCTTGCTCGGCTATTGGTATTTGGTGCTAGCAGCTATCCTAATAGCAGCTTTCCTCATCTTCTTTATAGGTCGCAATAGGTTGTCGACTCCCAAACGGAAAAATAGTTCGGGATCGTGGGTAGCTTTCGGATTGGGAATGATCTTGATTCTCTTCCTCTCGGTGAGTGGATTCCGTGTTCGACCTATTGTTGATCGAGCTCTCTCGGCCCGCTACTGTCAGATTCAGAACACTCCCTTGGTAACCAATTCGGCATACAATATCCTTTATACTACTCTCCATCCAGGATTGGCTCCTTATCAGTTCGATGATGCAGAGAGTGCCTTTACGGCTGTTACTACACCTCTTGCACCTGCCACCCATCCTTACGCACAGCCCATGTGGACAGCAGGCGGAGGACGACTCGTTAATAGCGATAGCACCAGTACAGATACGATGCGTTATAGCAATGTCGTAGTATTGATTCTAGAAAGTTTTTCGCAAGAGTATATGGGTTGTTACAATAGTAATGGGGAATCGTATACACCCTTCCTCGACAGTCTTGCTCGCTATAGCCATCTTTATAATGGTCGCTCAAACGGAAAGAAATCGATCGAGTCGATTCCTGCTGCAATGGCGGGAGTACCCACCCTTATGGAATGTCCCATTCCCACCAGTCCTTATCACAACAACACGTTCAATTCGCTTCCTACCATATTGAAGAAATATGGTTATACCACCTCCTTCTTCCACAACTCATATAATGGAGTGATGGGCTTCGACGATTTTTGTTATCATATCGGTTTTGAACATTATTACGGTCAGTCGGAATATGAGAAGAAATACGGCGAGGGTACCAACTACGATGGTGTATGGGGTATCTTCGACGAACCCTGGCTGCAATATATGGTGGAGGAGATGAATCAGATGGAAGAGCCCTTCTTTGTAGGTGAGTTCACCATCTCGTCTCATCATCCTTACACCGTACCCGAACAATACACTGGGCGATTCAAGCAGGGCCCCAAGCCGTTGCTGCAGGTTGTCAATTACGCCGACTATGCACTTCAGCAATTTTTCGAAACAGCCTCTAAGCAACCTTGGTTTAACCGCACTCTTTTCATCATTATGGGCGATCATCCCGGTTGTGTGATAGACAGCCGTTATACCGGTCTTGATGGATCATATCGTATACCTATGATGTTCTATCTGCCAGGCGAATCGGCTAGAGGAACCCAAAGCAACACTATCGTACAGCAAACTGACCTGATGCCCACCCTCATTGACTATTTGGGCCTCGATGAGTCGGTAGTATGCTTCGGCAACAGTCTCTTCCAACCTCGTGGTGGCTGGCAGATTGTCTACGGTAATGGTTTCTATATCCTCAACAAGGGTACCCAGGTAGCTACACTGATGGCAGACAACAAGGCCCAACCCACTATACAAGAAGTGACCGGTCGTCCCGAAGATGTTCGTCTTCTTCGGTCGATTGTTCAACAGTACAACCAGCGTATGCTAAATAATCAAATGACTCTTCAAAAATGAAAAAGAAATTTCTATTTATAGTTAACCCCATCTCTGGAATAGGTCGTCAGCGTCGCATAGAGACCCTAATCCAGAATAACCTCAACCTCGATCACTACGATTACGAGGTGCGTTATACCGAGAGGATCCACCACGGAACAGAATTGGCCCGACAGGCGGTAGAAGAAGGAGGCTTCGATGCTGTTGTTGCTGTAGGAGGCGATGGTAGTGTCAATGATGTTGTTAACGGACTCAAAGGTAGCAACATCACAATGGGTATTATCCCTTGTGGTAGTGGTAATGGGTTGGCCCGCAATTTGAAAATACCCCTCACACCTGCGTTGGCCATCAAATTGCTCAACGACTTTTATGTGGCAGCCATCGATACGATTCAACTCAACGACTACCTCTATGCCAGCATAGCTGGTATCGGTTTCGATGCTCAGGTGGCTCGACGGATGAAACTGGCGAAAGTACGTGGTTTTCAGGCCTACGCCAACATCTGTGTATCAGATTATCCTACCTCGAAGAATACCCTTTATCGGATGACGATCGATGGGCGAGAGGTGGAACGTTCAGCATGGTTTGTTAGTTTCGCCAATTCCAACCAGTTTGGCTACAATACAGCTATAGCACCATTGGCACGCCTCGACGATGGACTCATCGATGTCTGTATTGTCGACAAGATACCTCTAGCACATCTACCCCTTACGGCTCCACTCATCTACACCAACCATTTTGAAGTATCGCAGCATGTGGAGATATTCAAAGCCCATGAGGTTATTGTCCACAACAACGAATCCAAATGGGTTAACATCGATGGCGAGGGCGAGTCGGTAGGTACCGAACTCCATTTTACCAACATACCCCGTTCCCTCAACATCATCTGCCGCAAGCCACAACGTACTCCCACACCAAAGGTGTTAGCACATAAGGCTATCCGCAAGATAGAACGAGATATAAACGAATTAAAATCCACCATCCTACCTCCACAACATGAGTAAGAAAAACCGTATTGGTGTAGTATATAGCACCAACCCCGACTTCCAATATCAAACCGACGACGAGGATATTGAACAACAGACACTTCCTCCAGCCCAACAGCGACTCACGGTGCGTATCGATCGCCGTCAGCGTGGAGGTAAGCAGGTAACCCTTGTTACTGGATTTGTTGGCACCAATGATGATCTCTCCGAATTAGCCAAACGCCTCAAGAACCGTTGTGGTGTTGGAGGCAGTGCCAAAGAGGGTGAGATCCTTATACAGGGCGACTTCCGAGATCGAATTGTTGAGGTGCTTACCCAAGAAGGCTATGGAAAAGTGATTAAAGGCAATTAAGGCACCTAATTTTATTGTTCATCCTTTAATTGAGGAATGTGGAGAACCGCATTCGATATTGCATTCCCTATTTGATAATATGTCTGATACAACTGTTAGTAATACCAATAATCGTAATCTCGTTTGGCTAGGCCATCTAGCAAGTTTTGGAGCCTATGCAATCTTCGGAATCAATATTGTGCTATGTAAAGATATTGCCAACGAAGGAGGCATTTCACCCATAGCTCTCTTCACATTCCGATCGCTCGTAGCTGGTGCCCTCTTTTGGCTCCTATCCTTTTTCTTACCCAAGGAACCCGTAGAGAAAGGCGATATGCTGAAGATTGTAGGTGCCTCACTGATAGGACTCTTCATCCCGCAAATGACCTTCCTTTCGGCCATTACGATGACCACCACTATCGACACCTCAATCCTTAGTTCGATGACACCCATCATGACCATGTTTGTAGCAGCCATCTTCCTTAAAGAACCTATTACTTGGAAGAAAGCGCTAGGTGTAGCACTTGGACTGTCGGGAGCCTTGATACTGATCTTTAATAGCGTGGGAAGGAGTGGAGGCGTAGATCATACTGAACCGTTAGGGGTGGTACTTCTTATTATCAACACTTTCTGTTTTGCCCTCTATCTCGGTATCTTCCGTCCGCTGATAGCTAAATATAGTGTAGTTACATTCATGAAATGGATGTTCCTTGTCTCCTTCATCGTCTCCCTACCTCTTTCAGCCAAACAGATCTTTACTGTTATCGACTATCAGGCCGTAAGTGCTCAGGTGTGGTGGGAGATAGCCTACCTTATTTTCTTCGCCACCTTCGTAGCCTATTTTCTTATACCATTAGGACAGAAGCATATCCGACCTACTCTTGTCAGTATGTACAGCTATCTTCAACCTATCATTGCTGCTGCTATCAGCATCAGTCTTGGTTTAGATACTTTTACTTGGCAGAAACTATTGGCTGTGATTTTGGTCTTTGCAGGTGTAGCTATCGTCAACCAGAGTCGTGCGGCTACTCCGCCTCCATTGAAGCAACGCTAGTTTTTACAATTCATTAGGTCTCTTTGACCCCATGTTTTCCAGCCCACCATATTTCAAGTGAGTTGATGATATTCTGTATCACCGAATAGCTAGCTAAATAAACAGCGGCGAGTGGTTCGAGGTAAAGGTTAGACATCCAAATACCCAACGAACTATTTTTCTGCCCCATAAGCTGCTGACCAGCAATCTTTTCTCCATAATGGCGACCAATGATGCGTCCCAATCCGAATTGGAGTATGGCACCAACTAGTGCAGCCACAGTGAGGACAATAACGCTGGTGAGATTGGCACGACCATGAAGGATGATGAAATGGACCGTTTGTCCAAAGGTGATGGTGAAGAGGACTCCCCAGACATAGAAACTCCAGCTCTTGAAGCGAGTAAGGAACGTGTTTGCCTTAGGCCAAAAATGTTGCAGTAGAAGAGCGGTGACGAAGGGGAGACCCACAGCAGAGAACACATGTTGGAAAATAATCCATACCGATTCAAAGAAGGGCATATCTTGATTCTGCCCGATGAAAGAGAAATAGATAGGAGCAGCGACGACAGTTACGAGGTTGCTGATAATACAATAGGCTGTCATCGTTGATCGGTTAGCCCCCAGCATACAGGCAATCACCACACTCGAGGCAGCTACCGGACAGAGAACTCCTACTAATATTCCTTGCGAAATAATTTCGTTAACACCACACCAACGGAGTATCAGATAAAGAGCTCCGCTAACAAAGACCTGATAGAGGATAAGCCACAGATCAAGTTTCTTGGGACGAAGGCGACGCACATCGACAGCACAGAAAGCCAACAGCAAGATGATATAGATAAAATAGGGAGTAAGAAAAGCTAGCTGTCCGCAATAATTATGAAAGAGACAGCCCATCAGGATGGCTATAGGAAGCACATAAGTGCGAAGGTTTTGCATTTTAGTTGTATAAGAGTTGGGTATGAGTTGATATTAGTTTATTTATTGGGCAATGATACGAGTAAATAGTTGTGTCATCGAGTCGGCAGCCTTATCGGCAGCAACGATCACATCGTTTCCATCATTGAGGACCGTATCGCTGAGATCTTTAGCACAGTTGGTGATAACACTCATGCCGAAAATCTCCATACCACAATGACGAGCCACGATGACCTCGGGAACAGTAGACATACCTACAGCATCGCCCCCCATCATATGATACATACGGTATTCGGCAGGGGTTTCATACGTAGGACCTGTCTCAGCCACGTATACTCCCTCACGTAGCGTGATACCCATAGAAGCAGCAGCCTCGTGAGCCAACTTCCGCAAACGGCGACTATAAACGGTTGTCATATCAGGGAAACGGGGTCCCATCTCATCGATATTCTTTCCTATCAGAGGATTAGGCATGAAACTGATATGATCGGTGATAATCATCAGATCACCAACACGGAAATCGGGATTGAGTCCACCAGCAGCATTACTAACCATCACAGTACGAATACCTAGTCTGCTAAACACACGCATAGGGAAAGTAACCTGCTGCATCGTGTAGCCCTCATAATAATGGAAGCGCCCCTGCATTGCTACTACCGGCCGACCGCCAAGACGTCCAAAGATGAGGTTGCCCTTATGTCCCACAGCCGTACTGACCATGAAATGAGGGATAGCCGAATAAGGGATAGTGATAGGATTATCTATAGCATCGGCCAATTTACCCAGTCCACTACCTAGCACGATAGCCACTTCAGGAATCTCGTTGATCTGACTGCGAAGATATTGAGCCGATTCATCATATTGTTGGAGAGGAGACATAATCAAAGTATAAAAGGTTTATGAAAGGATAATGATTATTATTTATTAAGGTATGTCCTATAAATTCATTTCTGGCGATTCCTATCACCTATTATCATTTTTTATCGGTGAATTTATATCACATACTGTAAAATTATTATTGTTTATATTTCTTTATCTGCTCCATAATTTCAGCGGCACGCTCATATTCTTCGGCCTCTTCCGCTTGGTGGAGCATCTCTTCCAATTCTTCAAGAGTAGGAGCTTCCTCCTCTTCGGGATCGGTAAGTGTTTCGAAATCGCTAGGATAGCCCGCTTCATCGAGGATGGCCTGACTGAGGTGGATGTCGACACCCATACGCATAGCCAGGATGATAACATCGCTAGCACGAGCATCGATATGTTTCACCGATAGTCCGTCGTCAAGATAGAGGGTAGCGTAGAAGATACCATCCTCTAGACGGTCTATCGTAGCATCTTTCATCTGAAGACCGCACTCGTTGAAAATAGTGCATATCAGCTCGTGGGTCATAGGCCTACGCGTTTTATGTCCCTCCTGTTCGATAGTAATCATATCGGCCTCATGAGGACCGATAAGGATAGGTATGTTTTGATGAGTGGTAGGCTCGTAGAGGGTCAGTACCGACATACCTGTGGCGGAATGACCGCGAGAGATTTTGTAGGGGTAAACTTCGTAGTACTTCATGGTTATAGCTATTGAGAGTGATTATTTGCTTTTTAGATAATCGACCAGTTGACTGATGGCACGACCTCGATGACTGATACGATTCTTCACCTCGAGCGGCATCTCGGCAAATGAGACAGCGAAACGGTCGGGCATAAAGATAGGATCATAACCAAAGCCTTGCTCACCGTAGCGTTCGGTAAGAATCTTACCATCAACCCGTCCCTCGAAATAGCGAGGAGTCCCATTCTCTATCAGGCAGACCACCGTACGGAAGCAAGCCTTTCGGTTTGTAACTCCCTCCATTTCGCGAAGCATCTTGTTAACATTATCGTCGAAAGAACAATGCTCACCAGCATAGCGAGCACTATATACACCAGGCCGACCATCGAGGGCATCAACCTCCAAACCAGTATCGTCGGCAAAACAGTCTTGATGACAGCGCTCCCATACCCAAGTAGCTTTCTGTAGAGCGTTGCCTTCCAAAGTAGGTGATGTTTCGGGGATATCGCCCTCAAGTCCCATCTCTTTAAGACTGTGAACAGATACTATCCCCTCGAGCATCGAGTTGACCTCTTGTAGTTTGTGACTATTATTGGTAGCAAATATAAGTGTTTTCATCGGGTGCAAAGATACATATTTATTTTTGAATGGCACTGCTTTTACTATTCTAGACCCTTCAAGAGATCATCTACTTGACTCCGTTTCCAGGGTTTATCTAATTCAAGAATTTCCTCTTTCGGCCGACTCAGTTTTTCGAGTAGCAGATGAGTATTCTCCTGATGATCGATCTTAGCTAGCGAAGCCACAATCTTGTCCCACTGTGGATCGGCATAGAGAAGAGGAGCGAAGTTGATGATGTCGAAATTATTGATGATCGTGTTATCGATACCCTCCGTTTCAATGCGGCTATGAGCTCGCGCAATCTTCATTTCGCCAACATCCTCGAGCACCTGTAAGTATTTCTCGTAGAGCACATATTCGTTCAGAAGGAAAGCGATAGTAAGATCGCTAAGACTCTTCCACACCTTGATAGCCAACGGACGCGCAGTGAAACGACCTAGCATAAACGAACCCGCCTTCAGTCCTGTACGATGTTCGGTGATGCAAACCGTACTTACACGATGGAAGAAATCAACCTTACGCTGATTGCTGAGAAGGTCGAACACCCTACTCTGATCAAGATGCGAGCCCATCTTACTTTCAAGCACCTGCTCCACATAGAGATCAGGATTATCGGTATACCAGTTGTTCACAATACCACGAGCCGTCTCAGTCTTGTCCTTCAAATCCATACGGATAAGACGCGCCAGTTTGTTGATATCGGTAATATAGGTGGCCCGTTCGCTAGTAATGATTTCTTGGTATTGGAGATAAGACTCCTTCATTGTGCGGAACATCTCCTGCTCGTCGTCAGCAATGGTTACTGGTTTTCCCTCTAGGTAGCGGGTAAAACGAGCCGGCTTATAATCGGCAAACCCCTTGAAGATTGTTTGCTGCTTGCTGCTAATGGTGATGTATTCTAGTTCGTTGATTACAATTCCCTGATCGTTGACCAGACTGTTGCCCTCGCGACGAATACCATACGTCTGAAGATCCATCATAGCGGGAATACCGTAACCACGACAAGCAGTAACCACGTGGATAGCTGCCGGTTCTATACTTAGTATAGCATCCACCTCGTTGAGGGTAATGGTGTCTTCTGGAACAAAACGATCCTGACAGAGACACACCGCAAAGTCGTGCGCCTTTTGTTCGCGAGCCTGCCCGATAGAGAAGCAAAGTTTAGCACTGATAGCAGTACGAGGAAGCACGCTCAGACCGTGACCGAAATACTGCAACTTGTTGATCGACTTGTCGCTAATCGAAGCACTTACAATCTGACGGAGGTGATAAGGCTTGATAAGATCAACCACACGATCTTTTTTTATCAGTCCTGCGTTATACATATCGATAGCGCTAATCAGCGCAGCGTTGCCGGTCATCTCACTTTGATTGAGTTGCAGCACACTGAAGAGACTGATCTTATTGGGACGCGATTCAACCGCAAACTCGATAGTAACAGGCATCTGATAGCGTCCTTCGAGATAGGGGAGAAGCGGATCGAAATGGAACACAGCGGGGAAATCGTCTTTGATCTGACTACGGTTACTGTAAGCGGTGTCGATAGTTGTAACATCACCCGTCATAATCTCCTCCCCGAAAATATTACGGTAGCTCTCAATCTGACGTCCGCGGCCTGTACGGCTATGACGACTATAAAGAACTCCAGGATACGACTCATTGTTGCCAATAGTCCAAACCATACGTTGCAGAATAAACGAAGGCGAAGCCTGTTTACCCTGCATAAAGGTAAGGATAAGATCGGTATTGTTAGTATAAAATTCGCGAACAAAATAGGCGGTACGGAGGGCTTGATAGCGCGCATCAGTAATCAGTCGGCGACCATCAGCGCTTTGGTTGATGATGGTCTGTTCGAGCAGATGGATACGTTCAAGTTGAAGTGTCTCAGTTAGTTCGATATCGTTCTTACCGTATTTTTTCTCGTCGCCCGTCATCTCGCAAAGCGTATGGAGTGTACTGAGGTATACACGATTCGCCATAGCGTTTCCGTAGATATGTTGTAGCGCACGATAGGTGGTCTGGGTAACGCCGATATTGAGGATAGTAGGCATTAAACCAGGAATATACTGCGGCATAGCGCAACGAAGAGCCAGCACTAACGGCCGTTCCGCATCGCCTAGTTTTTGCCGACTCATTACCTCCATATCATCGATAGCCTGATTGAGCATTTCTGGCAAACGGTCGGGATGATTGAAGGCTTGAGCAGTAAGAATCACAAAATCGGGTACCGGATAGCCGTCGCGGGTAAGGTTTAGAAGCATATGTCCCTTGTGGCTTATCTCCTCGTCGGTATATTCGCCCGAAGAGAGAGTGGTAACGAGCAACTCATCGTCCACCAACGGATGTGAAGCCACATACTCTTGACATTCCTTACGGAAATCGGCGCGATGCCGCTTCAGTTTCTCCACAGCATCAGCATACTCCTGTGCCGAATACCAACCCATCTGGATACCTTCCTCAGCGCGACTATTCATGATAAGCTGCGAAAGGAAATTTTTTTTATCATCACCGTGACAGCGCATCAGATGATACATATCATACCAGCGGGGAGGAATTTCATATATGGTAGCATCGTTCTCAACTTGATAGAGGACAGTGCCCGGTTTGTTGCCTAGCAGCTTGTTTTCAACATCGCCCACATTACGGTTAAAAACCGTTTCCCCTTCGTGAGCAAATTTGCAAATCATATAGTAGTTGGGGTAGCTGGCGCGAATCTTGATATTGCTAATCGGAACCATGTTGTTTATGTTTTAGGGGTGAGTTATTTTTATTGTAGAATGATATCGCAAGCCCGTTCAATCACGTTGTCGATACCTAGAGGGAGACGACTCTTATCGAGAATAACTACCTCATCGGGAGGAACCCCATTCTCATAATTGACGCCCCGTGGGTCGAGGGTGCGAGTAATCGAGAAACGGTAGCGCCATCCGTTGGGGAGATAACCACTCGCCGGCAATCCGAGTCCGCCGCCAGTAGTATCGCCTACCACCGTGATGTTGCTGTATTCTTTAGCACAGAGTGCAAAAAACGAACTAGCGCTATAGGAGCCGCGATCGGTAAGCACCACCACAGGCTTCGGATAGGCCGGATAGTCCTCGCTCACTGGCGGTGCTGTAACCTTTTCGGCTGTCGAGAAGTCATCGTGGTTTGGGCCATTCTTTATCTGTGTAGTATAAAGAAGTTGTCCGTTGTTGGGCATCAGCTTGAGGATGTTCCACACATTCTCGATGCTGCCGCCCCCATTCTGTCTTATGTCGATAATAGCCCCCACCGCATTAGGATAGCCCCGTAGGATTTGTGAAAGCGAAGCTGTCGAAGCGCTGTTGCTGAACGAGGGGTAGTAGAGATAGGCCACTTTCCCGTTACGGATGCTGTGGTGACGGAAACCAGCGGTAGAGTGATAATCGACTGTGAGGTAGTTAAGAATTACCGTATTAAGATCGATATTACTTTGGGCAATCATCTGTTCGTACACTTGACGGCTGTGCATTACATCGAAAGGAGTAACCAAATTCACATGACCATCGTTGAGAAGATTAAGCATAGCTCTCATCACCCGGAAAAGACTATCGTTGGTCATCCCCTCAAACACTTGCGGCCTATATACATTATATATACTGTCCCAATCAACCCCTTTAACGTCGAAGAAAGAATACTGTTGATCGACTTTCTGCCACAAGTAATTGAACGAACTGACGGCGTCCGACGAGATATCGTCGTCCATGAATACTTTCTCACACGAAGGGAAGAAGGCCAGCACAATAGCTATAATTATGAGTCGATGTTTCATTATTTCTTTGACGTTTTATATAATTATTTTATCTTTTATCTTGAGACACACATTGAGATGAACCTTGAACATATGGGCACATTCTTCGAAACGATAATCACCGCTATTGCGCGAAGTAAGAAAATGCCACTGATAGGAGAATCCTATAGCAACACCGCTTTCAAGATAATAGTTGAACCCCAATTCGGTGTTTATCCAGGGGAAAGCGACAGTATTCATCTGATAAGAAGTGCCGAAGTTTTGTAGTATGATATCGCCATTAGAGGCGTTGAAATTATCCAAATAAGAGAATCCAGGCCTCAGCATGAAACCGATAGGGGCAACTCCGATGCTAGCTCGCATCGAAAAATTTCTATGACCAGTAACTAATTTTGTGTCTACTGATTTTTTGAAATTATAATTCTCAAAACTGATTCCGCAGCGTAGGGTGGGGGAGGAGAGGAGACTGAGGGCTGTGCTAGAGTTTTCGAGGTTGGGGATTGCCGAGAGGAACATATAATTATTGAGTGAGATACCCCAAAAAGGATTAATTAGGAACTCACCTTTCTCAACATCATCTTTAACGCGTTTATGCATGAAAAAGTTGCGCTTTGCCAGCTTCTGATCGTATCCCAGTTCCAAAATACCCATACCAGCCACAGCATCGACTTGCATATCGAGAATAGTCGACTGTGGTTTAGCATAAGCGCCGAGATTACCATCGAGGGTTATCCACATCCTGTTTTCCCTTATTGGAGCATGCATGGTTCGTTCAATAGTGAACTGCGGACTAGCAACTAATCCGCGAAACGTGGTAGGGCTGGCTCCCATATCGCGGAAGAGTCCGTAGCCTACACCCGCTGACAGATCCAGTCGCCACACGATGCTACAATTATAAAGATTGATACATGACGGAAGAATTGGGTCAGCCTTCAGCGAACCGATACTCAGTAGCAGTGCGCCGAAAAGGAGCACCCCCTTTGTCTTTTGCATAATTGTTTGTCTGTTCATCTTGTTGTTTGTTTTATCTTAAAGGCAGCCTCCACAATTTGTTGTTGCAATTGTTCGACCAAATGGGAGTCTACATTGTGTTCGGTATAAAGGGTGTCGAGAGGAGTGGTAGGGGGCAAGGGTCGATAATTTTTGAGCATAGCGGGCAAAGGCTGATGCTGATACCAGCGGTTGATACACATACTCAAGGCACTATTCACCTCGCTCACCGTACCCACACATTCAAACGGTTTGGTTTCTTCCTCTCCTATCAGTTGTAAAAACTCCGTTTGGAGCGATGCATCGTCGAGCAGATCTGCACCGAAGATGGTTTTCAGATCGTTGGGTGCGATAAAGGGAGAGAGGATGATATAGGCGAAGAGGCATTTAGGACAATGACAGCACCAGATGTCGGTTTTGCTTCCCTTGTTGCAGCTACGGAAAATGGGGTGATACTCCTTTTGTTGAGCAAAAAGCATCGCAATCTGCAATTCACTGAGCGGACGCAGATAGCTGAAATAATTGAAGCTGCCTACGGCAAAATGGGGAGCGATAAACTGAGTGTAGTACTCGCGGAAGTCGTTCTCAAACTCCAACGATTTGGAATACTGATGGTTCACGTTGGTCCCCGCAACCGTCGACTCGTTGGCCGACGATTCGTTGGAGAGGGCGATATTAGGAATACCCGTCATTGCCGATACTAGCAGCGTATAGAAAGCTAGCATAGCGCTGAAGGGGGTATGACCATTCAGACAGCCATTCTTGTTTAGCTCCAACAGTCGCGGATGGATGGTGCGATGAATCACAGCCACCTCTTCGATGGGGAATCCCGCCTGAGTGGCACAGTTGGTAGTAGCCCCACGAGGATTCATAATCAGCGGTCGCACGTTGAGATGCTGACGGCGAAGTCGTTCGAGTGTCACTACCGAATCTTTTCCTCCCCCTATGGGGACAAGATAGCTATCGCCCATCGGAGCTAGCGTCTCTATCGGTGCCGCTTCAAATGGTTCAGTAGCAGCACTCTCTATCGTCATAAACTGCTCGTAGCTATCCTTGATATTGTTAACATAATAAAACTCGCCCAGCCCATTGAAATAAATCTTCTTCCAAAAATCGATCTGCTGGCTGCTCAGATGTCCGCATCGAACCTCCACAGTAGGAGGACAAGCCGCCTTCCAGTAGCTAATCAATTCAATCATACCGATATTGAACGTAAGCACATCCAACTGCTCCTTGCTTAGCGTCCTCGTGTAGAACGGACGTGAAGGGATAGACGCCGTAGGTTCAAACACAATCTTATCGCCTAGTAGGAACCGGAACGAAAGATGGAGTCCGTCGCTACAAAACTCGTGGCTATAGCTCTCGTAAACGAAACGTGGAAACATGCCACGAAAGGTGTTATATTTGCGTTGGTTGCTCATATCGGATATTGAAAAAGATGATAATGATGTGTTAAGTTTTTTAGTTAGCGAAAAGTAATCGTTGGGTTAGAGTAAGGTTAGACTTAGGTTAGTCTTTAGAAGAAGGAAAGTTAACATTCTCCCTCCCCCTTTTTAAAGCAGAACCCTTTCAGAAAGGATGGTAGCCATCGAATTTCTGAAAGGGCAATGCACAGTTCAAGTATCACTTATACTAGACGGAACGAAGTCTTGCCAATCTCGTAGCCGTTAGCATAGAGCGTTACCCAGTAGAGACCCGGTTCGAAAGTTACCTGATCGTTGGAACGCCAAATCATGCGGATATTGCGGGCAGCACCCGTATATTCGATATCCTGTTTTGCAGTATATTGCATCTGAGTGCCACCAAGATTGAACATATAGTCGTCGGCAATACCGGCGCAGATCACACGATTGGCAGCATTCGAAATGCGATAATAGATAGTGATAGTACCTGGATCGATAACATTGTTTTGCAGAATCTCGCCCTCCACTTTCACTACTTTGGTTTGGGCAGCTTTCTTGGTCTCCTTCACGGTCATACCGCTAACGCTCTTACCAGGAGTAGCTACCAAATTGTTGGTAACCAAAACGGAAGCCATCTCAATCTTGTGGCTGAGGCGCGATGACTGAGCAATAGCATCAGCATTGGCAGCGATGGTGCTCTTCAGGTCGGCATTCTCGGCTTTCAGCTGAGCGTTCTCGGCCTTCAGCTGAGCAATCTCGGCAGCGTAGGAATCGCACAGAGCTTGCAGTTCTTGCAGCTTAGCGTTGACCTCTTTAGTGCTGGTTTTTGTCGTATTGCTCTTCTTGGCAGCCTTCAGTTCGGCATCCTTAGCAGCCAGTTGGTTTTCGAGCATCGTAATTTCTTCGCTCTGAGCTTTCACCTGAGCTTGCAGACCGGCAATCGTGACAGCGTCGGCCGACGAAGAGGAGCTTTGATTCTTCGTCAGTTCAGCATTCTTAGCCGTAAGATCTTGTACCTGTTGACGTAGCGTATTGATTTTCTGCTCCATTGTGGCGCTCTCATCGCTGAGATCCTTCATCTGAGCAGCATAACGGGATTCGTTAGCCTCTTTCTGTTTCTTCAGGTTGGCCAGTTCTTGTTGAGCGGCAGCCTCACGTTTGGTGAGTTCGTTGATCTGATTTTGCAGCTGATTAATCTGAGCTTTGGTCTGAGCATCAGCGTTAGACGCTTTGCTGAGGGCCTCTATTTCAGCGTTCTTGGCATCGAGCTGTTTGTTGAGGGTAGCAATACGAGCATCGTACTCAGCAATCTTGGTATTGTAGGAAGCCTCGTTTTTGCTCATAGAGCTCTTGTAGTTATTCACTTCGCCTTGCAGTTGGGCCACCTGACCCTGCAGCTGACTTACTTGCGACTGATATTGTTTTGCGGCATCGCTACTAGAAGCGCTGCCCGACTGGAGGTTCTTCACCTGTTTGTTCAGATCGGCAATCTCCGATTTGAGCGTCTTAATCTGACTGTTCAGATCGTTGTTGGTAGCACCGAGAGCTTTATTTTTAGCCGTAAGGTTGCTGTTCGACTGCTGAGCCTCTTGCAGCTGACGGCTCAGTTCAGCATTGTTGCTGCTGTTGCCGTTGAGGTTAGCTACCTGACTCTTCAGTTGGGCAATCTGCGATTCTTGCTGACTGATTTGTTTTCTCAGACGAGCCACTTCAGCGTCGTTTTTGCCGCTAGTACCCTGATTTTGGAGATTCTTGAGCTGTTTCTCTTGTTGGGCCAATTTCTTTTGTAGATCTTTCACAGCAGCCTCTTTCTGTCGCAACTCTTTCTGCAGCTGCGAGTTGTCGTTCGAAGCAGTAGCTTTGTTGCCTTTCTTCTCGGCAGCCTCAAGTTGCGAGAGCAGACGATTGATTTCGGCAGCCTGAGCGTTGATGAGGCTGTCTTGATTGTTAGTAGCCTGAGTGGCGGGAAGATTCTCGCTTTGCTGCTTCAGTTCCATATATTTATGCATAATGGAATCATACTGAGCGCGCAACTCTTTAATTTCGGCCTGATCATCAGACGACTGATTGCACGAGAAGAAGGGTAAGAAACCCAACGCGAGAGTGCAAATCATTGCAATAGAACGGATATTCTTGCTCATATAAATGATGTATTATTTATTTATTATCAATGGTTTTGAGTATTTCACCCTATTACGATAAGGTGATGCAAAGATACAAAACTTTTTTTAATTGTAAAGGAATCTATAAAATATATTTATCAACAGGCATTGTGTTATAACCATTCTCTACCTCCAATAAAAGGTTGCTTTTTAAGAAAAGATACCTTTCTTCCTTTGTTTTGATTCCTTTTTTATTTTGAGAAAAATGGTGTATTTATCGTAGGTAGAGCTTCGGTATAGCGTCGGCATTCGGTTAATAACCCCTTGAAAAGTGGGTTTTAAGTATCGTATTATTTTTGCCTGTTTACAGAAAGATTTATCCGTTTAATTGATACTTTAATTAAGATATATTTCAATGTTGTAAAACAATAATATAATCTATTGATATAAATCAGTAGTTTATCAAATAATATTCCCCTTTATCAAACATTCATCACTCGAATTAGCGAAGTGCTATTTTGAAGAAATATACCTAATTTCACTCATACTTTTCTATCCACTAAAAAGATATTAATTACCTTAATGTAAGCAATGATTTTTTTATAAACAAAACCGTTTTAGTAGACCGAGTTTGTCTATAGGTATGGTAACAAAATATTTTTTTGTATATTTGCATCGTCGAAAAGAGTGAGCCTGCCGAGTAGTCGACTATCACAAATAATTGTCGATAAGCGTTATGAAGGTTTAGCGACCCGTTGGAATGATAGTCAATTTTGTTCAGAGCATACCTCTTCCTCTGCTGCAAAAACCGAAAGGCGAAGTCCCTTTTTTTCGACCCATAACGAAAAAAAGCGAGTGGATGAACCCCTTCACTGTGTTAAATTTTAAAATAATTTATGATAAGACACAATAAAAAGAAACGAAGCTCGTTTTTTATAAATCTTTTACTATACCCTTATAGTCTTTTGATGTGAGCGAGAAAGATGAAGTGGAGGTAGAAGATGCAGAGAAATAAAATGTTAAAAAGAATATAATAAACATTCTGGAATATGACTAATGATTTTACTATTGTAGTTCTTGCCAAGCAAGTGCCCGATACGCACGATGTGGGCAAAGACGCAATGAATCCCGACGGCACCGTGAATCGTGCCGCTCTCCCCACAGTCTTCAATCCCGAAGACCTGAATGCTCTCGAGATGGCTCTGAAGGTGCGCGACCGTATGGAAGGAGCTAAGGTGTTTGTACTCACTATGGGTCCTTTCCGCGCAGCCGATATTGTACGTGAGTCGCTTTATCGTGGCGCCGATGATGGTGCAGTGCTTACCGACCGCGCTTTTGCCGGTTCCGACACGTTGGCCACCAGCTACGCTCTTTCGTGTGCTATTAACAAGATTCCTAATGTGAAACTCGTTTTCGGTGGTCGTCAGGCTATCGACGGCGATACAGCACAGGTGGGTCCTCAGGTAGCCGAGAAACTCGGTTTCCAGCAGGTAACCTATGCTGAGACGTTGGTCGATGTAAACGAGAAATGCATTCAGATTGCCCGCCGTCTCGATACGGGTGTCGAAGTGGTAGAATCGCCGCTGCCCACCCTCGTTACCGTTAGCGGTACTGCCGACGAATGCCGTTTCCGCATTGCCCCCCGCTTGTTGAAATATAGTAAAGCCATCATTCCTTCGGAGGCCAAAGACAAAGAGGCTGCCGAGAAGATGTTTGCCGAACGTCCCTATCTGAAACTCACAGAATGGACCGCTGCCGATGTCAATCCCGATTTCAATCGTTTGGGTTTGGTTGGATCGCCCACCAAAGTGAAGAACATCAACAATGTGGTGTTGATGAAGAAAGAGACCGTCAATGTGGCCCCCAATCAAGCCGCTGTCGACGATATGATGCGCAGCCTTATCGGTATTGCGTGGTAAATGGTTTTAATCACTCAAAAACATCATCGTGTCCTTATTTCACGATAACTAATTTAGAGAATTAAAGAATGAAAAATGTAATGATATATTGCGAACTCGACGACAAAGGTCAGGTGGCCGACGTCAGTTTGGAACTCTGCACCAAAGGTCGCGAGATCGCCAACAAACTGGGTGTTAAGCTTGAAGCCGCTGTGTTAGGTTCCAACCTAGCGGGTGTTGAAAAGCAGATTATGCCCTATGGTGTCGATACAGTGATGGTAGCCGACGATGCTCGTTTGGCACCTTATTGTACCCTCCCTCATTTCGCCGTATTGGCTGGACTCATCCAGGATGAGCAGCCCGATATCGTACTCTTCGGCGCTACCCATGTGGGCCGCGACTTAGGTCCCCACGTAGCTAGCTATCTGCGTTGCGGACTTACGGCCGACTGTACCAGTCTTGAGATTGGCGACCATCAAGATCCTAAAACGGGTACCAATTACGAGAACATCCTCTATCAGATCCGTCCCGCTTTTGGTGGTAACATCATCGCCACTATCGTTTGCCCCACCGCTCGTCCCCAGATGGCTACCGTCCGTCGTGGTGTGATGAAACGTGAAGTGCTCGACGCCAACTATCAGGGTCAGCGTCTCGACATCGATGCCAAGAAATATCTGAAAGATAGCGACTGCTGTGTGAAGATCCTCCAGAAAGAGATCGTTGAGAAGACCGTCGATCTAGGAGGTGCCTCCATCATCCTCTCGGGTGGTTACGGAATGGGATCGAAAGAGGGCTTCGATATGCTCTTCGATTTCGCCCGTCAGATAGGTGCCGAAGTAGGAGCCACACGTGCTGCTGTCGATGCCGGATGGGCTGCTCCCGAGCGCCAAATCGGACAGACAGGTACCACCGTTCGTCCCAAACTCTATATCGCCTGCGGTATCAGCGGTGCTATCCAGCATCGCGCTGGTATGGATCAGAGTGCCAAGATCATCTCTATCAACACCGATCCCGAAGCCCCCATCAACGCTATTGCCGACTATACCATTATCGGCGACGTAATGGAGGTACTTCCTATGCTGGCAGCAGGATATAAGAACATTAGATAGTGATTTTTAGTGATGGGACTGCTACCCCAATCGTCGCTGCTGTTCATTGAAACGATATACATTAATATTAATAGAACACAACGAACTCCCGTTAGCATCCCACACCAAACATGTAAAAAAGTAGATTTATGAATTTCTATAGTGACAATGATCGTTTAAAGTTTTACCTCAACCACCCCGATATGAAGAAGACGGTGGAGTTGAAGGAACAATTCTTTGTAGACTATGGCCAATATGCCGACGCTCCTGCTAATGCCGAAGAGGGTATTGAGCACTACGAACAGGTGATGGACCTCGTGGGCGAGATAGCCGGATCGGTGCTCGCTCCCAACGCCGAGAGTGTCGACGCTGAAGGTTCCAACATCGAGGACAACAAAGTGGTCTACGCCAAAGGCACCGCTGCCAATCATGCAGCCCTGACTCAGGCAGGCCTTTATGGAATGTCGCTTCCGCGAAAATATAACGGACTCAATTTAGGTTATGTGCCTTACGTGATGGCCGCCGAACTAATCTCGCGCGCCGATGCAGGCTTCGCCAACATTTGGGGCTTGCAGGAATGTGCCGACACTATCTACGAGTTCGCCTCCGACGAGATCAAAGAGAAATACCTGCGTCGCATCCATGAGGGTGCTACCTGCTCTATGGACCTCACCGAACCCGATGCTGGTAGCGACCTCCAGGCTGTTCGCCTCAAAGCTACTTGGGATGAGGCTAGCAACTGCTGGCGTCTCAACGGCGTGAAACGTTTTATCACCAATGGTGGTGCCGACATCCACTTGGTGTTGGCTCGTTCCGAAGAGGGAACCACCGATGGACGCGGACTGAGTTATTTTGTTTTCGATCGTGCTGACGGAGGTCTCACCGTTCGTCGTTTGGAGAACAAACTCGGTATTCACGGATCGCCTACAGCCGAATTGGTATACAAGAACGCTCCCGCCCAGATTGTTGGCGACCGCAAGCTGGGACTTATCAAATATGTGATGGCGCTGATGAACGGTGCCCGTCTGGGTGTCGGCAGTCAGTCGGTCGGTTTGGCCGAAGCCGCCTATCGTGAAGCGTTAGCTTATGCCGCTACCCGCGAGCAGTTCGGCAAAACCATCGATCAGTTCCATCAGGTTCAGGAACTCCTCGAAAGTATGCGTACCAAAATCGACGCTAGCCGTACCCTCCTCTACGAGACCGCCCGTCGTGTCGACCTCACCAAATCGTACGAAGCCCTCGCTAAAGTGCGTCCCCTCACCCCCGAAGAGCGCAAAGATTATAAGCTCAACGCCCGTATGGCCGACGCCCTCACTCCTATGCTCAAACTGATGAGCAGCGAATGGGCCAACCAGGTAGCCTACGACACCATCCAGATTCACGGTGGTTCGGGCTTCATGCGCGAATATCCTTGCGAGCGTATGTATCGCGATGCACGTATCCTCTCCATCTACGAGGGTACCTCACAGCTACAGGTTGTCGCTGCCGTCAAGAGTATCGGCAACGGAATGTATGTGAACAATATCGAGATGTACGACGCCCAATATATGTCGGCCGACAATCGCACCGACGAGCAGAACGCCCTTCGTCAGCAGCTGGTAGAGATGACCGAACAATACAAGAGTCTCTACGAGAAAGCTCGCCAGATGGAAGTTGTTCCCGAGCGTCGTCTCACCGAGATGCTAGCCTACATCACTATGGGCTATCTGCTGCTGCTCGATAGTCTTCGTTGCGAATGCTTCATACCCTCGTTGCGCAATCTTATCGCAATGGGTCGCGGCGAAATGGCCAAGCATGCAACCTTTATCCAGTAATTGGATAAGGACCAGCTAGCCACCCTTCAGGAGTCCAACGCTTATCCTCCTTTGTTTCCCGTTGTCTCCTGTAGTAATATTTCTTAGGAAAATTATGGAGAGGGGATGTCGCCTATCAGACCTCCCCCTCCTCTTTTATCTTATACTAGCACTTACGCGCAATAATAATATAATAATTATGAGTAAAAACAGACTGATAGTTCTCCTTCTCTCGCTTTCGGTGGGCCTCTCGGTAACGCTGCAAGCACAAGATACCACTTATGCCCGTACTATCATCCGCACCCTTGCAGGCGATGCAATGCACGGACGCGGAGCCAGTTACGGGGGCGACTCCCTAGCGGCAGCCTATCTTCGTTCCGAACTGATTCGTTTGGGCGTTGAGCCGTTGGCCAACAACTACTATCAGTCATACACCTTCAACACCTTCTCGATGGAAGGTCCCTGTTGGATGAAAGTCAACAACCGACAGCTGAAAGTCTACGACGAATTTCGACCCACCCTTTGGAGCAGCACCATCAACGACGACGATATCGAAGTAGTAAAAGTACCCATCGAAACATTTCTCGACGGCACCCTTTTGCAGCAGTTTATCGCCAAACGGAAAAACAAACTCAGCAACTGCTTCATCTATCTCGACTGTTCCCAAGTCCAGTTCGCCAACCAGCAAGAGGAACGCAACTACCGTCAGCGGATGGCCGAACTGCGCCGCCGCAATCCCTTCGGCAGTAGGGGTATCATCGTAGGGTTGAACAATCTCAACACCTCCTCGCCCGTAGGGTGCGATTACGATCACGGCTACGACTATATCGAAGTGCTAGCATCCGTAATGCCCAAGCGAATCAAACAGTTGGGAGTCGGCATCACCAGTCAGTTTCGTCGCAATCATCCCACCCAGAATGTGCTGGGAATGGTTCGTGGCGAAGTCGACACGATGATCGTCTATGTCGCCCATTATGATCATCTTGGCATTATGGGCAAAGCGCTCAATCCCGACAACGAGCATTTGGTGGGCAAAGAAGTCATCTTTCGTGGAGCTCACGACAACGCTAGCGGAGTAGCCGCCGTATTGGATTTAGCTCGAATGGCCGTCGCCGAGAAACCCCACTATACCACAGTCTTCATGTTCTTCAGCGGAGAAGAGTCGGGCCTCAAAGGGTCTGCCTATCAAGCCGAACATCCCTCAATCGATTATAGTAAAGTACGCCTGTTGGTAAATATCGATCTCTTCTGCGGAGGCGAAGAGGGACTGATGGTCTTCAACGCCAAAGCGCCCAACACCCAGTTCTACTTCGATCGGATGGTGAAGTTGAACGAAGCGCTGCAGGTAGCCCCCGAAATCCGTCCACGCGACCTCACTCCCAACAGCGACCACTGGTCGTTCCGCAACCTCTGTCCCGTCCTCTACGTCCTCAGTATGGGTCAGCCCTATGGTGGCTACCATTCGCCCAGCGACGACTGTGCGGGCTGCGGACTCCAATATTACCACAACCACCTCGTACTCATCAGCACGTTAGGTTATTAAGGTGGGTTCCTTAAAAAAGAAACATAACGCATAAAACAAACTGAAATATATGAATTATCATCTTGCAGAAACCAAACATTTAGAGCGTACCACCCTCTTCCTTTATGGTGACGAAGTCTCCCCACGACTGCTGCCCCTCAAGAAAGACGAGTTAGCTTACCTCACCGATTGTCGCACCAAGAATCGCGACAGCATAGTGCAACTTCATCGTTTCAACGCACAGAAAGAACACTACTCCTTCTGGGTAGTCAATTATAACAGCGAAGTAGAGAGCAGTCTCGTGAACGAGAAACTGCGTCGCGTCGCCGCCCAGCTGATGGACAAACTCTCCGACGAGCAAGCCCACGATATCGCTATCAGCGGCGCTGGAGTCCTTACCGAAGAGCTGATAGCCTTCATCGAAGGACTCACCTTCGCAAATATGAAGTTCGACAAATACAAGAGCAAGAAAGAGTTCCATCTCGACAATGTTGTTATCGACGAACGCTTCCTCAAAGCCGACGATCTGAATCGCAACATCGTCCTGTGGAAACATATCGAAAACTGCCGCCAGTGGGTCAACGAACCGGTAATGTACCTCAACGCCGACCAGTTCGCCCAGCAAATCAAAGCGGTAGCCGAACCCCTCAAAGTGAAAGTCACCATCTACGAACAGAAACAGATCGAATCGATGAAGATGGGTGGACTCCTAGCCGTCAATCGCGGTAGTGTCGACGAAGCCCGCTTCGTAGTGCTCGAATACAAACCTCGCAATCATGTCAACGAGCATCCTATCGCCCTTGTAGGCAAAGGAATTACCTACGACACCGGCGGACTGAATATCAAGCCCGAAGACTATATGCAGGAGATGAAGAGCGATATGGCGGGAGCCGCCACGATGGCCAGTGCCCTTTTGGCTGCCGCCGAAAATCAGCTCCCCATCCACCTGATGGCTTTCCTCCCAATGACCGACAACCGTCCGGGCTTCAACGCCTACGCCGCCGACGATATCCTTCAGATGTACGACGGTACCAGCGTTGAAGTTGTCAACACCGATGCCGAAGGGCGCCTCATCCTCGCCGATGCTATCGCCTTCTCCAACCAGTATGAGCCCGAGCTCATCATCGATGCTGCCACCCTTACTGGCGCCGCCGTACGTGCTATCGGCACCTGTGGTATCGCCGCTATGCAGCAAAACGCTCCCAATCCCATGCAGCTCCTCAAACTGGTAGGCGATCAGGTATACGAGCGCATCGTCGAGCTCCCCTTCTGGCCCGAATACGACGAGCTCATCAAGAGCGAAGTTGCCGACATCCGCAACTGCGGCACCGTCCCTCAGGCTGGTGCCATCACCGCTGGCAAGTTCCTGGCTCATTTCGCCAAGCATCCCTATATCCACCTCGATATAGCTGGCGTAGCCTATTATGGAAAGAAAGAATCGTTCTACGGAGTAGGTGCTAGCGGCTACGGCATCCGTCTCCTCTACGCCTTCTTCCAAACCTACGATCTCACCAAACGCAAAGAGGTCAAAAAGAGCGGCAAAAAATAAATATCCCCATTCATCCGAAAAAAATAAACATCACATATGGAAAACAAGATAAAACTGGGAATCACCCACGGCGACCTCAACGGCGTTGGTTACGAAGTTATCATCAAAACCTTCAGCGATGCCCGTATGTTCGAGCAGTGTACCCCCATCCTATACGGCTCCTCAAAGGTAGCCTCCTATCATAAGAAACTCCTCAATCAGCAGCATCAGGACCTCAACTTCAACGTTATCCACGATGCCTCGCAGGCTGTCGACAAACGCTTCAACGTTATCAACCTCACACAAGACGAGGTGAAGATCGATATCGGAAAATCGACCGAGATTGCTGGCCAGCTCTCCCGTATCGCCCTCGACCGTGCTTGCGAAGATCTGAAGAACGGACTCATCGATGTTCTCGTCACCGCCCCCATCAACAAGAAGAATATCCAATCGCCCGAATTCGATTTTCCGGGCCACACCGAATATCTCAGTCATAAATTCGGCGGCGAATCGCTCATGATGATGGTCTGCGACCGAATCCGTATCGGTATCGTCACCAACCATTTAGCGTTGAAAGATGTGCCCGCCGCCATCAATCACGACCGCCTGCTGTCGAAGATCGAGCTCATGCACGAATCCTTGCGTCGCGACTTCGGAATCCTGATGCCCAAAATCGCCGTCCTCGCCCTCGATCCTCATGCTGGCGACAACGGTGTTATCGGCAACCAAGATATGGAAGTCCTCAAACCCACCATCGACGAAGCCTTCAAGAAAGGCATCCTCGCCTATGGTCCCTTCCCTAGCGACGGTTTCTTCGGATCGGCCGAATTCAATCGTTTCGATGGCTGCATAGCCCTCTATCACGATCAGGGACTGATCCCCTTCAAGCTGATGTCGTTCACCA
The DNA here is from genome assembly GCA_030523765.1 of Bacteroidales bacterium. Taxonomy (GTDB): domain Bacteria; phylum Bacteroidota; class Bacteroidia; order Bacteroidales; family P3; genus Colimorpha. The sequence goes on along the minus strand of JAUNHX010000018.1, from coordinate 8,743 downwards.
ACGGCGTCAACTATACCGCCGGACTCCCCATCATCCGTACCTCGCCCGCCCACGGAACAGGTTACGATATTGCCGGCAAAGATAAAGCCTCCGAACAGTCGTTCCGCAACGCCGTCTATCTGGCTTGCAACGTGCTGCGCAACCGCAAGGAGTATGCCGAACTCACCAAAGATCCTCTGAACTAGGCTGCCCTATGAAGAAACTTATGCTCATCGACGGAATGGCGATGGTATATCGTGCTTATTTCGCCCTCAACCGCAGTCCTCGTATCAACAGCAAGGGGCTCAACACATCGGCCGCCTTAGGGTTCACCACAACCCTCTACGACCTGATGCGCAGTCAGCACCCCACCCATATGGCGGTAGCCTTCGATCTGGCGGCCCCCACCTTCCGGCATCAAACCTACGAAGCCTATAAGGCCAACCGCGAGCCGATGCCCGAAGATATAGCCACGATGCTCCCTTATATCCACCAGCTCCTCGATGCCTTCCATATCCCCGTACTCACTTGTGAGGGTTATGAAGCCGACGATGTGGTGGGATCGGCCTCCCTTTGGGCCGAGCAGCAAGGCTTCGACGAGGTGCTGATGGTTACCCCCGATAAAGACTTCGCCCAGCTCGTCACCCCCAAAACCCATCTCTACCGTTTTGGTCGCGGCGGTAAACCCGACGAAGTCTACGGCGAGAAAGAGGTGTGTGAGCATTTCGGCGTCAGTCGTCCCCGACAGGTGATCGACCTTTTAGGACTATGGGGCGACAGCATCGACAACATTCCCGGCATTCCTGGGGTAGGGGAGAAGAAAGCCAAACAGCTTATCGATCAGTTCGATTCCATCGAGAATATGGTGAAAAACTGCGACGAGATCCGCAACGAGAAACTCCGTCAGTGTGTCTGTCAGTATGCCGATCAAGCGCTCCTCTCCAAGCAGTTAGCCACCATCGCCCTCGATGCTCCCGTCGACTTCAACGAAGAGTTGATGCTCCTCAAGCAGCCCGACTACGAAGCCCTTCGCGCTCTCTTCAACGAGCTCGAGTTCCGCACCTTCGCCAAACGGTTCTTCACCGATCTCAGCGTAGCCCAACCCGAAGTAGCGGTGCAATATCTCGCCCCCCAGACGGGGAAAAATACTCCCGCAGCTCCCAAAAGTAAGAGCAAGAAAAGTGAGCCTCCCGCACCCGATCCTATGCAGCCCTCCCTCTTCGATTTTGTCGAAGCAGGCGAGAGCAAGAAAAACGAGATTGTCGAGATGGGCGAGATGCCCCAGCAGGGTAACGTAGGTATCATCGTCAACGGCCCCCAAATCGCTATCTCCACCAGCGCCGACGATGTCTTTCTCACCACCGTCGATCGCATCAATCTTGCCCGACTCAAAAGGCTGATGGAAGATAAGACAACCCTCAAGCTTTGCTACGATCTTAAAGCGCTGAAATACATACTCCGCGAGCTAGATATCGAGTTGGCCGGCGACATCTTTGATGTCCAGCTGGCCCACTATCTCGTCGACCCCGAGATGCGACACACCCTTGGATTCATCGCCCAAGCCAATCTCGGCTACGAGCCCGACGACACATTGGGCGAAGCCTCCGTCCTCTGGTCGCTCTACCCCTTGTTGGTCTCCCAGATGTCCGACGCCCATCTCGAGAAACTCTACAAAGAGGTCGAACTCCCCCTCGTCGATGTGCTCATCAGTATGGAACAAGAGGGCGTCCGTATCGATGTGGAATCGCTCCGCCAGTATTCGGCCGACCTAACCCATCAGCGAGAAGCCATCGAACAAGAAATCTATCGTCTGGCCGGCACCACCTTCAATATCAGCTCCCCAAAGCAGCTGGGCGAAGTGCTCTACGAACGACTCCATATTGTCGAAAAGCCGCCCCGCACAGCTACCAAGCAATACTCCACTGCCGAGGATGTGATGAACAAGATGCGCGACAAACATCCCATCGTCGACCTCATCCTCCAATATCGGAGCATCACCAAACTGGTAGGCACCTATCTCGACGCCTTCCCCAAGCTGATCAATCCCGCCACCGGACGACTCCACACCTATTATAATCAAACCGTTACCGCTACCGGCCGACTCAGTAGCAGTCATCCCAACCTACAGAATATCCCCATCCGCACCGATATGGGACGTCCCATCCGCAAAGCCTTCGTGGCCCGCAACGACGACTATATCCTCCTAGCGGCCGACTATTCGCAGATCGAACTCCGCATCATCGCCGCGTTGGCCAACGACCAGCATATGATCGAAGCCTTCGCCAATCATTATGATATTCACGCCGCTACCGCTGCCCGCATCTACGGTCTCCCCATCGAAGAGGTGAGCAAAGATCAGCGTCGCAACGCCAAATCGGTTAACTTCGGTATCGTATACGGTATCAGTGCCTTCGGTCTCTCCGAGCAGCTTCAAATCCCGCGCAAAGAGGCCGCCGCCCTCATCGACGAATACTTTGTGCATTATCCCGACATCAAGCGTTTCATCGAAGAGAGTATCGCCAAAGCGCATCAGCAGGGCTACGCCCAAACGCTCCTCGGTCGTCGACGCTACCTCTACGATATCAATTCGCGCAACGGCAACCTACGCTCCTTCGCCGAACGCAACGCCGTCAATATGCCCATCCAGGGAACCAGCGCCGATATGATCAAAATCGCCATGAATCGCATCTATGCCCGCTTCGTCGAGCAGCAGCTGCAAAGCAAGATGATCCTGCAGATCCACGACGAATTGGTCTTCGACGTCTACAAGCCCGAACTCGACACCGTACGCTCCATCGTGGAATACGAGATGCTGCACGCCCTCGAGCTCCCCATCCCCATCGAAGTGGGTATCGACGTCGGCACCAACTGGCTCGACGCCCACTAGTGGTGATGCATTAAGAAACCCTCACTTTTCGCCCCCGCGCTCGCTTCAACTGAGCCTTGTTGAAAAGTTTTTCCCTCATCTAGGGATGAGAACCTGAAGAAAATAGTAATTTTGCAAAACAAAAAGAATACCTAAATAAACTGTGAATGGACGAAAACGAGATTACTGAAGAACAGAACGAACAGCAGCCCGAGGTTCAGTCGAAGGCCAACGCCGACGGAGCCACGCTTTCGCTCAACACGATGTTTAAAGACTATTGGATAGACTACGCCAGCGATGTTATCCTCGACCGTTCGGTACCCGATATCGACGACGGACTCAAGCCCGTACAGCGTCGTATCCTCCACGCTATGAAAGAGGTCGACGATGGACGCTTCACCAAAGTGGCCAACATCGTGGGCAACACCATGCAATATCACCCTCACGGCGACGCCAGCATCAAAGATGCTTTAGTCAATATCGGACAGAAAGAACTCCTTATCGACTGTCAGGGAAACTGGGGCAACATCCTTACCGGCGACGATGCTGCTGCCGGCCGTTATATCGAAGCGCGCCTTTCTAAATTTGCCAAAGAGGTTGTCTTCAACCCGAAAACCACCCAGTGGAAACCCTCCTACGACGGACGCAAGCAAGAGCCCGTCACCCTTCCCATCAAATTCCCCCTCCTCTTGGCGCAAGGCACCAAAGGTATCGCCGTCACCCTCACCTCCGTCATCCTTCCTTACAACTTCTGCGAGCTCCTCGAAGCCTCCATCAAGATCCTGAAAGAGGAACCCTTCGAAATCTATCCCGATTTCCCCACCGGCGGACTCATCGATGTGTCGCGATACAACGATGGAGCACAAGGTGGGCGTCTCCGCATCCGCGCCAAGATGCATCACGACGAGAAACGCAAAGCTATCGTCATCACCGAACTCCCCTATGGAGTCACCACCGACGCCCTTATCGATAGCATCCTCAAAGCCAACGATAAAGGGAAAATCAAAATCAAGAAAGTCGACGACAACACCGCTTCCGAAGTCGAAATCGTCGTCTATCTTCCTCCCAACGTCTCGCCCGATCAGATGATCGACGCCCTCTACGCCTTCACCGACTGCCAAACCTCCTTCTCGCCCCAAACGTGCGTCATCGTCGACGAGAAGCCCGTCTTCCTCACCGCCAGCGATATTCTTCGCCACAACACCGCCCACACCAAAGATCTTCTCCGTCAGGAACTCGAAATCGAGCTCGACGAACTCGAGGGCCGTTGGCATTGGGTGTCGCTCGAAAAGATCTTCTTCGAGAAACGTATATATAAGGTATTAGAGAAAGATAGTCCCTCGTGGGACGACCAGGTTACCGGTATCGAGCGCGCCTTCGATCCCTACCGTAAACGCTTCCGCCGCGAAATCACCCGCGACGATGTCCTCAAGCTTTGCGAGAAGCCCGTCCGCAAAATCTCCAAATTCGACATCAAGAAAGCCGAAGAGGAGATCGCCAATATCGAAGCCAACATCGAAGAGGTGAAAAACCATCTGGCCCATCTTATCGACTACGCTATCAACTATTTCCGTCATATCTTGCAGAAATATGGTGAAGGACGCCAGCGTAAAACCGAGATCCGAAACTTCGAAGATATCGACTCCTCCATCGTCGCTGTGGCCAACGAAAAACTCTTCGTCAACAAAACCACCGGCTTTGTGGGCTACAACCTCAAGAAAGACGACGAAGCGGAATACGCCTGCGAATGTTCCAAACTCGACGACATCATCGTCTTCCGTCGCGACGGCACCTTCCTCGTCACTAAAGTGCAGGAAAAAGTCTTCGTGGGCAGCAACGACTGCAAAGAGATCCTCTATGTGGCCGTCTTCCGCAAGCGCGACGAACGGACGGTCTACAATATGGTCTATCGCGACGGAGCCTTCGGCAACTCGCTCGTCAAACGATTCTCCGTCACCAGCGTCATCCGCGACCGCGAATATTCGCTCACCAAAGGCACCAAAGGCACCAAAGTGCTCTATTTCAGCGCCAACCCCAACGGTGAAGCGGAAGTTATCACCATTCATCACGTCTCCAGTCCCAAAATCAAGAAAGTCAGCTTCGACTTCGATTTCGCCTCGTTGGCCATCAAGGGACGCCAGTCGATGGGTAATATCCTCACCCGCAACGCCATCCGCAATATCACCCTCAAGGGCGAGGGCGTCTCCACCCTCAGTGCCCGCAAGATTTGGTTCGACACCACCGTCAAACGCCTCAATGTCAACGAAGCGGGAGTACTGCTGGGCGAATTCAAAGGGAAAGATCGCATCCTCACCCTCATGCAGAGCGGCTATTTCAAGACCTACAATTTCGATCTCTCCAACCATTTCGACGACGATATGATCGAAATCCGTAAGTTCAACCCCAAGCAAATCCTCACCGTCCTCTATCGCGATGGCGAGAGTGGAAGTCCCTACCTGAAACGCTTCCTCATCGAAGATTTCGACAAGAAGCTCCCCTTCCTCGAAGAGGACTCCGGCGCCACCCTGCTCTCCTTCGTCTTCGACACCTTCCCCCGCCTTGAAGTCATCTACGACGAGAACTCCGGCAAGAAGATCGACAGCGAGATCATCGAGGTCACCGACTTCATCGCCGTCAAAGGGTATAAAGCCAAAGGCAAACGTGTCACCACCTTCTCCGTCAAAGAGTTCCGTTGGCTCGACCCGCTGCCCGAACCAGAGCCCGATCCCGAGCCTATCGATGAAGGCGACGAAGGGCCCCTCAAACCTACTCCCGACAATACCGACGACAATATTGGATGGGCCGAAGGCACACAAGGTACCCTCTTCTAAAACAACCATCTATCAAACAATCATAAGAAACTTATCTTTGCCTCTTGGCAGAAAACAACGACATGAGAATATTAGTAGTATTACCCCGATTCCCTTATCCCCTCGAAAAAGGAGATAAGCTGCGTGCTTATCATCAGCTGCGCTGTCTGTCCGACAGCCACGAGGTATACCTCTTCTGCCTCTCCCATCAGCCCGTAGACCCCCAGCATATCGAACATCTCAAACAGTTCTGTGCCGATATCGAAGTGGTGCATCTTCACAAGCTCTCCTCCTATTATCACGCCTTCTGCAATCTGCTCAAAGTACGCTCGTTGCAGATAGGCTTCTGGACCTCGCCCGAAGCGCGTCGCCGCTACCAGTCGTTCGAGCGCAAAGTCGATCCCGACGTTATCTATTCCCAGATGGTGCGCACCATGACCCTCGTGGCCCACTCGTCGCGCCCCAAGGTGATGGACTTCCAGGATGCCCTCTCGCTCAACATGCAGCGCCGCATGGAGCACACTCGCAAGGGACTCCGTCACGCTGCCTTCCACTACGAGTTCAAGATGCTCCGTTCGGCCGAATACGATTCCTTCTCCATCTTCGATGCCCTCACCATCATCTCCGAACCCGACAGTATGGCGATACCGCATCGTATGAACCACGAAATCAACATCGTCCCCAACGGAGTCTACTTCGATTATTTCCATCCTATGCCCGAAGTGGAGAAACGCTACGATGTCGTCTTCTGCGGCAACATGCAGTATCCCCCCAACGTCGACACCTCGATCTTCCTCGCCACCCAGGTGATGCCCCTCGTGTGGCGCGAAATCCCCAACGCCAAACTCCTCTTGGCTGGCGCTACCCCTTCAGCTACTGTCCGCAAGCTCGCCAACGAACGGGTTATCGTCAGCGGCACCGTCGACGATATCCGTCAGTGTTACGCCGCTGGCCGCGTCTTCGCTGCCCCCATGCGTATCGGTTCCGGACTGCAGAACAAACTGCTCGAGGCAATGTCGATGCAAATCCCCTGCGTCACCTCGCCCCTCGTCAACAAAGCGTTGGGTGCTACCCCCGATCAGCATCTCCTCATCGCCGATCATCCCCAGGATGTCGCCAACCATATCCTCGATCTGCTCCACAACCCCCAGCGTGGCGAAAGTCTCGCCCAAGAGGCCCACACCTTCGTCCACCAGCACTTCTCGTGGCAGTCTTACAGCAAACAGCTCGAAGCAATACTAGAGCAAGTTTCAGGCAAAAAAATCTGATCCCTTATATAATAAGATAATACCTTATTTCCCTTTATGGCAAAAACCCGATGGAAAACTGATCAAGGCAAATGGAAATCGCAAACCGGCTATTGGGAGTCGGAGAACGAAACCCCCGAAGTCAAACCCAAGCGACTCTCCCCACAGGAGCGCAATATGGTCTCCACCGAAGTGGTGCCCGAGAAAGCTATCTTGGTCAGCGTCTGTCCCTCCAGCTCCACTATGGAGCGCACCGAAGAATATCTTGCCGAGTTAGCTTTCCTCCTCGAAACGGCCGGCGGACAAACGGTCAAGACCGTCATCCAGCGCCTCGATCATCCCGACCCGCGCACCTATGTGGGCAGCGGTAAGTTGGCCGAAATCAAGGAGTACGCCCAAGCCCTCGAGCCCGACCTCTTCGTGTTCGACGACGAGCTCACCCCCGCCCAGCTCCGCAACCTCGAGCGCGAGCTCCGCACCCGTATCCTCGACCGCACCTCCCTCATCCTCGATATCTTCGCCCTCAGGGCCCGCACCTCTATCGCCAAGACGCAAGTCGAGCTGGCGCAGATGCAGTATATGCTGCCGCGACTCACCGGTATGTGGACCCACCTTGAGCGACAGCGAGGCGGTATCGGAATGCGCGGACCCGGTGAGTCGCAGATCGAGATCGACCGCCGACTCATCACCGACAAGATCGTCCTCCTCAAAGAGCGTCTCGCCACCATCGACAAGCAGAAAACCCTCCAGCGGAAAAACCGTGAGAGTCTGGTGCGTGTGGCCCTCGTGGGCTACACCAACGTGGGCAAATCAACCCTCATGAACCTCCTCAGCAAGAGCGATGTCTTTGCCGAAAACAAACTCTTCGCTACCCTCGACACTACGGTCCGCAAAGTCGTTATCGGCAATCTGCCGTTCCTCCTCACCGACACCGTCGGCTTCATCCGCAAGCTCCCCACCGCGTTGGTGGAGTCCTTCAAGTCGACCCTCGACGAAGTGCGCGAGGCCGATCTCCTCATCCATGTGGTCGATATCTCGCATCCCGACTACGAGGAGCAGATCAACGCCGTCAACCGCACCCTCGAAGCGATCGGAGCCAACGATAAGCCCACCCTCCTAGTGTTCAACAAGATCGACGCCTACACCTTTGTCGAGAAAGAGGAAGACGACCTCAGTCCCGTCACCCGCGAAAACTGGAGTCTCGAGATGCTCCAGCAGTCGTGGATGGCCAAACAGAACGGCCCACACACCCTCTTCACCAGCGCCGCCAACAAGCAGAATATTGATCAGCTGCGCGACCTCATGTATCAGGAGGTCAAGCAGATACACGCCATCCGTTATCCCTACAACAATTTCCTCTATTAACAAACCCCGTTCACCTTTTTCCCCAACACACACAATTTCCTTCCCATGACAAAAGAAGAACGTTCCAATCACGCCCGCACCCTCAAGAAACAATTTAACTGCTGCCAAGCAGTAGTCCTCAGCTACGTCGACAAGCTCCCCATCTCGGAGAGCGACGCCAAGAATGTGGCGGCCCCCTTCGGCGCCGGTCTCGCTGGTTGTCGCGAAGTCTGTGGCTGCGTCAGCGGAATGGCGATGGTGTGCGGCCTTACAGGCCACACCAGCGACACCCGTTCCCTCATCGAGAAATTCCGCGCCTCCAACGGCGACATCGTCTGCGGGCGACTCCTACAGAAGGGCAAGAAACCCTGCCCCGAAATGGTCGCCGAAGCCGCCGGGCTGCTGGATGAAGTGGTGAAGGATTAGACGTTTACAGTTAAGCAGCGAAGCTGCTTAATAACGGAAGCCCCGGAAAAATAATCCATCCGGGATATCCG
>JAUNHX010000017.1 GCA_030523765.1 Bacteroidales bacterium | reverse complement strand
ATTCATAATACACAACTTAATAATTACTATTTTAATAATGATTTATATCTCCCACCCCCTCGACCATTACAGCATTACAACATTACAGTTGATATTCTAATAGTCGCGGGTGCAGTGTCGGGAGTCGAAAGACGAAAGTGAAAAGTCGAGTGTGGACAGACGAAAAGGATACCATTTATGTCTCCCACTCTCTCTGTCTTTTCCTGATTTTGGTTGACAGTTTTTTCTCTTTTCCTAATATGGTTGTCACTTGTTTTCCTGCACAAGATGACAAATTCCCGATATCGTTGACAGGGTTCCTGAAAAGGTTGACAACCGCAAAATTTTCGGACATAAATATAGTGATAATTTGCATACTCATACAGTCTTCCCACCTCCTCGACCATTACAGCATTACAACATTACAGTTGATATTTTAATAGTCGCGAGTGCAGTGTCGGGAGTCGAAAGACGAAAGTTAAAAGTCGAGTGTGGACAGACGAAAAGGATACCATTTATGTCTCCCACTCTCTCTGTCTTTTCCTGATTTTGGTTGACAGTTTTTTCTCTTTTCCTAATATGGTTGTCACTTGTTTTCCTGCACAAGATGACAAATTCCTGATATCGTTGACAGTGTTCCTGAAAAGTTTTGTCTACTTGTAGGCTGCGTCAGGTATTTGAATTCCAATACTATAATGTCTTCCCACTCCCTCGACCATTACAGCATTACAACATTACAGTTGATATTTTAATAGTCGAAAAGTGAAGAGACGAGTGTCGAAAAGGGAAACACTCGTTTTCTTTATCTTACACCCTTGCTGTCTTTTCGGCTCCTTCAAGGCTATAACTGCATTAACCCCCCAATCGAATTATCTTGAAAATAATTTCATCTCTATATTCCACAAAATACATATTCCCGCATATTTAGAAAAGTATATCTCTATAGAAATAAATGACATTTCAAAAAAAGTAGACAGTGTAATAAAACTGCATTTAAGATAGTTTTTTGTGTCAAAAATAAGTAAACGATTTACCTAATAGTTGCCCTCAACACGAATAAGGGATTATACAATGAATAGTAAAAACACTTCGCTTTTTGACCTTCCTTTTACCTCGAACGAATGCTATGCACCAAATATCACTTTTCAATTCCAAGCGATTTTTTAAGTCATTCTTTTAGTATAAGTCTGACGGCTGGTGATTGTACACATTCCCATTAACGATTGCGTAAGCATTGGCGGAAGAGCCTGCTTAAGTGACTGGTAGATGAGACAAGGGAAGATAAAGGTGTTATGTAGATTGCTGGTACTGTGACAATAGAACTACAGTGACTTAAATGTGTTTTTGATTTGGGACATATTGCTACGCGAAACGGGGAGCGAATCGTGACAGTGTTTAACTATTAGTTGCATGCTACTGTTTGTGTTTACGATTTGGGCTACCTGCCCTAGATTGACTAGAAAGGCGCGATGACAGCGCGCTATCAATTGGTATTCATGTAACATCTCTTCTATCTGGAGAAGGGTGGAGCGGATCATATCGGTGCGCACTTCTTTGTTGCACAGATGGCATACTTTAACGTAATTGCCTACCGATTCAAGGTATAATAGGTCGGACACCTTTAAAGATACTTTGTCTTTGGTGCTGCCGACAAGGGTGATGGTTGTTTCGTAATCGGGTGTTGGAGAGGTGCTGATAGTTTTTTGGACAGCGGTCTCGTTGTTCATTTGCTGCATCTTCTGCAACTGCTCGTTCATCATGCGGGTCTCCTCCAGTTCGGCAGTAAGGTAGCGGTTGCGGAATTTGAAACGCCAATAAAGACCTAATAGGTAAGAGCAGAAGGCTATGATAATCAGTGTTTCGAAGAAATTCCCCCATGAGAGTTGGTTGTCTACCGTGTTGTTGCTCATTGCCCAATGGCGGTACAAGCACAGTAGGAGTGACACAAGGAGGGTGTTGATTATCTGGAACCAGAGGTTGCGGCGTATGATATATTCAACACCTCGTTGGCTGCTAATAGGCAAACGTAAGAGATAGGCAAGGATAAGTTCTGATACCAAACAGCTTATGGCACCTATCAGTCCGAAGGCTGCCAGATGCAGATAAACCTCCCATTGCCATACAGCGAGGCCAAAGGGTTTGAAAATTGCAATCGCCAATACCACGATGCTTATACTGACGAAGCGGACTTTTAGCGTTTCTTTTTTTTCGTTGTTCATGATAAATTATTCTGCAATAACGAGAATCATCGCTTATTATTGTTCGTGCTTTGGTGATTGATGGCAATTGTTGGGATGAATTGCAATTATTTTAAAAACAATAAGATATATGGTTATATACCTGCTGTTCGTCACAGAATGGTGCAGAGTATCCCACTTGCTTGCGGGGATGGGTGGACTGTTGTAATTTTGCAGTCGAAAAAAATAAAAAAACACAATGGTAAAAAGAATCTTTTTCGGTAGCATCCTTGTGGTGTTTGGCCTGCTTAAGTTGGGCGACATGTGTGATATTATACATTGGGACTGGTTGTGGCAACAGCCGTGGACCGATTATGTAGGACCTATTGCCACAGTGTGCCTTGGATGCACTATCCTTTTTGGCGGTCACAAAAAATGGCACGGACAGTGGCTGCAGCACTCTATCCCGATGAACGAGAACGGGAAGCGTATTGTCTGTGAAGCGAAGTTTGGCGGTGACGAATATGTATATCACGGCGAGAAGTTTCAGGGTGCCTTCCTCAGAACACACTGTGGGGCCATACTATTGGATCTTCGCGAGGCTGTTGTAGAACAAGATGAGGAGATCGAGATAAGCAATTTTATAGGCGGAGTGGAACTGTATGTACCCAAGACTGTCAACGTAATGGTGTCAAGTCGTAGCTTTATTGGCGGTGTGGGTAACGAAACAGGTGGGCGCATGAATGCCAATGCCCCTTGCCTACATATAGTGGCAAAGAATTTTATTGGTGGCGTAAGCATCAAAAACTGAAAACGATGAGAAAGTATTGGATTGACAATCTGAGATGGGTCACTGTACTACTTGTGCTGTTGTATCATGTGATTTATTTCTATAATAATAAAGGTGTCTTTGGCGGTGTGGGAGGCTTCGGCGACGGACCTCAGTATCAGGATGCGCTGATGTATATACTCTACCCCTGGTTTATGCCAGTACTGTTTCTGTTGGCTGGGATAAGTGCGCGGTATGCCCTTGCACGACATTCGTCGGGATCTTGGTTCGCTGCAAGAACACGCAAGCTGCTTGTTCCGAGCACTATCGGACTGTTGGTTTTCCATTGGATGACTGGCTATTTCAACACCCATGTGGGTGGCGAAGATGTGCTAGCAGCTGTAGGGCAACCCGTCAAATACTTTTTGTGGGCTTTTAGCGGCATCGGACCACTATGGTTTATTCAGGATTTGTGGCTTATGTCGTTGCTATTGCTACTAGTTCGTAAACTGGATGCGTCCGATAGGTTTTATCGTCTGTGCAGCAAATCGAGTCTGGTAGTCATCCTACTGATGGGTGTGCTATTTTGGTTGGGCGAGCAGACGCTGATAGCCGAACCCAGACCAGAGTCGGCCGACGGCCTCTACAACCTATATAAACCGCTATTCTATTTGGTTCCTTTCTTGATGGGATATTTCGTTTTTTCGAGCGACGAGGTCCAGGAGAGGCTAAGCAGGTACTGGGTATGGCTTATGGTGGCTGCAGTGGCGTCGGGAGTGATACTGACGGTAACCACCTTCGGAGAGAATAATACCTCGCCGCAGTATCTAGGCAGTGTGATGAACAGTCTTTACGGCTGGCTGATGTGTATAGCGATGATGGGCTGGTTCAAAGCGGAATTCGATGCTACCGGACGTTTTGCGGGATATATGACGCGTTCTAGTTTCGGACTCTATATAGTGCATTATGTGATTGTTGCCAGTATTGGCTACCTGATGAAAGTGAACACACAGTTGCCTCCTTTGGCAATGTATCTGATACTGACTGTGGCGGTGTTTACCCTTTCGCCGCTCCTCTACGAAGGACTGCGAGGGATACCCCTTGTCCGTTGGTGTGTGTTGGGAGAAAAAAAATAAGTCATGAAGCAGGAAGTGAACCCATCAGAAACCCGTCGCAAGGAAGCATTCAACCTTTGGATGAAGTCGCCAATGCCCATGGTAACACTCACCAAGACCCTGAATGTAAGCCCCCTTTGCAGGATGAGCCGAAGGTACAAGCTGAAGTTCAACATGCTCCTATGTTGGTGTATTGGGAAGGCGGCAAAGGGAATAGAAGAGTTCTACACATTACCCGAGCATGGTAAACTATTTACCTATGACCAATTGGCCATCAACGTAATAGTGAACAATAAAGAAGAGGGTATCAGTTCGTGTGATATTCCTTATACAGATGATTTGCAACAGTTTAAATCTAACTACGAAAAACTGACACAATCGGCTCGTAGCTCCTGCCAAAGTTCATTCATAGAGGATGCGATGGTGATAGGTACATCGGCAATGGTGGCAACAGAATTGGATTGTATCGTGAACCAATATACCGAACAGTTCTGCAATCCGATGGTGATGTGGGGTCGCTACCGCAAAGGTTGGCTGAGAACGGCCTTACCCATCTCCTTCCAATTCCACCATGTGCAGATGGATGGGGGACACGCGGCACAATTTCTGGATGAACTACAAAAGAAGATGAATGCGTTATGACCACAGGTTCGCTGACCGTTTTGTTTGAGGAGCCGTTTTGGGTTGGCATCTTCGAGACGAATGACGATGAGGGACTTCGCGTCTGCAAAGTGACTTTCGGTGCCGAGCCGACGGAAAAGGAGGTGATGGAGTTTGTCGATAAGAACTGGCATAGGCTCCAATTCAGTCAGGCTGTTGATGATACGCCAGCTGCGGAAAACAGGAAAAATGCCAAAAGGCTGCTTCGGGAGGCGAAGAAAAAAAATGCAATCGCATGGCATAGGGACTAAGTCACAGCAAGCGCTGAAGTTACAACAGGAACAGAACAAAATAGAACGGAAACAGCGAACAAAAGCAGAACGCGAAGCAGAAAAGCAACGCCAGTTTGACCTGCGTCAAGTCAAGAAAAAAGAAAAACATAGAGGACATTAAAGAGTGTATGGCACGCAGATTATTGATAGAGAGCATGGATATTGGATCCACACCCAAGAGCAGACGCGGTTTCGAGATCATTGGATAAATAAAAAGAAGATATGAACATACGACTGGAACAACCACAAGACTACCGAGAGGTGGAGATCCTCACCCGCGAGGCGTTTTGGAACGTTTACTGTCCGGGATGCACGGAGCATTATGTGCTCAACCAATATAGAAACAATCCCGACTTCATACGCGAGCTCGACTTCGTAATGGAAGAGGGGGACAAAATCATCGGCCATGTGATGTACTCGAAGGCCGAGTTGGTGCTCGACGACGGCCGTCGGGTGCCCTCCTGGACTTTCGGTCCCATCAGCATCCACCCCGACTACAAGCATCAAGGCTACGGACTGAAACTGATGAACTATTCGCTCGACAAGGCTCGAGAGATGGGCATTGGATTCCTCTGCATGGAGGGGAAGATAGGATTCTATAGTCATTGCGGCTTCGACCTTGCCAGCAAGCTGGGCATCCACTACCACATGCAACCACGAGATGCCGAAGTACCCTATTTCCTTGCACAAGAGCTTATCCCCGGATGGCTAAAATCAAACGGTGTCATTGAGGCCACCTACTGTCCTCCCAAAGGCTATTTCGTGTCCGATGAAAACCCCCAAGCATTCGAGTACTATGAAGCCACCTTCCCTCAGAAGAAAAAGGCCTTCGTCGAAGGACAGCTGCCACAGGTCTGCCAGAGTTGCGGAATGCCGCTCACCCGCCTTGAGGACTGCGGCACCGAAGCCGACTATAGCACCAACTTCGACTACTGCCAATACTGCTACAAGGAAGGAAAGTTCACAAAGGAATGCTCGATGGAGGATATGATAGACTTATGCGCCCAGTTTGTGGACGAAGTGAACAAACAGACGCCCCATCCGATGACCAAAGAGGAGTACAAGCAGATGATGCGTGGCTACTTTCCCCTGCTGAAACGTTGGAGGAGATAGACCATCAATAAGCCTCTTTTTGGTAAAAACGAGGAATTGATTCCTTGTATTTTGGTAAAATGAGGAGTTGAAAAGAATTTCGTATATTTGCAGCGAAAAAATAACGGTTATAATACAGTGAGTAATATACGATAAGGTTAGAAATCAGTTGTTTAAGTGTAATGCTATTATTCTTGCGGGCATTCATAAACGACGATGCTCCTATCCTCGTTATAAGAAAGATGGATTGAATGTAAACATATTGATTATTAAATAAAAACACATTAAAATGAAAAAAGTATTTGTTTTATTGGCATTGTGTGGTCTTTTGGTAGGCTGCTCAAAGTACTATGGAGAACCTACAACCGTAAACATCCCTATTAGCGGGAGTTACAGCGCGCTCGATGTGAGTCATGCTTTTGATGTTACTGTCAGCGACTCGGTGAGCGACGTGATTGTTACTGTGGGTGAGAAGGCCGTTGAAAAGCTCAAGGTTGAAATAAAGGATGGCACCTTGTACATTGGTTTCCGACGGGGGGTGTATAATGTAGGTACCGCAAAAGCCATCATCCCTGCTAGCACCTCGCTGGAAGAGATTGACCTCAGTGGAGCTTCGTCGTTTGTGGGCAACCTAAGTGGCAACAGTTTGGAAGTGGAATTGTCGGGGGCATCCCGCTATAATGGATCGATACAAGGCACGAGTCTTAAACTTGACATCTCGGGGGCTTCGTCCTTATCAGGAACGGCGGATGTGGATGCAATAGATCTGGAGGCTAGTGGCGCATCGGATGTTACGCTTACGGGCAGCTGCCAAGGAGAGATGGAGATCGATCTTTCGGGCGCAAGCATGTTGAAGGCATCGAATCTAGAAACGCGAGCTGTGACAGGAGAGCTGAGTGGCAGTAGTGATGCTGAGGTGACATGCTGCGAGCGATTGGAGGTGTCGCTCTCGGGTGCTAGTGCAATCTATTACTGGATCCTATCGGGTTGTACTCCTGCTGTGGACTGTCAGTGCTCGGGTAGCTCAACGGCAACACCACGTTGGTAGAGGGGAAAAATATGTACTTTTACAGCCTCATACCATAATGTTTTTAGGTAACCTCTAAAAATTGCTTCAATGTGATTTTGGAGAAGATTTATAGCAGATTGCTCCGTTGAACGAAGGAGTATAGCGGGCTATATGACTGAGTGAAACTGAGCAAGATGCATAAATCAATCCAAAAGCACTGAAAGTATGGTTATTATTATTCCTTTTCATACGTGGAATTTTTAGAGGTTACCTTTAAATAATGAAACGCATTTAAATGCCTATGAATGTAGCAGCTATGATCAAAAAGGGTCTTTAGTGTATTCGATAATAACCCATTGCCTCTAACTGCTATCATTCTGTTGGTATTACAGTGACAGATACTGACACATATTCCTAAATGGATAAGAATTGACGATGAATTGATTCCTTGTTTTTCGAAGAAAAGAGGAATTGAATGATAAACAACAACAAATGAACAAACAAATAGCCTACTGCGGAATAGACTGTGGGAAATGTGATGCCTATTCCGCCACCCAGAACAACGACCAAGCGCTGCGGGAGAAGACTGCCAAACTGTGGTCGGAAATGAACAACACTCCCATCTTACCTGAACAGATTGACTGTCAAGGTTGCCGCATGGAAGGGAGAAAGAATATGTATTGCAGCACTATGTGTGAGATACGCAAATGTGCTGAGGGCAAGGGCATAGAGACCTGTGGCGACTGCAGCGAAAAGTTAAGGTGGATTCTATAAATTCACCGATTAAACAAAAAAATAATGATAATGGGTAATATGAATCTTTTCAGCGCTTTTGAAGTCTTGTCGACATCTTGCTGCTTGTCACTCGGTTGCATAGCCCGCTATGCGCCCTCGCTTCGCACAGCAATCTGTTCGACAATCCCTTCAACATCGCTAGAAATGAATTTATAGAACCCACCTTAATTTGTAAGACTGTTGCGAAGATTTGGAGTCATCACAACGAGGCTCGTCGCAACCTTAAGTTGCCTCTATTGGCTATACTCACAACTATGCTACTAGCTAGTTGTGGTTTCGATAGGACGCGTTACGAAATCCAATACACTTTCGACAACACCACCATGCGGTCCGATTTTTTAGAGGTGTACGAACTGACTTCTGATGGCATTAACGGCAAGTGGCGCAGCACCTACCATCATGTAGATACTGTAGTAACCGGTGGTGACACAGTGGAGTGGGTGTCGGGTCGCATCACCGATGTGGCACGCGAAGACTGTATAGCCCTTCAGGTATATACCAGTGGCTATCGTCCCGGTGGTGGCGGCAACTATACGCTCGACACCGTATTTCCCCTTACCCCCGGGGAGAAGAATTACATCTATATTCATCCGGGGCTGACTTGGTTGCCGACCTATGGAGAATAAACAAATAGAACAATAGTGATTATTAAAAACAATAGTACAAATGAGAAACAAACAAAAAATAATGTTGATTCTGACGCTGATGGCGGCCGCTTTGACTGCAAAGGCTCAGACACCCGATACTGTTCAGTTTGATGGCTTTTTTTCGGAATTGAAAGGTGTTACTATTAAGGGAGACATGCCCAATATACGCTTGAAGGACAATGCTATTGTCGTCAAGGTGGAAGGAACCGCACTAGCTTCCGCGGGTACCGTGGGCGAAATGCTGGTGAAGGTGCCAGGAATGACTGGTAGCGAGGAGAGTCCTGAGGTGCTGGGTAGGGGCAATCCACTCATCTATATCAATGGGCGTATGCTACGCGACATGGATGAACTGAAACAGATGCGCAGCGAAGATATCCGTGATGTTGAGGTTATCTACAACCCTGGAGCACAATACGATGCTACTGTGAGGGCAGTAGTGCGTATCCGAACTCGTAAACAACAAGGCGACGGCTTTAGCATGGACCTTTCGGCCACCGATGAACAAGACTTGCGCTATGGTTTCAACACCCCTCGAGGCAGATTGGGCATCAACTATAGGAAGAACGGATGGGACTTGTTTGGATCGGTTTTTTATCGCCATATGGATTATAGACAGTACAGCACACTGGAGGAGAAGAGCATTACGATCGACACTACTTTCTGTCAGAGAGGACCCTATACGATGACTTGGGAGAACGACCAACTGACCTATACTGCTGGTGCCAACTGGCAAATATCGGACAGCCATTCTGTAGGCTTCCGTACCGATATTACCCATCTGATCGATGGTAATAATATGATTATTTATGACGAGGACATCTTTGTGAACGACCTCCTCGTTGACCATCTTTATTCTACGCAGAGCAGCCAGGTGAGTGCTCCTCTGGGCTGGCTTTCCAATGCTTACTACAACGGCAAGGTAGGAAAACTGGGCATCGACTTCAATTTCGACTTTCTGAATTCGGCCAACAATACTAGCCGAGAGAACCTAGAACAGAGTTGGCTGCAGACCAATACTGTGCGAAGTAGCTCGGGTGCCGAGAGCCGGCTCTATGCATCCAAGTTGGTGTTCTCCTATCCCATGTGGAAAGGCAATATTGATGCTGGTATGGAGATGAGCTTGGCCCAAAGGCACAACACCTACTGGATTGATATGGTAACCATTGCCAACAGTGATGCCAACATCAGAGAGGACAATATAGCGGCTTTCGCCGAGTATAGCCGCGACTTCCAAAAATGGGGCCATGCCACAGTGGGGTTGCGCTATGAGCATACCCTTTTCGACTATGCCGACCCTACGAATAACGACTTCCTATTCCGCACCCAGGACGAATTGTTCCCCACGGCGGCCTATTCGGTTTTATTGGGCAAGGTGCATTTATCCCTGTCCTATGGCGTCAAAACCAATCGCCCCAGTTTCTTTGCTATGAATGATGCTGTCACATACATAAGCCGCTACTCATTGCAAGCTGGCAACGCACAACTGCTAAATGAACGGCTGCACGACCTGACGCTGAATGCTTCGTGGAAATGGTTGGCGTTCACTACCTCCTACAACCGCTGCCTGAACGCTATCACTCAGTGGGCCTATATTACTGATGATGCCGCCCTTATCAAGCATATCAATTTGGACAAACCGGTCAACAACTTCAGCGCTTATCTCTCGGCTACACCACAGGTGGATTTCTGGTCGCTCAATGCTACCATTGGGGTGGAGAAGCAGGATCTGTGGTTTACCCTCGACAATCCACAAGAACCTGGTACTACCTATACGGTTTACTATGATAAACCTGTGTTCACCTTTAACGCCTTCAACACTTTTAATCTGAAATACGATTGTAGGGTGGACCTTAACTTCATGTTCCGATCGCGCGGTAGCCAGTTGAATTTCTATAACGACTATAACAATATGCGGCTTGGAGTCTCGGTTCAGAAAAATATGCTGAAGGATAAGTCGCTCACAGTTCGCCTATCTGTAACCGACATTCTGCAGCGCAACTGCATGAATGAATATAGCGATATGGGCTACTACCAAATCAGACAAAACAACCGCTATTCAACTCACAAGTTGCAGCTCTCTGTGATTTATCGTCTGAATCCCGCCCGAAGCAAATACAAAGGTACTGGTGCTGGCAAAGAGGCGCAGGAAAGAATGAAATAAGGATTCGACACAAAGAATGAAGAGATCTCCTCCTAGGTCGATAAAGGATGGGGGTTGGAAAAACTGTACTTTTGGATTGAAAGATAAAGAGTCTCAATAGGATAATTCTTTTTACATTATCAACCCAGTATGACGTTTTTAAAAGAGAGTGGAGGGCCTTCGGTCTCCTCATCATTTTGTTACATCAGAATCATGTTAACTATTATTAATTTTTTTCGTTACTGTAATAAATAAAACAATAATGCGATAGTTATGATGTTATAACTAAATGCGATTTAAAATGAAAAAGAAGGTTACCTTAAATAAAGGTGTTTTACTATTGTTTTTGGTTGTATCGATGGCCTCCCTCTCAGCCCAAAACAATAGAGCCGTAGCGACAGAATTGGCTGACAGCATTCGTCTGGATGACTTTTGTAACTTTTTCTATTCGCAAGATGGATTAAACGACACGCTGCATTTTCATTTTGATACTACGAAAGATTTTGGCCCCATTCATTTAACCGACGATGAATTAAAACAAATATATTGTGAAATAAAGAGAGGTAATATTGCGGCTTATAACCTATTGTTTCTCCATTATTTTTATTCTAAATCGCCCTGCATCTCGAAATCCGACTTAGACAAATTAATATGTATAACGGATTTTGTTGCTTCGAAATACAATTATGATAGAGCTTATTGGCTGTGCGGTAATTTTATTTTTGACTATTTGCAATATGATGCAGACAAAGACTATGTTGCCACAATGATATCGTACTATGAAAAGTATTTCGAACTCTCGGGGGCAAATAATGTTGCGGAAAAACTATTGAAGATCTTTAGTGGCAAGTACTCTTTCTATGAAAAAGATCCAATCAAAGCACAGTATTATGAAGATTTCATCTCCAACAATTAGTCTATTATAGAGATTATACGTATCTGCTAAATAATGCCCACGTATTACCTCTGTATATGAATCATACGTATTGGTGACGTGATATTTTGATTATCATTGTACTTATCTAGTAGAAAAGCAATAACTCTAGTAAATAGCTCATTAAGATACGAGTACTACGTAATAAAAAGGGACATCTTCCGTTTATTATGCACAATTATTAATATATAAAGTTTAATAAGAGTTATATTTACTTTATTGATAATTAGTTTTGTTGCATTATTATCCTTATACAACTACATTGGTCAAAATACAAATGCAAAGGGGGATGTTGAACAAATACCAACACCTACAATAGAATAATAACTGCTTTATAGATTGTAAAAATATCCAAATTCGAACCCTATCATTGATATACAGCATGATGGAAACAGACAGAATACTACTACGCCCTTGGTATGAAGAAGATGCCGACACACTTTTCCTATACGCTTCAAACCCCGTGATTGGCAATCGAGCTGGATGGCCTCCCCATAAAAGTCCCGACGAGAGTCTTGAAATAATACGCACGGTATTCCACAACGACACCACCTGGGCTATCGAAAATAAAGAAAACCATCGTCCCATAGGCTGTATTGGCTATATGCCTACCTTCGATTTAAAACTACCCACACAAGAAGGCGACGTATTGATAGGCTATTGGATAGGACAGCCTTATTGGAACCAAGGATTCTGCACAGAAGCACTCCGACTGATGATAGAATATATCAAAACAACGACACATATCCCATCGCTGATTAGCAGTCATTATATTGACAATCCTGCATCTGGACGGGTAATGGAAAAATGTGGATTCATAGACATAGGCCAAACAATCATCGAGAACAACAATCAGCAACAAGGAAAAATGGTGAGAGTACTACGCCTGGAACTAAGACGCTAGTAAATGAATACCCGTCATTGCTTATCCTAAACCCATACTTGGAAAGAACTAGCTAAAGGTGGGTTCTATATATTCACCGATAAAAAATGATAACGGGTAATAGGAATCTTTTCTGCGCTTTGTAATAGGTTTACTTGCCTGTTTCATGAATATTATATTTCTAACTAGTGAACTAAATCATTATTTTTAGGTATCACAACTAAACACCATCAATTCGGCTTTTTGATTGTTCTACCTCAAAGCAAGGAGAGATCGTAAAATAGATTGTAATACGATGAATATCAGTAAATAATTTAATGATACTATTGTTTTACTCACATACAGTTTTGAATGCGATTTGATTCACAAAAAGAACGAAAATAAACAACGCATACAATTTCATAGGACACACAGATATTTCGCAGTATACAACAAACAAAATCAATGGTTTTAAACATTTTTTCGGCCAGCTATTCAGCGACTGTCAGGATAAAAGATGTGCTATAAAATCACTATTTTTAGTTAACGTGGACTTGAAGAAGACAATATAATTTTGCAGCAGGAAAAGAAAATTGCCCCATGATAGATAGTAATAGTTATATACTTGATATATTGAAAGAAAGGAGGACTTACCGAGGAGTGAGTCCTCTTTTTTTTATGAACAGATTTGAATATTGTTCGTTTTTAAAACCAAGGCCATGCAGATAAAAAAAGAATACATCCGCAAACAAATTGCGAACGCGGCAAAGGGATTGTATCTACAAAACGGATTCATCAAAACCTCTATGCGCGATATCGCCGACAAGGCAGGAGTTAGTGTGAGCAACCTATACAATTATTTTGAGAATAAGAATGAACTGTTCGGGTATATTGTAAGTCCGCTCATCAAAGAGATGGAGCAAATACTACGCGATCATAATAATGCAAGATATAATGAACAATTCTTGCAATTTTCGAATGGCGAAAACAATGAAATGATGCCCGAACATATGAAAGTGTACATAAAACTGATTGCCAACCATCAGGATGAACTACGACTGATCCTCTTCAAAGCGCAAGGATCGGCATGGGAAAACTATATCGATGAGTACACCGATAAATGCACACGCCAGGTAATAGAATTTATGAACAACTTTAAACGACAACATCCCCATATCGGTATGGTATGTACCTCGTTCACTTACCATATCCACACAGTTTGGATGTTTAGTTTTATATCAGAAATCATCAAACACAATCTTTCACTTAAAGAAACCGAATGGGCCTTAGCAGACTATATTCGTTTTGAGTATGACGGATGGAGACTCATCATGAACAATATGGAAGGATCTTAGCGATCTGTCCCTTTTTGACGAAACAACAACTGCTACGAAAAAACAAACCAATTAATAAAGTAACAAAAAATGAAAATTGAAAAAATTAACAATGTTTTCGGCAAATATGCCGAGAAACTATTGCGTGCAAGGTGGGTAACGCTAGCTGCATTTGTGATAGTACTTGTCGTATCTGTAGTGGGTATGAAACGTATGGTCAAAGACACCTCTTTCGATAGTTATTTCATTGAGGATGATCCTATGTTGGTGAAAACAGAGGAGTTTAAATCGCATTTCGGTAACGACTACTATGTGGGCGTGTTAACACAATGCGATAACCACTTCACCCACAAAAATCTGTCTTTACTTAGAGACCTAACCCACGAGTTGGAGGATAGCCTATCGTACGTCGATAAGGTAACTTCGCTAACCGATATCGAATTCATGGTGGGCAGCGACGATGGGATGGTGATTGAACAGATTGTGCCAGAGGTAATCCCCGACAACGGCACAGCAGCGATGGACAGCATTCGCGCCAGAGCCTACAGTAAACCACAGGTGGCTAGAAAACTCATCTCTAAGAAAGGCGACCAATCGTGGATTATGATCAAATTGCGTACCTTCCCCGAAGACAGCGTTTGGAAACAGCAAGGAAGCACCTCGCCCGATATCATTACAGGCCAGGAGGTGGAACATATCATAAAGAAAGATAAATATGCTGAACTTAATCCCAGTGGCACGGGAATGCCTTATGTGAGTCATTGCAAATCGGTTTATATTGGTCAAGAGATGGGGCGTCTGATGATGATTGCCACCATTATATGCATCTTAGTGATGCTCTTGATGACCCGTTCGTGGCGAGGTATCATAGCACCCTTCATCTCGGTTATTGGAGGCTTGTTTGTTACCTATGGTATAGCTGGCTATACAAAGATGTATGTGGATTCAACAGTGTTGATGATTCCCACCATCCTATCGTTTGCGGTAGCCATAGCATACAATATCCATTTATTCTCTTATTTCAAAGGAAGGATGCGTATTCATGGTCAACGACACAAAGCCATTGTTGAGACGGTAACCGAGATTGGATGGTCGGTATTCTTCTGTGGCTTTACCACTTTGGTGTCGTTACTCTCGTTCTTGGTGATCCCCATCCGTCCTATGCATTGTATCGGTGTGGTGAGTTCGCTAAGTGTGCTTTTCGTACTGATAACGTCGCTTGTTATTACACCGCTGATATTGTCGTTTGGTCGCGATAAAACCCCAAAACAGAACTTTACCGAAGAAAGCGACACCCGATGGACCAAGATGATGGTTAGATTGAGCGATTTTGTGATGCGGAACCCTCGCAAGATCGGAATCACGTTTCTCTTGGTTTGCGGTTTCCTCTGTATTGGATTATGGAAGATAGAGGCTGCTTTCGATATTGAACGGACAATGGGTGTTAAGGTGCCTTACGTGCAAGAAGTGATGAATGTGGGTCACTCGGAGCTGGGCTCACTCTATTCGTACGATCTTGTTATTGAACTGCCCAATATCGACGAGGCCAAAGAGCCTCAGCGTCTTGAGAATTTGGACAAACTACAAGAGAAGGTTGCTGATTACGAACTGACCAAACGAACCACCTCTATCTTGGATATCATTAAAGATATGAATCAGACGTTGAATGGCGGAGATTCCGCTTACTACCGCATTCCGGATACGGAAGAAGAGGTGGCACAAATGATATTGCTTTATGAGAATGCAGGCGGTACTGAATCGGAATACTGGTTGGATTACGATTACCAAAGGTTGCGACTGATGGTAGAGATATCCGATTTCAACTCAGCACAAGTGGAACGTGAAATGGCTCAGATACAAGCCGATGCTGAGCAACTGTTCCCCGACGCTAAAATAACCACCGTAGGCAACGTGCCTCAATTTGTTACCATGATGCAGTATCTTGTACGTGGACAGATGCTATCGTTTGTGATATCTATCTTGATTATCGGTATCATACTGATGATTGCTTTCCAAAGCGTAAAAGTGGGACTCATTGGATTGGTGCCCAATATGATGCCGGCTATCTTCGTAGGCGGTTATATGGGATGGGCAGGAATTCCACTGGATATGATGACCGCCACACTTCTGCCTATGATGCTGGGTATGGCTGTCGACGACACTATCCATTTCATCAACCATTCCAAACTGGAGTTTGACCGAACAGGACATTATCAAAGTGCTATCCGTAGAACTTTCCGGGTGGTAGGTGTAGCTATTCTCATTACCTCTATCATCACCTCGTCGGTGTTTGCAGGCTTCTGCACATCGGCTTGCACCATGTGTATCAACTTCGGTTTGATGGCCATTATCGGCATTCTCTCAGCATTGGCTGCCGACCTCTTTGTTACACCGATATTGGTAAGCAAATGCAAGGTATTTGGAAAAGAAAACCCTAATCAATCACTTATAAACAAATAACAATGAAAAAGTTCATGCTTTTATTAATTGCCGGCCTTATTGCTGCCGGCAGTATCAACGCCCAACAGTTGACGGGACGAGAAATAGTACAACAAGTAAAAAACCGCCCTGATGGCAATACCCGTTATGCTGAGATGGAACTAACCTTGAAAAAAAAGAACGGCTCCTCACGACAGCGAAAAATCACCTCGTGGGCTATGGACGAGGGTAAAGACACCAAGAAAATTATGTTCTTCACCTATCCTGGCGATGTGAAGGGGACCGGTTTTTTAACCTACGACTATGACCAAATCGGCAAAGAAGATGCCAAATGGCTTTATCTTCCTGCCATGAAGAAGACTCGTAGAATCAGTGGATCGTCGTCAAAAACTGATTATTTTATGGGTACAGACTTCACCTACGACGATATGGGATCGCGCCATGTTGATGAAGATAAACACAAACTGCTACGCGAAGAGATGAGGGACGGCCATAAATGCTGGGTAGTGGAATCGGTACCTGTCGATAAGCACGAGATATACAGTCGTAAGGTATCGTGGATTAGACAAGATTGCCTAACAGCTGTATATGTGGAATACTACGACAAACTGAACAAACTACATCGGGTGCTGACTATCAGCGATGTTAGAAAGGTGCAAGGTTTTTGGACTGCCCATCGTATGGAGATGAAAAACGTACAGACCGAGCATAGCACTATCATTGTGGTGAAGAACCCCAAATACGACATCAAGGTCGACCAAAACCTCTTCACTGTCTCTAAACTAGAAAAAGGCTTATGAAACGTTTTTTCTTCCTAGCACTTATTTGGTGCATCATGCCTCGTCCTGTCAACGCACAGGACGAGGATTCTCTCCGAATTGGTGTGAAGGGCTTTGTTGATACCTATCACGCTTTACGAGTAGAAGATCCTCACGACTGGATGTCATCAAGGACTCGTGTTCGTGGCGAATTAACCATCGAGAAGGGTTGTGCCGGTGCCTTTGTTTCAGCCAATCTGGTCCAAAACGCTATTCTAAAGGATCGTACAGGACTGCAGATGCGCGAAGCTTATGGGTACTATTCTAACGGCCATTGGGACCTACGAGCCGGAAGGCAGATTATTGTATGGGGTGTTGCCGATGGTCTTAGAATTACCGACCTTGTATCGCCGATGGATTATACCGAATTCCTTGCACAAGACTATGATGATATACGTATTCCTGTAGGAGGATTGCGTCTTCGTTATACTCAGCCCAAGTGGTGTGCTGAAGCTATAGCTATTCCCGTAAGTTCCTTTTTTGAATTGCCCACCGATGTTACAAACCCCTGGTCGATCGGCCCCATTCCTATTGGTGCCGAACCTGAGCATAAACTCAACAATATGGAATATGGAGGTAGACTATCGTGGTTTCTTAATGGCGTTGATTTCTCTTTATCAGCCCTCCGCACATGGAATAAGATGCCTGTGCTGTGTAACGGCATAGGTGTTTATGACCGTATGACGATGTTGGGAGCCGACTTCTCGGTTCCACTAGGCAAAATGGTGCTCCGAGGGGAAGCAGCTGAATATCTTGGTGAGGTTCAACCTACAATGAATAGCCTAGAGTTGCCTCATGCCTCTTCTACCAATTTGCTGATTGGTTTAGACTGGTATGGGGGCAACGAATGGACGCTATCAGCACAATATTCCTACAAGTATGTGGCATGGGGAGACAACCGCAGTTCGAGTTTGGCTACTTTCCGAATCTCGAAAAACCTTTTACACAACGCCCTTGCTCTACAGGATTTTGCCTATATCGACGTAACCAACGGAGGCATTTACAATCGTTTGAGTGCCGACTATGCTCTCAACGACCAACTTCACGCTTTGGTTGGGTACGACTACTTTCACGGCGATGAAGGTTCATTTGCCATCTATCGTCACAATTCCGAAGTGTGGGTGAAGTTGAAATACAGTTTCTGAGATATTCCCTTTGAGTATATTAACAACAACATCCCTAATCACTTTAGGGTAATAAAAAGCGCTGAGATATCTTGGCGTTTTTTTTTATTTATTATAAAAATTAGAACAAAAAGATAGGAGGGCTGTAGGGAAGAGCTAAAGCTACTATATTAAGGTCAACCTACAAAACCATCGTATATGACCAATCTATTTAATAATGGGGAAATTCGAGGTTATAAACCTGCCCTTTCCCTTTAAAATGCTTCAAGTTTCATTTTCATCAGGATTGTCTTCAAAGGGATAGCTGCCAGGAACATGATTATTGATATATGGGACATGATACTGCATCGTATCATAATAAATCCCATCATCTTGTTTGATGGTTCTATACTTGATCCTATACGTGTTTATCTGGACAAATCCATTAGGAAACGCTCTTTTCTGTGTGATGAACACGGGTAGGTTTTCTGCTCCTAGTGCATAGCCGAATGTGTCAAAAACAACAACTGATGAATAGTATTCGATGATTGTGTTTACTCGAAAAGTTGAAGATGGTTCCTCATACCCCGTGCAGATCCATCCATTAAGATTAGAAAAGTCAACATTGGTATTCCTTTTCCAATAATTGTCATAACCCACTGATATACTATCTATCATACCATTTTTGAAAGCTGACGATAGATTTGCTATATCGTCCCAAATAGTATAAATCATTTCATCCCCTTCAATTTCAAGATGAAGGAAGGTGGTTTTATGCTTGTTGTTTTCGAGCTTTCCCTTTTGGTTCCAGCAGCCCTTTTGGGGGTTATAAACAGTAGGTTCACTGTTATCTTTACGATAAGAAATGAGCTTACCGCAATCATCGTAATCAAAAGAGTACACTATCGGTGTCGACGTGTCCACTATTGAATCGCCAATAAAGGAATATGATTTACATATCACGGTATCAACTAAATCTACAATATTTGTGTCTGCTTGTGTTATGTTTTCTGTTGGCGTATTATGACACCCTACAAGCATTAAGCCTAAACATATATAACCGATATATTTCTTTTTAAAATTCATTGTTGAAGTACTTTTTAAGAATTACACTGACTATTATATCTAGGGATTTGGGTATTGTTTTTTGGATGAAAATATTGTGGTGGGCGGTTAGAAAGGTTTGAATAAAGGTTTCGTTTGTTATATCATGTTTAAACATAACGTAAAACCCCGTAATTATTGTCTTTTCAGCCTCAAAATATTTATCGGAGCCTATGTCGCGGCAGTCTGTTTTAGTATTTACATAATAAAATGAGCATACTGATAGGCCTTGTTCATCCACCTAAAAAGCTCAAAAGACGATAAGAAAAAATGAATGTTGGTTGTAATAAAAATGCCGTAAAAACGATATAGTGTTAAAAGTCCTTATAGTTTTACCCAAGAAGCTATGATGGCGAAACTACAATTGAAAGACAAGTAAACGGAACAAAAAAAGAAGTTAGATATGATGTTTAAGCAAAAAACAGAAGAATTGTGTGATTTGAATTCCATAATAGTAACCACCCCTAAATAAAAAAAATAATCTATTTCTATTAGTTGAACTCATGAATATGAGTCGTTAATACGCATTTTTAAATTTATTATGAACAAAAACGAATTTTTTAAGCTAGCAACTATTGCTCTTCTTCTTATCACCATCGTGTCGTGCCGTAACCCATTGGTGGACAAGGCTATTGAGGAGAACAACCGCTTTTTGGGAGCAGACGGATGGGTCAATGACATCGATAATAATATCCACCAATATAATCTCACCCACGACACTACCTTATTATATGGATCGCTGACTTGCCTAGACAGCGTCCGCATCACTGACGACAATACAATATCGTGGCATACTCGGCGACTGTCGGTGCTAAGGCTGCTCCACCAATACGACACCGTCTATGCGCTCCTCGACACCTGGTCGGACGAGGCAGTGGGCGACTTTGGCAAGACGAATGAGTTGTTTGTTACGGAAATATCCCAACATAACTACTTGCAGCAATTTGTAGAACGAGACCAAAAAATCGACCAACTTGTCGCTTATTTGGAGTATTGCTTCGAGCGGCAGCAATCGACTGTAGCGAACGATGAGCAGGGATACATGCAAAAATACAAGGACAACCCACTGGCCTTGCAAGCTGTAGCCACCGAGGTTAATGAATACACCCTGAATTGGTATATCGGTGTGCGACTGTTGCGAGGCGACGATAAAACGGACATGAAAGCGTTAATAGACAACTATTATCAGCAAGGGAACATCGACCAGTTGGGAAAATCCTGGCTGGAATCATTGCTAGAAGGAGATTATGAGGAAAAGGACATCGATGCTAACCTATAACCTCCACGTTTCCATTGTTTCGCGCTTATTAAATCCCCGTAAGTTATATCTAACTTCTACTTATTCCAAACAAACTATTAACAGGTTATCTACCTCACACTTGGCAGCCCATGTTGTATGCCTCTTGAAGCTTAGCATTGCCAATAATCTCTTTCGGTGCACCTACGCCACCACAGAAGATGTGTCCTTTGAGTTCGGATTTTCCAAAGCAGTCTATCCATCCTTGTAGGCCACCCAATGCACGTTGAGGGACCTGCTCACTTTCCTCTGCAGCTGTGGTTAGCAGATAGATATCGCGGAAGTGGTAATTCTTCGGGTACATGGCGTTCATGCGATCAATTAGGGTTTTCATCTGCCCGCTCATCTCGTAGTAATAGATGGGGGTTGCCCAGCAGACTACATCGGCGTTCAGCACCTTCTCCATGATTTCGGGCACATCATCCTTGAAGATACATGCACCTGTATTTTGGCACGAGAGGCATCCTATACAGAATTTGATTTCTTTGCCAGCAAGGGAAATCTTCTCAACATTATTCCCTGCAGTTTTAGCCCCTTCCGCAAATTTGTCAGCGAGCATGTCGCTATTCGAACCACGACGAAGGCTAGTGGATATAACTACTACTTGTTTCATATTATGATTTCTTTAGGATGATGAATATGTTGATAATAGAGGACTTATTTCAGATTCTCATGGAAGAAAGCTGCCAGTTTGTCCCAGGGAATGAAATTGCTTTTGCCTCCATCATACAGATCGCAATGTGTAGCACTAGGAATGATAAGTAGCTGTTTGTTTTCGGGTACGGGATTGGGATTGCCAACGAATTTATACCCCTCGGCTTTACCTTCTACCATATAATGGTAAGCGGCTTCGCCAAAATAACGCGAGTGGGCCTTTTCGCCATGCATGATGAGCACTGCAGAACGGATTTCGTTGATATAATAGAGGAAACGGGTGTTTGAGTAGGCCTGAGTGCCGATAACACGCCATCCATCGTTCGAGTTGCCAGAACGGGGGTGGTATCCGCGCTTGGTCTTATAGTAGTCGTGGTAGTCTTTCACAAACTGAGGAGCATCCTCGGGTAGAGGGTCAACAACTCCTCCGGCCATAGCCATGGGGTCGGATAAACGCTGCATGGCGAGAGTCTTGCGGGCTGCATAACGCGATTCCTCTTTATCTTCGCTGTCGAAGTAGCCATTGCCTCCAACGCGACTCATGTCGTACATGGTGCTAGCCACTGTGGCCTTGATACGGGGATCGGCAGCAGCAGCGTTGAGGGCGATGCCTCCCCAACCACAGATGCCGATGATGCCTATCTTTGCACTATCCACATTATCTTGTTGCGATAGGAAGTCGACCGCTGCCATAAAATCCTCGGTATTGATATCGGGCGATGCTGTGCGACGTGGTTCACCACTGCTCTCGCCTGTATACGATGGGTCGAAGGCTAAGGCCACAAAGCCCCGTTCAGCCATCTGCATGGCATAGAGTCCGCTGGACTGCTCTTTAGTAGCGCCAAAAGGACCACTAACGGCTATAGCAGCCAGTTTCCCCTTTACTGCTTTTGGGGTGTAGAGATCGGCAGCTAGTGTCAACCCATACTGTGTTTCAAATGTTACCTTGCGGTGGTTTACCTTTTCGCTCAGCGGGAATACTTTATCCCACTCCTGTGTCAAGTTCAGTTCCTGTTTCATTTTATATTCTGTTTTATGTTCTACTTCGCGATTTGTGCAACCCACTAACATTAGGCAGACAAGGGTTGCAGATATAAATAATCTTTTCATTTTATTTATTTTATTGTTCATATAGTGTGCTGATATTGAATGATTTGTTGTATATTATGGGCTTAAAAGAACAATGCAAAATTACAACAAAACAAAGCAACCCGATAAAACGGATTGCTGAAATTAATACCTAAATCGAAGATTTTTATTGTTTCCGTTGTTGGAGGTAAAATTGTCGTGGTGTTAGTCCCGTAGTGTTTTTGAACATTCGTGTGAAATGTTGCGGATATTCGAATCCTAAATTGTTGGATACTTGGGCGATGCTTTGTCCGCTGATGATGAGCTCTTTGGACCGCTGGATTACGAAACTGCGGATATATTCTTTAGGATTTTCTCCCATGGCTTCGCGCATAATATCTCCAAAATATCCAGGGGAGAGGCACAACTCGCTAGCACAATATTTCACGCTTGGGAGGCCATGTTCATGTTGTAATCCGCACTCGTAGTAGTTGAATAGTAGTTGCTGGAATCGGCTGAGGATGTCGCTGTTTGTTGTGGCCATCTCTTTGAACTGGCGGGTATAAAAACGTCGGCAGTAATCGAGTATCAAGAGGATATAATCGCGAATAATGTCATCCTGTCCTTCGGCTTGCTGCTGTATTTCTTTCCTTATATTGGCCATGAGTCCCGACAAGATATCTTTCTCTTCGTTGGTTAGATGAAGGGCTTCGTTGGTATCGTAGGAGAAGAAGTGATAGTCGGTTAGACGACGGGCAATGGCTGTATTGTGAATGAAATGGCTATCGAACAACAGAACCCATCCATGATACTGCCTTCGGGTACCATCGTCCTGTTTACCACCAATCTGTCCAGGAGATAAGGCCAAAAGTGAACCTCCTGCTTCGTGGTAGGTGCCGATACCATAGGTGAGGTTTTCGGGGAACTCACGTTGAAGGAACAATCCATAGACATTGTAGCGATTCAACGAATGGCGTATTTCGCCCACCTCATCGTAGTGGATTACAGAGACGTTTGGATGCCATATTGGTGCTCCAATGTCGCGTGCATAATCGTTGGCTTCGTTGATGTATAGGTCTATTTTTCTGAGCATTTGGTTGATATTTTCAGTCGATATGACAGTTTCTGGCTTAATAATTACGAGGTTTTCTCTACCCTAGGCAGACTCGTGCGTTATCATATATGATTTCTATTTTTCCTAAACGTCAAAATTAGCTAATTATTGCCTTATAATCCACGCGCTTATTTGTATAATCTTCCTATCTTACCAAACCACGCTTATCGAACTAACAGTCTAGAGACAGGTCAAATTTTACACCCATACACCTATAAACGGCGAAGCTCACCCCAACAATCCAATCCGCGGGAGCCCTTTTTCATCTCCGTTTTCGTTCACCGCACAGCGTTGTTAAAACCTTGGCTCATCCTTAGGGAAAGTGATTACCTCCTTTTTCCCATCTCGCAACACCGTAAGCTGTATAGTAGTCATATTATCGAAACAAGAGCGTTGCTCCACGATATCCATCTCCTTCACACTCCTATCACTTACAGCAACAATACGGTCACCTTGCTTCAAACCTGCCTTCTCAGCGTTCGACCCGCTAAAGAGCCCGTTGACAACCCAACAATCTAGCGTCCGACTCCTGTCGGTATAGATGAAACCCAGCGTGGGAGCCTCGAACGGCTTGTTATACTCTTCGTTTGGCTTCAGATAGAGTTTCTCCCCATTCAAGTCGATAATCATGTCGAACCTCTCCCAGATGTTGTTTCCAATAATACCGATATAATTGTCGGTGGCGAGCGCACCACCCGTATTATAGCTGAAGTCCATCGTCACCTCCTTGAGAGAGAATGGCCCAATGTCCACCTGATCAGCCCTGAATTCGCAGCCCGAGCTCTCCCCACCGATGCCGCCGTTCGATAAGCTATAGTGGATCGAAGGAGTGATATCGTTCAACTTGTGTGACTCAGCCACAGCACTTGTCAGCGTCACCGCTTCACCGCTACCGAGGTCTATCATTCCTGCGCCTTCTATGCTCTTCCCATTGCTCACCGTGACTTTCAACTCAACAAAAATCCTCATTCCCTCAAATCGTATAGGGATAGATGTATAACCTTCTATGTCGGAAGTACCTAGTCTCTCCCAGAATCCTATCTTTCCCCTAGCAAAGTCTATGGCTATGACTTTACCTCCCAACTCCGACAAGCCTAGGATACCATCGGCATAGTCGCCCAGTATCGGCTTCAGCGACACGATAGGAGCTACCTTGGTAGTATAGGTATGACCTGCAAGGGTATAGGTTGCCTCGTTCACAATCGCTTTCACACTTGCACTGTTGTTGCCTGCCCCGTCCATCTTCGCGTCGATTACATTCTTGTACGCATATCCACTGTCGGCCTGATAGGTGCTGTCCAGACACAGATAAGGTGAGCCCGTGTCGAAAGCTAGGTTTGCCATATGACCGTCGATCATGGTCTGTAGGTAGATATGACCGAAATAGGTAGCGTTCTCCATCCGTTGCTGACCCATTGCCCATCCGCAGCAAAGCAAGGCCACGATTGTTACTATTGTTCTTTTCATGATAACGTTTGTTTATTTGCAAATTGTTAGAAATAATGATTTCAAGTTTGACGTCATTCTTTCTAACCAAAAATTTAGTTATATAACGAGATATTTTATTATATATTGTGTCTGAGAAAAAAACTACGGGTCCTGTTCCTCGTTCGTGTAAAAGACTATGACAATAAAGTCATCCAAATAACGTGATAAGGAACAAACAGAGTCAACACAACACAGTAATTACAATGAAAAGGAATCAACCTATTTCAAGAAACGACAACCTAAATCAGGAAAGGACAGGCACCCCTTTTTCATACCTTTTTTTGAAAATATGACCAAATTATGACTACAATCGGAGAAAAATAAGAAAGGATTGTATCGTTTCCTTATTTTGAGTTATAAGTAAAAACCGATTGTATACTGTGGAGGGGACAAAAAAAGACCTTTCGTAAGGTCTTCTCTCATGTGCCTGGGACAGGAACGCCACACATAACTCTACTGATTAGTAATTGTTTGTAGGTGTAATTATTGTACTTTCTTGACGTTCCAAAATCGAGCAATAAAACTGGACAATTCTTCAAAAAGGTGGCCAAAAGGTGGCCAAGGATAAATCATTATTTTTGGGTATTGTGGGGTTTCTGTGGGGCAGGTAATTTTGCAGCAGAAATCAAAAATGTTGTAAAATGGATAAGAAACTGACTTTTAAGAAAGTGGCCATCATTGTTCTGATGGCGGTGGCCTATCTGGCCACGTTCATTCTCGGTGCCGCAAGCGGTGCCATCCACCCTGCATGCTACGCTTATGTTGGCGCGGTGCTGCCGATACTAACGGCATTCATCTATCTCTACACTTGCACCCTGATTCCCCACTTCGGCGCGGCTACAGTCCTCAATGGCTTCATTCTCGTGCTGTTCCTGATTGTCGGCGAAGCGGATTTGTTCTGCGTCATCGGTATGGTGGTCCTCACGGCATTGGCCGAGATACTCCGCAAGGCGAAAGGCTACGAAACGCTTAAAAGTGTCCGCTGGAGCTTTGTGCCATTTGCATTCTCGTTCTTCACCTATATCTCCCACTGGTGGACGGACACCGAAGGATCGCTTGCCGCTGCCGTCGAGGAGATGCCTGCAGGTTACGACCAGCTGATGCTGCCCGTCATCGAGAACATTCCCATGCTGATTGTCGTGCTAGTGCTGACCATTCCCATCGCCATCCTCGCCATGCGCCTTGCTGAGCGTGTAATGAAAAAGTCTGCTACTTTATTGAAATAGTGAAATCATTAAATATGGACAAGAAAGAAAAACTTCTACCCCAACTCCTCGCCTACGCCGGAAAAAGAAAGGTGTTGACATACCTATCTTTAGTGATTGCCGGCATCAGCCAGCTATTGGCGCTCGCTCCTTTCCTTTACATCTGGGCCATCCTTCGCGATGTGATTGCCGGCGATTACAGCCGCATCGCCCACTACGGATGGATGGCTGTGGCCTTTGCCATTGCCTCTATATTGGTCTATTTCTGTGGCCTGATGTGCTCGCATGTGGCGGCCTTCCGCATTGCCGCCAATATGCGAAAAAAGTTGATGCAACATATTATGTCGCTGCCCATTGGCTTCCTCGACAGCCTCGGCAGCGGCAAGGTGCGCAAATGGGTACAGGAATCCACTCAGTCGACGGAGACCTACCTCGCCCACCAGCTTCCCGACAAGGCAGGCATGTATGCCACCATGCTGGGTTTGGCGGTGCTGATGTTCCTGTTCGACTGGCGGATGGGACTACTCTGTCTGGCAACGGTGGTATTGGCACTCATCGTGATGCTTTCCCTGATGACCGGTCCCACGCTGAAAAGGAAACTTGGAGAGTACAACAAAGCCCTGGACGCTATGTCGAATGAGGCCGTGGAGTATGTCCGTGGCATCCCTGTAGTGAAGACCTTCGGCCAGTCGGTCTTCTCTTTCAAGCGTTTCAAAGACTCCATCGACCAGTACCGCACATGGGTCATTGCCTACACCATCGACCTGCGTTTGCCAATGACACTCTACACCACGTTTGTCAACGCCTCGTTCGCCGTGCTCATCGGCCTGACGCTGGTAATGGCCAAGCATGGCAATGTGGATGGCGAATACCTGCTGAACCTGCTCTACTATGTCATCATCACCCCGGCTATAGCCGTCACGCTCAACCGAATCATGTTCGCCAGCGAGAACGAGATGATTGTGGCCGAAGCACTGGACAAGACCGGTCGCATCCTGGCCATCGACCCGCTGAAGAATCCCGAGAATGCCCAGCTGCCACAGGACAACGAGATGGAACTCTCGAATGTCCGCTTCCGCTACCCCGGTGCAACCCGCTTTGCCGTGGACGGCATCTCGCTGAAAGTGGAACCCGGACAGAAGATTGCCTTTGTGGGACCTTCAGGTGGCGGCAAGACCACTACGGCCAGCTTGATGGCCCGCTTCTTCGATGTCACGGAAGGTTCCATCGCGCTGGGTGGCGTGGATATCCGCCATATCCGAAAACAGGATTTGATGAACCGTATCTCCTTCGTATTCCAGGACAGCCGTCTGCTGAAGACCAGCATTCTGGAGAATGTCCGCTTGGGACGGCCCAATGCCTCGCGCGAAGAGGTGCTGGAAGCCCTGCACCAAGCCCAGTGCGACGACATCCTCGCCAAGCTGCCGCAGGGGATTGACACCGTCATCGGCACCAAGGGAACCTATCTCTCCGGCGGCGAGCAGCAGCGTGTGGCCATTGCCCGCGTGATGCTCAAAGACACGCCCATCGTCATCCTCGACGAGGCAACAGCCTTTGCCGACCCCGACAACGAGACGCGCGTCCAACAAGCCTTCTCGCGGATGGCCGAAAGCGGCAAGACCCTTGTGATGGTGGCACACCGCCTTTCCTCGGTAACGGGTGCCGACTGCATCTATGTGCTTGAAGAGGGGCGCATCGCCGAGCAGGGGACGCACAGCCAACTGCTCGCCAAGGAGGGCAAGTATGCCGCTATGTGGAAACAATATGTGGAATCTGTTAAATGGAACATCAAATGAGCATCATCGGTACACTACGTCATAAATATGCCCTCTCGCAGCAGGGCGCTCGCGACCTCGTGAAATCATGTCTGGCCAGCGCGGGAATGGACATCGTCCTCATGCTGCCCGTCGGACTTCTCTTCTTCTTGGTGAAAGACCTAATGGAAGGCAACACGCTGGACACCTGGAGCTATGTGTGGAAAATCGCACTCTGCCTCGTGGCAATAGCAGCAATGGAGTTCGTCAAATACAACAAGCAGTTCACCTCCGTCTATCTCGAAAGCGGTCGCCGCCGTATCGCTTTGGCCGAAAAACTGCGCCGTCTGCCACTTTCTTTCTTCGGCAAAAAAGACCTCGCCGACCTCACCAGCACCATCATGGCCGACGCCGCCACCATTGAAACGGGCACTTCGCATTGGGTGCCGGAACTTATCGGCTCGATGATTTCCACCACCCTTATCGGCATCAGCCTCTTCTTCTTTGATTGGCGCATGGCTCTCGCAGCCGTCTGGGTCATCCCGATAGCCATCGCCATCGTCCTCTTCTCCGCCAAGTTCCAGAACCGCTACAACCGTCGCAACGTTCAGGCCAAGGTGGACCTCGCTGATCATATCCAAGAGGGGTTGGAGGCATTTCAGGACATCCGCGCCAACGATGCCGAAAAGAAATATCTCGATGACCTCTTCCCCCGCATCGACCTCGTCGAGAGACGCGCCATAGAAGCCGAATTGGGCGTTGCCTATTTTGTGGTGAGCGGCCAGATGGTCCTCAAGCTAGGCATCGCCACTGTGGCTCTCACGGGTGCCTACCTGCTGGCGGCAGGAGGTCTCAATGTGCTCACTCTTTTCATGTTCCTGCTGGTGGCTTCCCGTCTCTACGACCCCATGTCCGGTTCCCTCATCAACCTCGGCGCCGTCGTCTCGTTGGGTGTCCAGTGCGAGCGTATGGACGAAATTCTTTGCCACGAGGAGCAGCGAGGCGTGGAATCGCTCTCCAACAAAGGTTTCGATGTCGAGTTCAAGGATGTCCGTTTTGCCTACGACACCTCCGAGACCGTGCTCGACGGCGTCTCTTTCACCGCCCGGCAGGGCGAGGTTACGGCACTCATCGGCCCATCAGGCTCCGGCAAGACCACTGTCTCACGGCTGGCTTCCCGTTTCTGGGACATTCCCTCCGGTACCATCACCGTCGGTGGGATGGACATCTCGAAGATTGACCCCGAGACGCTAATGAGCCTCTATTCTATCGTCTTCCAGGATGTCACGCTCTTCAACAACACCGTATTGGAGAACATCCGCATCGGCCGCAAGGATGCCACCGACGAGGAGGTCATCGCCGCTGCCCGTCTGGCACATGTCGACGCCTTTGCCGAGAAAATGCCAGACGGCTGGAACAGCCTTATCGGTGAGAACGGAAGCGAACTCTCCGGCGGCGAACGCCAGCGCATCTCCATCGCCCGCGCCTTCCTCAAGGATGCCCCCATCATCCTGCTCGACGAGGCTACCGCGTCGCTCGACGTCGAGAACGAGACCTTCATCCAGGAGTCGCTGTCGCGCCTGGTCAAGGACAAGACCGTCATCATCATCGCCCACCGCATGCGCACCGTCGCTGGTGCCGACAAGATTGTGGTACTGAAAGAAGGCCGCGTCGCGGAATGTGGCTCCCCCGCAGACCTCACCGCCTCGGGAGGCTTCTACAAGAAGATGCAAGACCTGCAGCAAGGCGCCCTGGGGTGGAACCTGTGAAACAGAAAGGCCAGGGGCCGCGACGCTGCGCAACGCCAAACTGCGCTACGAGGGTTACAAGAAGCTGAGCGAGATGTAATCCTGCATCGACACACTAAAACGACGAAAGCCGAGGCCAGCAAAGGCCTCGGCTTTCTGCTTGTAAATAATCACCCTACATCTATGCGGAGGATTCCTTTAGTCGTTAGTTGTTTTTGCGACGATAAGCATAAACCGAATCGACGTAGCCGAACACACAGTTGCGTGCAATTTGTATGGGGCCCCTGTGAAGTTGAACGATAGCCATGCTGTCGGTTGTCAGCTCCTTCAGCTGGAATACCATCGTCGATGTGTCGTGCACGATGGTGACGGTGCTGTCGGTGGCGCTCCACGTTGCCTCATACGGGCAATTGCCACGCTTGCCTATGCAGAGAAGTTCTATCGAGCATGTGCCGTCGGAACGGAATTCGATGTCGCGGAGTTCTGTGTCGTCTGTAATGACCCAATCCTCGTATTTTTCATCAGGGTGGTCGGGGCAATAGCGAACTTGCGTCCAGCTCACGAATTCCCATTTTCCTACGAGACTGTTTGTATTTTGCGCTGCGGCACCGAAACCGATGCCGCACAGCACGGCGAGTGCCAAAAATATTTTCTTCATATCCTAAACCATTAAAAGTTAATCACTGAAACAAACGCCGTCCTGCGGATTTTATTGCCCGTGGGGGCGGCGAAAAGTTGCCGTTCCCGTGCAATTTCGCCTCGCACCATTACAAAACCCTCTTGCAGTCGTGTAAATCGGTCTCGCATCTCGCGGAAACGGTCCAACGCGCACTCCGCCGCGCGGATGCGCTCCTCAAATGCTTTCACCGCGCTGAAATAAAATGCCACGGGGTACCGCGACAATGATTTTTCGTCAAATTTGATTGCTTGCATATCTATGTAGTATTACGTTGTTAATATTTCATTCCGAGAGGCAGCGTTGCAACCCTGCGAAACCATGTTTTCGTTTCAAAACACCCCGTTGCAACCCTGCAAAACCCTGTTTTCATTCCGAAAGGCCCTTTCGCAACCTGCGAAACCTTGTTTCATTTTCAAAACACCCTTTTGCACCCCCGCAAAACCTTGTTTCAATTTCAAAACCTACTTTTGCAACCCGCGACAGCCGTTTTCAAAACCGTTTCGCCCTTTCGCGCATTATGACAGGCGGTGTCAAAAGCGGCCGGGGCTGGCGCAGGTAGTGATTTATCTGTTTGGAATAGTCATGCCGTGCAGTCTCTTGTAATCAAAGGAAAGATGGTCTATGTTGTCATCATCGCCAAGCAGAAAATAGTCTTCGTATTCCGTGCAAGGGCAGACTGTATAGGTTGAATAAACCGTGTGGTGCTTTCTCTCGGTAGTTTTCGTAAACAGGCGGTCTCTTGTCAATCTGTTTCGGATGTAGCAGAACTTCTTTCCAATCATACAGCAGCCAGCCACCGTGCTGGCAATGTCCTCGTATGCGTTGCCATGATAACCGTAATGCACCGAGTTCACCATGAGATTGTAGCCATAGTGGATTGTGTCCTCGGCATAACGGGCGGTTATTGTGTCCACCGTCGGCCAAAAGGTGATTTCAAGCGCACTATAGTCGTCCTTCCATCCACCAACGATTTGCTGCAGTTTGTCGTGTACTTCTTGGCTTTTGAACGTGTAAAGCGGCAGGGTGATGTCAATGGCTTTGCTCACAACCCCATCGTTCTGCTTATCAGGAATGGTGTCGACGGGTGTGGTTTCGGAACTCGAAATGATGCTGTCGGTGTTTTCTGCCATTGTGTCGGATGTTATAGTGTCGGCAGCGGCATCGTTTGTTGTCCCGCTCTTGCAGGCGGTCATCATTCCGAGGGCGCACACCATCGCGCCGAGCAAAAAGAGTTTCTTCATATTCAATTTATTTTAAAAATTACAAACCAATCCCGTTATTGTAACGCCACTTTGTCTTTTTTATTGTGCCCTTCGGGGAAACAAAATCACTACTTTTGACGATTGGGCGGATGGAGAAATAGCTGTATTTTTGCAGTCGGATTCTGACAACGGAAGAGTAACGTAAACAGTTGAATTATATGAAACCAAACTACAAGAACTGATATGCAGATGTTCGTGCAGCGCTTGAAGAACATGGGCTACGAACGGGTGGAACTCATCGACACCACCAAGGGGCTGTTTATGTCACATTGGGAGGCCTCCTGGATGGCACTAAAAGGTTCTGCCATACTCGTGGGGAAGAAATAGCCATACGCCATGAAGAAGTATACACCCATTAAGATGATTCGCGCAGGCCGCTACAAGGTTTGTTTTGACGGGTTGGAGTCGGAGGTGCAGGCCGGCGTGCTGTACCGTATGGAAACGCTGATAACGGATAATAGGGAGTGGTGCGACAAGGGGAACTATGGTCATCTGTGCAACATCCTGCCCACTATCGCCATCGACGAGGCATCACAGGCACACGGAAAGACGGCTGATGAAGCCTATGAAATCATCTCAACCCACATGTGGGCTGCTCTCACACCAGAGATGTACATAAAACTTTCTCGACTGCCGTTCTTTCTTTCAGTCATGCGGAAGATTATTCCGCTGGGGTTCAAATACGGCTCCGGTAAAGGATGGAAATATGTATGGCATCCTGACGACCCCAAGGACCGCTACCATTTCGAGACGTTGGAGTGCCTCTACCGCCATATCTTTGAGAAATACGGCCTGCTTGAACGATTCGGACCGATGTTCTGCCATAGCGACATTATTAATTACGGCAATCTGTACAACCTCGATTTTATTCGCACGCAGACTCTCTGCCAAGGTGGCGACAAATGCGACTTCTGCTTTGTCCGTCACCGCAAATGCGAAGTCTGGGAACGCACAAAGAGCATTTAGTAATTATTCTTTCGCACTCTTGAACTCGAAGCCTTCCTGTTCGACGGCGATACGAACGGTGGCCAAAAGGTGGCCAAAAATGGGATATAAAAGAAAAAAGATTTTGCTTTTTCGCTCATTTCGAGTTACTTGCAAAATCCTCAGTGCCCGGGACAGGACTTGAACCTGCACTCCTTGCGAAATACGCACCTGAAACGTACGCGTCTACCAATTCCGCCACCCGGGCTCGGGTTTCTTTTCTCTTTTTTTTGGTGCCCAGGACAAGACTTGAACTTGCACGCCTTAATCGGCACTACCCCCTCAAAGTAGCGTGTCTACCAATTTCACCACCTGGGCTTATTGTCGGATGTCTCTTTCCGAAAAGCGAGTGCAAAAGTACATCTTTTTTCAATACTGCCAAAAAAAATTTCATTATCTGTTGTTCTTTCAGTCTTTAATTTATTGAGAAAGAATGGTAATAGGATGAAAAAATATTTTTGCTATTGGTGATTATGTGATACTTTTTATTCCCCTCGAGCTGTTAGAATTTTGAAAAATCGACTTCAATCTTTATCGCGTTTTTGTCGTCGCTGTTTGCAAGGGTCGTTATGGACCTCATGTTCTGACGCTATCCTTCAGTATGAGGATAGCATAGAGGGCAACCGACGGGACTCTACAGTGTTATATGATCTGTTTTTGAGAAATCAAACGTTAGCAATTTAAGGTAACCTCTAAAAATTGCTTCAATGTGATTTTGGAGAAGATTTATAGCAGATTGCTCCGTTGAACGAAGGAGTATAGCGGGCTATATGACTGAGTGAAACTGAGCAAGATGCATAAATCAATCCAAAAGCACTGAAAGTATGGTTATTATTATTCCTTTTCATACGTGGAATTTTTAGAGGTTACCTTATGCATTCTGCAATAAAAAGGGATATACAAGATGTTTCGGATGAGGGGAGATGATGTTGATATCTCATTAGAGGCAGCAGGATGAGGGAGAGGGGGAGGAGTTGAAATATAAGATGAATGAATTGTGAAAAGACTTTTGTCGACATCAAAAAAAAGTTGCATTTATAAGAAAAGTAGTATCTTTGTAAATTATTTAATCCTTAAAAAAGATAATAAAAACTTGACATTAAATTAATTATAACAATGGCAAAAGAGAAAAAATTTATGACATGCGACGGTAACTGCGCTGCTGCACATGTTAGCTACATGTTCAGTGAAGTTGCCGCTATCTACCCCATCACCCCCTCTTCGCCTATGGCTGAGTACATTGACGAATGGGCTGCTGCTGGCCGTAAAAATCTCTTTGGCGAGACCGTCAAAGTAGTTGAGATGGAATCGGAAGCTGGTGCTGCTGGTGCCGTTCACGGTTCGCTTCAGGCTGGTTCGCTTACTAGCACCTACACTGCTTCGCAGGGTCTGCTGCTGATGATCCCCAACATGTACAAGATTGCTGGCGAGTTGCTTCCCGGTGTCTTCCATGTATCGGCTCGTGCATTGGCTGCTCAGGCACTCTCCATTTTCGGTGACCATGCTGACGTGATGGCTGTTCGCCAAACTGGTTTCGCTATGCTGGCTACCAGCAGCGTTCAGGAAGTTATGGACCTTGCTCCTGTAGCCCACTTGGC
Organism: Bacteroidales bacterium; assembly: GCA_030523765.1. Classification (GTDB taxonomy): domain Bacteria; phylum Bacteroidota; class Bacteroidia; order Bacteroidales; family P3; genus Colimorpha. The sequence continues at coordinate 14,750 of JAUNHX010000017.1, read as the reverse complement.
TGCTATCAAGGGTCGCGTTCCTTTCCTCCACTTCTTTGATGGCTTCCGTACTAGCCATGAAATCCAGAAGATCGAGGCTTGGGATATGGAAGACCTCCGTCCGTTGGTAGATCAAGCTGCTCTGCGTCGTTTCCGCGAAAACTGCCTCAACCCCGAGCATCCCGTTACCCGTGGTACCGCTCAGAATAGCGACGTCTATTTCCAGACTCGCGAACTGCAGAACAAGTTCTATGATGCTCTGCCCGAAATCGTGGCTGAGTATATGAAAGAGATTTCTAAACTTACGGGTCGTCAGTATGCACCCTTCACCTATTATGGTGCTCAGGATGCTGAGAACATCATCGTATGCATGGGTTCGGTAAGCGAGACTACCAAGACTGTGGTCGACTACCTGAATGCTCAGGGCGAGAAGACTGGTGTTATCACCGTCCACCTCTATCGTCCCTTCAGCGTAAAACATCTGTTCGATGTTATGCCTAAGAGCGTTAAGAACATCTGTGTTCTTGACCGTACCAAAGAACCTGGTGCTCAGGGCGATCCTCTCTATATGGATGTTGTTGAAGCTTTCAAGGGCTGCAGCACTGTCAATATTATTGGTGGCCGCTATGGTCTCTCCAGCAAGGATACCACTCCTGCTCAGATCATCAGCGTATTCAACAACCTTAAAGGTGAAAAGAAGAACCAGTTCACCATCGGTATTGTTGACGATGTTACCTTCCGTTCGCTGCCTATCCTCCCCGAGGTATCGATCCTGCCTAAGGGCACGTTCGAGGCTCGTTTCTATGGCCTTGGTGCCGATGGTACCGTAGGTGCCAACAAGAACAGCATCAAGATCATTGGTGAGAATACCAACAAGTACAGCCAGGCTTATTTCGATTACGACTCGAAGAAATCGGGCGGATACACCTGCTCGCACCTTCGTTTCGGCGATCTGCCTCTGCCTGCTCCCTATCTGGTAGGTACCCCCGACTTCGTAGCTGTCCATGTGCCCAGCTATCTGCGCAAATATGACTGCCTGCGTGGTTTGAAAGACAACGGTACTTTCCTCTACAACAGTCCTTGGAGTGTTGAAGAGACCAAGAAACAGTTGCCCGACTTCGTGAAGAAGTATCTGGCTCTGCACCATATCACCATGTACATCATCGACGCTACCAAGATCGCTGCCGAGATTGGTTTGGGCAACCGCACCAACACCATTCTGCAGAGCGCCTTCTTCAAGATTTCGGGCGTTATTCCTTACGACCTCGCTGTTGAGCAGATGAAGAAATTCATCGTGAAGAGCTACGGCCGCAAGGGTGAGGATGTGGTGAACAAGAACTATGCTGCTGTTGATCGTGGTGGCGACATCACCAAGGTTGAGATTCCTGCCGAATGGGCCAACCTGTCGTGCAGCACCGACTTCGCTTTCGCTCACAACGATGCTGAACCTGAGTTCATCAACAAGGTGGTTCGTCCTATGCTGGCTCAGTGTGGTAACGACCTCCCCGTTAGCGCTTTCACGGGCTATGAGGATGGTACCTTCCCTGCTGGTACTACCGCTTACGAGAAACGCGGCGTAGCTGTGAATATCCCTGAGTGGCAGAGTGCCAACTGTATCCAGTGCAACCAGTGCTCGCTGATTTGCCCCCACGCTGCTATCCGCCCCGTGGTGATGACCGACGACGAGAAGAAGGCTGCTCCCGCTTCGATGGAAACCGTAGTAATGAAGATGCCCAAAGAGATGGCTGGTATGCATTTCCGCATGCAGGTATCGGCTATGGACTGCACCGGTTGCGGCAACTGCGCCGATGTATGCCCCGCCAAGGAGAAGGCTCTCGTTATGAAACCTCTCGAGGGTCAGCTGCATGAAGCTGAAAACTGGAATTACGCTCAGACCAAGGTTACCTACAAAGACAACCTTATCGATAAATTCGCCAACGCTAAGAACAGCCAGTTCGCTCAGCCTCTGTTCGAGTTCAGCGGTGCTTGCGCTGGCTGCGGTGAGACTCCTTACCTCAAAACCATCACCCAACTCTTTGGTGAGCAGATGATGGTGGCCAATGCTACCGGTTGCTCCTCTATCTATGGTGGCTCGGCTCCTGCTACTCCTTATTGCAAGAACTATCGCAGCGGCTTCGGTCCTGCTTGGGCCAACTCCCTCTTCGAGGACAATGCCGAGTTCGGTCTTGGTATGGCTACCTCTACCCGTCAGATGCGCGACCGCGTGGAGCGCCTCATGCGTGAGGGTCTACAGTGCGACTGCTGCAGCGCCGAAATCAAGGCTCTGTTCCAGGAGTGGATCGACAATCGCGAATGTACCCTCAAGACCAAAGAGGTTGCCGATAAACTTATTCCTCTGATGGAAGCTTGTGGCTGCGACATCTGCAAGCAGCTCCTCGAACTCCGTCACAGCCTCGTTAAGAAGAGCCAGTGGATCTTCGGTGGCGACGGTTGGGGTTACGATATCGGATTTGGTGGTCTCGACCACGTTTTGGCCAGCGGCGAAGATGTCAACGTCGTTGTTGTTGACACTGAGGTTTACTCCAACACCGGTGGACAGTCCAGCAAGGCTACCCCCGCAGGTGCTGTTGCTAAGTTCGCTACCTCTGGTAAGAAGATCCGCAAGAAAGACCTGGGTATGATCGCTAAGAGCTATGGCTATGTTTACGTAGCACAGGTGGCTCTCGGTGCAAGTCAAGCTCAGTACTTCAAGGTAATCAAAGAGGCTGAGGCTTATCACGGTCCTTCGCTGATTATTTGCTACGCTCCCTGTATCAATCACGGTATCAAGATCGGTATGGGTCGTACTCAGCACGAAGAGAAGATGGCAGTCGACTGCGGCTACTGGCACCTCTGGCACTTCAATCCCGCCGAAGAGGATGAAGGCAAGAACGGCTTCCACCTGGATTCCAAAGAACCCGACTGGAGCAAGTTCCGCGACTTCATCATGGGCGAGGTCCGCTACAACTCGCTGATGAAGACCTTCCCCCAGGAGGCCGAAGAACTCTTCGTCGCCACCGAGCGCAATGCCAAACTGCGCTACGAAGGCTATAAGAAGCTGAGCGAAATGTAATCTAATATAGATTGCAAACCCAAGTTGTGGAGGTCGAGAGGCCTCCACAACTTCCAAGACAATAAAATATATGGAAATGAACAAAAATAATTTCTTTATAAAGTTCTACCACAATACTCATCTGTGGATTGTTTTGACATGTATTGGTGTTTGGATTCTTGTATTCCAGAACTTTGGAACAAAAGGTGCAAAGGATGTCTATGTGGTGGGTGGCGAGGTTGAGGCAGATGTAAGCGGAAAAGTGTCCGTTGACAATACTGTTGACGTAAACCTGTATGAAATTAATGGATATAGAAACTGTTTCTATAATAACTATAGCAAACACCCTAATGATTATTACTGTATTCCTATATCGTACTAAAACTTCATATTATGTATTGCAAATATTGTGGAGCCCAAATAGCAGACAATAGTGTTTTCTGCTCAAAATGTGGGAAATTAGTCGTAGATGCAAATTCCCAAAGTCCTTCCTCCCCAAGAAATGAGGCAATTATTCCCAATTCATCCAAAGATGAAAATAGTGGATGGGTATCTACCAAGAATCTACAATGGAAGAAACCGCTATTAGTAAGAATTATACAATATCTAATTATTGCAACCGCATTATTTTGGGGTATATACAGTATTGTGTGTTTAAGCAATGGTGGAGAAGTGTATCGTTATTTTGGAGAAAGAAGGACTCTTGAAAACTATTCAAATCCAAGAGATCCACATATCCAATATGAAGAGAATTTGTATGTTTTAGATTATTGGGGGATATTCAAGACAAAATCTACTAAGTGGAATGAAGCACGTACAGAATCATATTATAGAGATGGTGCTCTTTATGGTGGAGGTGTAATACCGTGGGCCTTTTCAGACGAAGACATCCAAAGTAAGAAAGGAGACTTCCGATTAAAAGTTGTATTTCTCGGTATAGTTCCTGCTCTAATTGTATTGTGGCTAACAATGATATGGATTAAAAGGAAACCGTTTCCTCAAGAAAAGGACGGTTTACCTCGTGATTATGCTGATGAGATTGAGCAATACGAATTCTTTGGTTTCCAAAGTCACAAATATGTTCTCTTCAAGAAAAATGGTAAGTATGGTATAATAGATGTTGCTCAATACAGAGTACATATTCCTGCCCAGTATGATACAATTGCATGGCGTACATATAATAAAACATACGATGCATTGAAGAATGGGGGAGAAAAAACATATGTGATTGAAGACAAGAAAGAACAAATAATTTCACAAAAGGATAAAATAGTAAGAAAAACTGTTTTTGTAATTGGTATTTTGCTTGCTTTATGTACTATCTACCTTGTTATTGGAATCTTGATTAATATTCACGATGTTAATAATTTTGGAGTTAAACCCCAAAATCTCGTCTTAATATCAATCTTATTTGGATTAGGATCATATGTTTGTATAAATAAGTCTTTAAAAAAATAGCGAATACCAATTCCTGTTAATGATATATGAGAATCACTGTTAGTACAATAAAAGTGTTATTCTGGATTACTGTTATTAGTATGATCGTCACTATCCTGCTTTCTCTTTATAATAATTATTGTGGTAATTGGTTTATTCTTTGGGGCGATTCTATCGCCATAGGTATTTATGCTAGTTCATTAGTGGTTTTAATTAGTGAGTTTGTCAGATACAAGCATTTAAAAAGCAAATTTGAGTCAGAATTGTATTACAATCTTTCTCTGCTATACCTGAAGTTGAAATCCACTGTATATGCTATTGATAAGTCCTACCAAGAGCCATTACCACGTCTAACAAGTGCTTTCTTAAAACCGCAATTAGCAGAAATCACAGATAGTACCGAAAAAGCGAAACATAACATACTTCAGTATTGCACTATGCGAGAGAATGAGGTTTCAAAGACTTCAAGATTCTTTGCATTTCATACAATACCTATAATCCTAAACATAATATTTGCAATAAAAAAAATTGAAATCGCTATTAATAAAGATATTTTAGCGATATATCAAAACAATATTAACTCCTTCAACCACAAACGAGACGAACTGATAAATGATTCTAACAAACAATACCCACATATAGTAGCGTCATCCCCTGCTACTAACGAAGCTTTGCAGAAAATTGTTGTTCTTATAAACAACGAATTATTTGAATCTATTGAATCTTTATTATCGGCTATTTCTAACAGCAAAAGCAATAACTTTGATTGGGAGAAAGATAAAGAGCGAATACTGAAACTAGTGTGATTTGTAATATACTAAAGCACGAATAATTACGTTATTTTTTATTAACACCTTGTTAATTATGGGAGTTATATTAAATAAAATCAAAATAAAAGGATACAAATCTATTAGAGAATTAGATTTGGACTTAAATCCCATCAATATCCTTATTGGATCAAATGGCGTTGGAAAGTCTAACTTTATCTCGTTCTTTGGCTTTATTAATGCCATTTATGAACAACGACTACAGTCCTATTCAAGACAAAGTGGGGTTGATAGGCTGTTGTATTATGGAAGAAAACAGACATCAGAAATAGAAGGTTACCTCGGATTCGGAAAGAATGCATATTCTGTAATACTTCAACCCACAGATGACGACACTTTGTTTATTGCGACAGAAGCGAGTCTATATTCTGGGAGAGATGATAGTTACCCCAAAAATAATTTATTAGAAAGCACTATCAAGGACTCTACATACCAGCGAAATCAGTACCTCAAGACATATATTCAGTGTTACAAAATCTATCACTTTCACGATACAGAAAAAGGTTCTCCGTTGCGTAGCAAAGCAAAGATGGATGACAATAGGGCTCTCGCAATAGATGGTGGTAATTTGCCTGCCTTTTTATATGCTCTTCAACAAAAGCATCCGAAGACTTTGAAACGAATAGAAATGACCATTCGTTCAGTAATGCCATATTTTGAAAGATTCGACTTGCAACCATCAGTTTTGGACGATACCCAAATCGCTCTTTCATGGACCGAGATGGATAACCACAACCGATATTTTGACGCAAATGACCTATCGGATGGAAGCATAAGGTTCATTGCACTCGCTGCATTGCTTTTGCAGCCAGAACTTCCCAAGGTGATTATTATTGACGAACCCGAATTGGGTTTGCATCCTGTCGCTATAGCCAAGTTAGCAGGAATGATTAGATCTGCTGCTGATCGAGGTTGCCAAATCATAGTTTCTACACAGTCAGTCAATCTCATCAATTATTTCCAACCCGAAGATGTAATAACAGTTGACCGAAGCGACGGCCAATCTATTTTTGAAAGACTGAACAGGGAGCAACTAGAGCGGTGGCTCGAAGACTACTCTCTTGGCGAATTATGGGTAAAAAGCGTTATTAACGGACAACCAAAAGCATTATGAAAAAACTAGTGATTATTGTAGAAGGAGATGCCGAGGAGAGTTTCGTTAACAATATTCTTTCCCCACATTTCACATCATTGGGATTGTATAATAGTATCCAGAGCTTCAAGATAAAGAAGTCAAACGGTGGAATTTCAAAATATTCTGATGTAAAGAAGGATATTATCAACACTCTCTATGAGAATGATGTCGTTGTCTCCACTATGCTTGATTTTTACCGTCTGCCATCGAGTTTTCCCGGCAAACAAGATTCTTCTACCTTCCACGCACACCTTCAACAAGTAGAATATCTCGAAAGAAAATTGAAGGAAGATATCGAAAGTGCACAACAATGCACTTTTGATAATCTAATTCCCTATATTCAGTTGCACGAATTTGAGGCATTGGTTTTTTCATCAATAAATGGTATTGATGCATTATTTGAGCCATCTGAGTTCAAGAGGAAGGATATGCTACAAGTTATTCACGACTATCCAAATCCAGAAGACATCAATGACCAACCGAACACATCACCATCTGTTAGATTGATTAAACTAATACCGGGATACGAGAAAGTTTTATATGGCATCGAAATCCTTCAACAACACGGAATGCCCACCCTGCTTGCTCGATGTCCGCATTTCCGTGCATGGGTTACCAAATTAGAAATTTATCTGAGACAATAATCATCTTTATCCACCGCCACTCGCCAGATGCGCGACCGCGTGGAGCGCATTATGAAGGAAGGCTTCGCCTGCGACTGCTGCAGCGCCGAAATCAAGGCCCTCTTCACCGAGTGGATCGAGAACCGCGAGAACACCCTCAAGACCAAGGAAATAGCCGACAAGCTCATCCCGCTGATGGAGGCCTGCGGCTGCGATATCTGCAAGCAGCTCCTCGAACTCCGTCACAGCCTCGTTAAGAAGAGCCAGTGGATCTTCGGTGGCGACGGTTGGGGTTACGATATCGGATTTGGTGGTCTCGACCACGTTTTGGCCAGCGGCGAAGATGTCAACCGAAGGTCACGAACACCGCTGAATAAATTAAATGCAGTGAGTAACGTCGTTGTTGTCGACACTGAGGTTTACTCCAACACCGGTGGACAGTCCAGCAAGGCTACCCCCGCAGGTGCTGTTGCTAAGTTCGCTACCTCTGGTAAGAAGATCCGCAAGAAAGACCTGGGTATGATCGCTAAGAGCTATGGCTATGTTTACGTAGCACAGGTGGCTCTCGGTGCAAGTCAAGCTCAGTACTTCAAGGTAATCAAAGAGGCTGAGGCTTATCACGGTCCTTCGCTGATTATTTGCTACGCTCCCTGTATCAATCACGGTATCAAGATCGGTATGGGTCGTACTCAGCACGAAGAGAAGATGGCAGTCGACTGCGGTTACACTTTGTTCTCCGCTGACGCTATCGAAGAGCCACTGGCTCTTTCTTCACACTCGTAGCGCAGTTTGGCGTGCCTTTCTGCAAGGCTGTCGTTGGCCGCGATGTCTTTGAACGATATGTCGTGGAGATTGACTATAAGCACATATATATGGTGCTCGGCAACAATTTCTTCCGCCACTTCAACATCATCTTCGATTACAGGAACAACATGTTCTACCTGAAGAGGAACGAATGAGATTATAGGAAAAGATCCACCTGAGCCTACTGAAATAGAGCGACATCTTCAGCCGATGATGGAAGATTATTTTGCCATGTGAAATATTTGTCGTATCTTTGCGAAAAATTTCGTTGCGAAAAAAATCGCAATCGTAAAACGCTAATTATATGAACGTTTTCGTCAAGCCGAGCGCAGAGGGCAAATCTCGTAGAGTTTGCACTATGCCGAGGCGAGAAAACGACTGTTGCGAAGAAACGAACCCTTTCAAGTTTGGTACGATTGTAGAAGGTGATTTCTTCACCGACAGAGTGGAGGAAACGGCAATGCTGCTTTAATATTGATGTCGCTCTTTTTTTACCGACCCTATAGATTATTATTTATCTTCCATTCGGAAAGCATTAATTCATAAACAATTAACAACACTATGACTTTTCAAACAATTAACCTCATGAAGAAAGCATTCTTGCTCGGCGCGATGGTGTGCGCCCTCGGAATGATGTCCGCATGCAAAAACGACAACAGCAAAGGTAAGAGATTCTTCCCTATATTTGACTCGGGATACACCTACGCCTATATCTCGGCAGAAACGTATGGCCTATCAGGTGGACATGAACGAATAATGATTCAGAAAGACACAAACAATATTGACAGCAACTATTGTTTCTATGGGAATGAACTATTCATTGCTCCGTCTGCCGACATTTTGCAAGTGTACGTACTCAATAGCTTCGTAAAGAAAGATGCTGATTTGTCAGACACCGATATTGATGTCATTGTGCTTACTCAAACTGAGTATGACAAATTGAAAGCCGAAGCCAGTAAACGTGGTTTAACCAGAATTAGTGTTTATCCCCCAGACCTTCCTCAAGATACAATTTTCCTTGATAACAATAGCATACCAATTCTAGAGCAGTAATAAACGGCTGCCATCTTTGTGGACGGCAACCGTTACTGTTTTAAGGTAACCTCTAAAAATTGCTTCAATGTGATTTTGGAGAAGATTTATAGCAGATTGCTCCGTTGAACGAAGGAGTATAGCGGGCTATATGACTGAGTGAAACTGAGCAAGATGCATAAATCAATCCAAAAGCACTGAAAGTATGGTTATTATTATTCCTTTTCATACGTGGAATTTTTAGAGGTTACCTTAAGAAGTTGTGGAGGCCTCTCGACCTCCACAACTTGGTTTATTGAGACGTTGTGTCTCAAAGAGTGGAATTACATCTCGCTCAGTTTCTTGTAGCCTTCGTAGCGCAGTTTGGCATTACGCTCGGTGGCAACGAAGAGTTCTTCGGCCTCCTGGGGGAAGGTCTTCATCAGCGAGTTGTAGCGGACTTCGCCCATGATGAAGTCGCGGAGCTGTGGCCGCGAACACCTTATTCCCAAATTAAATACAGTGAGCAACTTGCTCCAGTCGGGCTCTTTCGAGTCGAGGTGGAAGCCGTTCTTGCGCACAGGTGCGGGGTTGTCGGCCGAGCCGACACCCTCCTCTTCCTCAGCAGGGTTGTAGTGCCAGATGTGAAGAAGAGCCAGTGGCTCTTCGATAGCGTTAGCGGAGAACAAAGAGTAACCGCAGTCGACTGCCATCTTCTCTTCATTCTGCGTGCGGCCCATACCGATCTTGATACCGTGGTTATTCGCTGGATTTGATTTATTTCTATGGTGCTCATGGCCTTCGGCAGCTCACTTCATCTAATTGATTTAAGCGGTGTTCGCGGCCTTCGGCTGATTGCAGGGGCGTAGCATACGAGCAGGTCCAGTGGACCTGTGAGCCGAGCCCCGAAAAGTCCCCACTTTTCGGATTAAGGCGAAGGGAGAGCGACGGGCCATTTTGCAGCCGTGCAACGCCCAATGCAATGGTGCGAGACCGATTTACACGACTGCAAGAAGGGGTTGCAACATTACGGAAGTCGAGAGCAGAGCAAGCTCGCTTGCTTTGCCGAGATGAAGTAATGTCACCGCAGGTAATGATGCGAGGCAAAATTGCACGGGAACGGCAACTTTCCGCCACCCTGCGGGCAATAAAATCCGCAGGACGGCGTTTGTTTCAGTGATTAACTTTTAATGGTTTAGGACATGAAGAAAGTATTGATGATATGCGCGGTACTTTTTGCCATGCTTGTTTCAAATGCACAGGTAACCGCCGTCCGTTGCACAGAGGATGACTATAACGAGGCAAAGAAAAGTATTTTTTCTTGCTCTTGCTTGTCTTTTTCCATACCGAATTTTTCCTCTGCCGACAGTATGCACATCGACAACCTTTTGCGGCATATTTTTCTCGCTGCAGATGGATTGGATAAACCTGAGTATGACCTATGGTGGGACAGGAATGTGTTGCAATTGATTGGAGGTGACAAAGGCTTTATTGTAAGTTATGGCCCAGAGCTCAAGGGCTCGGGCGACCCAGTGGCTACTGGCCGTACAGCCTTTATTGATACTCTTTTTCATCCGAAAGGTTCCATTGTTGGCGAATTTGCTATTTACAACTGCTGTGCCAGGCGTATAGCCACTTTAGAATGGCGATTAGATGAGCCGCCGATATTGCATCTCTATCGCTGGGAGGACAAGAATGCTCTTCCTAAAGAGATAGGACAATATGCACCAAATGACTTTGTTGCTGAGGCATATTGTTGGGGAGGGGATGTGATTTATGTGAAAGGATATGAGCTTATAGAAGAGCAATACAAAGGTGACACCATTTATATGCGAATAAGCGTAGAAGAATAATCATTGAGACATTCATCATAGCAGAAAGCCGAGACCATTGCAGGCCTCGGCTTTCGTTGTTTTAGTGTGTCGATGCAGGTTTACATCTCCGAGAGTTTCTTCTTTATTCTCCGCTTCGCTATCGAAAGAGCCACTGGCTCTTTCTTCACACTCGTAGCGCAGTTTGGCGTTGTTCACTGCATTTGATTTAATTCAGTGGTGCTCAGTTCCCTTTCAGGGTTGCCGGTGGCTTGGAGGGCGGCGAGGAGGGGTTTGTTGGAATGGATTTCGTGAGCGAAGCGCTTGCTTGCGGTTTGCTTACCTTCGGTGACGTTGCTTAGGCTCGGCATAGTAAGCAAGCTTTCTCTGCTCTCGCTTGGCGCAACGTTGCTGTTGTCGGGGAAATAGGCTGATGCAAGGTCTTGTTTGAATTGGTAATGCATAATAATGAAAATTTAAATGAAACAATAGGCCCGAGGGCCGGAATTAGAATCAAAGTAAATTTCACATGATGCACCGTGCGGGATACAAGACTATAAAAAAGAGCCACGGCAAGCGTGGGTAACGCTTGCCGTGGCAGTGGAGAGGATGGGACTCTTTTCGTATTGGGGTTGATAATTTGTGTGATTATGGATGTAGATCTATGGGGATCATCAACTACGGCGGTAGATGTACGTGTAAGTGAGAATACCGGAACCTATATGGCTTTCAAAATGCTTGTCCACAACATAGACAAGCGTGTTTTCGCTCAACTGGACGATTCTCCAAGACTCGCTGCCACCGGATGCTGATATGACCTTCAGGGAGTCCGTATCTGCGGAGATAACCCATGTGAGGTCGTAGCTCTTAAACTTCATTGCGCAGCTATCGCTGACTCTGTACACACGGCTGCTTGCGATGTCTCTGGCCACCATTGTCATGCTTCCGTCAGCGTTGATGGTCATGTCTTTGCGCTCGGACTTCTCTTCGTCCTGTGCCGCACTGTCGTGGAATGGAGCGGGGTCGTCCCAATGGATGGCCACAGTCGATTTGACATACTGCCAGTTGCCGACAAGTTCATGCTCTCCTTTCGACATCGGACGGAAAGCAGTCAGCAGCATCGCACCCAAGGCGAGGACGGCGAGGGATTTGAGGATGTTGTGTGTCATATTGGATGTATTTTTGTTTTTTTACTTCATTACTACGACTTTGCGGGTCGTATTGCTGTCGGGTTCTTTGGAGCGGTGGAATTGCAGGGTGCCGCCGATGGGGACGGTGGTGCCATATACCTCGGTGGTGTATTCGAGGGTGAGGATATCGGTGGCGGGGTCGTAGATGAAGGGGTGCTGGGTGCCGTTGATAGCGATGGTGCCGGAGTGGGCCGCGCTGTCGTAGCGCCAGAAGAGCGAGACACCCGCACAGGTCGACCCTGCGCAGTAATTCACTTGACCACCCCAGCCGTATTCCCAGAAGTCGAGCCCCCAATGCACGGGCATCAGCGTGTCGCCCGAGGGCAATTGCTGCTCGGCCGTCCAGCTTGTGTTCACGGGGAAAGCTGGAATCTCCTGACCGAGAGGGCGGAATACTGTGGTACCACCGAGGGTCGTCGACGTGCTGCCGCTGCCAACTTGCATGATGATTTCCATGCTTATGGTTTGCTGCGCTGAGTCGTACACGAACGGGAGCGGGTTGTGGCCGTCGGGCGTGACGATGCCGTCGGAGCCGTCAAAAGTGTAGCGGAACGGTCCCTCTTGCGAAGGCTGTGGGTGGGCGGCGAGAACACAGTCGAGGTGGTACTCGCCAGTGCTGTCGGTGAGGAAGTCGAAGCGCCAGGTGAAGGTGAGTGGATAGCCTTGGAAATCGCCGTCGAGGCCCCCGACCCACGAAGTGCCGGCAAGCGAGATGGCGGCTGTGGGTTGGGACTGGGGTTGGGGCTCTTTTTCGGTACAAGCGGCAAAGAGCAGAAGGGCCGCCAGGATAAATGCAAATCGTTTCATTGTGTTATCGTATTAAGTATTTGGTTCATTTCGTCCTCATTGCTGTAGAAGAAAAGCCAGAGTGTGAGGGCGTCGCTGTCGACGCGGACGATGTAGCCGGTGTGGCCGTAAAGGATGGTACGATGCATCAGGGCACTGTCGCCGCGCGAAACATCAGTACCAAAGGAAACTGTGGAATACTGACGAACACCATTGTCCCAATGTTCGCGACGGACAAAGGATAAGGAAGTGTCTATCCGTATATTGACAGGTGCGCTTCTCAGTATGTTTTCAACGATTACACTGTCGTCACCTAGTAGATCTTTCAGCTCCTGGATGTCGCTTCCTTCGTGGCTTTTGACGTGACTGACAGTCAAGCTCGACACCCTGGTGGAATCCAACGCAGCAGCATCCACATGCTTGCCGACACCGAACTCTTCGCACAGGCGCAGCCAGCCCTCAGCATCCTGCGCCTGGAGCATGACGGCGTTGTAGCCCAAGTAGTCGCCAATCATGGCCACGGTGAGGTCCTTGCGGTCGGCATATTGCAGGTAGACCTCCTTCGCCGCCGAGGTGGCCTCGGGCAGGTCGGCTTCGCGTTGGCAGGCGGCCAGTAGGAATAGCATCAATGGGAGTATAAGTCGTTTCATTTTATTATGGTTTTAAAGGTTTCCAAGGTGCCTTCGGGCGAACAACCATTGTTGCAGGCGAAGTAGAGATGCTCGCCGTCGACGTCCACCGAGGCAATGCTGCCATTGGTTCGAACGGACATATTCAAAGGTATCAGCACAGCAGCAATGCAAGCGGCAGCGGCCACAGAAGACCAGAGCCATTTGGTATGTGTGCGTCTTACCTGCAGTTCGCTCGGAATAATATTTTCGTTGCACACCACGCTGTGGATTTCCCTGTCCAGTTCTGCATCGCTATAAGGGCAGCGGGATCTCTTCAGTTCGTCGCCGTATCGTTCCAGTTGCTTATCAAAATCTCTCATCGTTATTTCTGATTATAAAGTTTGCGTAATTTGCGGAGGGCGCGAGTCAGTCGCATGCTCACCGCCGCGATGCTCAGCCCCGTAATCTTGGCTATATCCTTGTAGCCGTAGCCTTGAGCGTGAGCCTTGATGATGGTGCGGTCGGGTTCCGGCGTAGTCTCTATTAGTTCCACCAGGTCGCGGTAGTCATCGTCGCGGTAACCGGGGTCGTGTCCCTCTGGCGGCGGTGCCGTCGGCTGATTTCCCATCTTCCGTGCCAGCGAGTTCATCGTGTTGATTGCTATGCGGTACACCCAAGTGCTCTCCGAACTACGCTGGTCGAAAGTTCCGTAGCCCCGCCACAGGTCGCACAACACCTCCTGGAAAGCGTCCTCCGTCGTCCACGCCGCACTCATCCTATAACTGCTGCACACCCGCCAAATCAAATCCCGTTGTCGGTATATCAGTTCTTTGAATGTTTTTTCGTCTAACTCCATAGTAATTATAGAACGATTGCTGTTTAGTTTTATTACGACATATTAGACGCTGTGAGAAGTAGAATCACAACATAAGGGGTGAAATTTTTTTTTGAGATTTTTTGGATAGATTTGATTGTCAATGTAATGGGCGGAGATTTTTTTGGTGGGGCTGATGCCCCGAGCACCGGACAACTCGGTTTTTGTCTGCAATAATTATTGCAGCATACGGAACAATGGGTCTAATGGGCGGAATGGGGTGAATGGGGATGACGGCGGCAAGAATGCCGCCGAAATGCACGGGAAGCGGATGGTGGAGATTTTGATGGTCTCTTTGGATTATGTATTTGATTTTCAGCAGTTTTGATACAAAACTGATAAAATATTGGTTTCGTGTTGGTTATGGCGGTTTCAAAGAAGGCACATAGAACCCACATAGAAGGGGCGTAGAAGGGAGGATATTGGAATTGAAAATGGGGCGAATGAGCTTAATGGGTGAAATAGGCTATCTATCAGAACAGAAGAAAAAAATGGCGTTGCTCACTTCATCTAATTTATTTTGCGGTGTTGCCTCATCAAGCTCGGCAGGCAAACCACGCGGCCTTCGGCTATTAAAAAAACAATGATTCCTATTGAAAAAAGAAAAATG
>JAUNHX010000044.1 GCA_030523765.1 Bacteroidales bacterium | reverse complement strand
GTATGGTTATTATTATTCCTTTTCATACGTGGAATTTTTAGAGGTTACCTATAATCTATCTTAGAAAAACTGCACTCCAGATTGCGAAGTCTAGAGTGCAGTTCGTTTAAAAATATAAGTATTTGGGATAGATTTATAGCCTGAAACTGATACCACCTACCAAATGGCAATGGAATCCGTGCTCCTGCATCCCGTTAGGAAATCCGAACGCTCCATAGTAGGCGCGGGCATAAAGAGTAACACGGTCCCACGGACGGTAACCTAAGCCTAATCCCAAGCCCAAATCAAGGTCGCGAGGATTCATTCCCGCCCGTCCGTTCAGCGTAAGGTCGAAGGGAGTTTTCTGATTGTAGAGCAAGGGCAAAATGTGTAGGGTGGCTTCCAATCCGAACGAGAAGGTGGGAGTATTCTGGATATATTCCACCGAGGAGATTCCATATCCATCTTCAGGTATATACGTGCTGTTCAAAAGGCCGCCAACATGCTCCGAACCATAGTAACCCACAAAAGCGCCTATGCTCCATTTGTTGTTAAGATTGTAGGTGGCCATCAAGTTGGCCGAGTTGTTTGGATGGTTGCGAAAAATACCCTGATGGGGATATGTGTAACTCGGTACCACCGTGTGACAGAATTCCGTACCTATCGTTATTTTTTGCCAAAAAGGACGATGCCAAAAATTGGGTTTCTCTTGAGCCTGACAGGCCAAACCCAAAAGTAATACAGATATGATGAGAGTCTTTTTCATTTTCAATTGCTTTTAATGATTGAACAATATTATAGATTCATCGTAACACCTAAGCGAAAGGGGTAGGTAGGGATCATTGAGTTGTTGGACAACGAGATACCCCAGTCGGGCGAGAATTGCACCATCACACTCCATTGTGACCATCCTAAATTCAGACGGATATCGTTCATAAAGTAAAGATCAAAACTATGGTTATGATAATCATTGATAACAAATCCCTCAACGAACGTCCCGTCTTCCGACGACTCCCACTGGCTATAGTTGCTTCGCAATATTCCCTTTCCCAAACCAACGCTAGGCACCCAGGCCACTCCTACATGGAATCCTTTGTGATGGTTCGTATTGGCATAATAGGTGAAAGCGATAGGGAAAGTGAGGTATCGAGTGGTTATGTGGCTGCTCCAATACTGTATCGAGTCGGATCCGCCGTAGGACGGTGTGGCGGGCGTGAGGTAGTTGTTGTCGAAGGAATCAATGCTACCAGGTTGAGCGTTATGAATGAAATCCACATATCCACTCTTAAACTTGTAGTTATTATAGGAGAAACCCACACCGAGGCTCAAAGCCAAATGTTGGCGACTAATCACGTCATAGTTTAATTCGCCAATATAGCTACCCAAGGTGGTTTCGAATTCTGGATAAAAAACATCTACAGGGAAATAGTTAACCCTAAATCCTAATGGCGAGAAAGTACTGCTACCTCCGGTAAGCAGTGCTGCAGTAAGCGACAAGTGGAGGCGATCTTCGGGACGGAAGCGACGGATTGAGGAACGAGTACCTTCAGTTTTATAGTTGTAACCGCTTTTTTTCCTAGGGTCAGGCACTTTACCGTTGCGCATCTCGCCCTGGATAATAGCGTTGTGCATATCGTTCTCGGAATAATGGCCGGCACTATAAGAGGAATAATAGATCGAGGAAAACTTATCGGCCTCCATCACCACATCGTTGGCCACCAGCGGCCTCGACAGTTCCACTATACTATAGTCGTCGGCCTGAATCTGCACGTGGTCATACTTCAGCGTGTCGCTCTCTGAAGTGAGATATACATGGTTGTAGTAGCGGCTTACGAGGCAGAGATCATCCCGCCTGAGGTGAATCTCTACCACACCCGTGCGGCCCTCTCCGAACACCGCAAGGGTAGTGATGAAGTCGTTGCCAGTCAATTGGAAGAAAGGGTGGTTCAGTGAAGCGGTATCGCTCCATAGTGGATCGCAGATAGCTACATAATCTACCGTATCTTGGTAAACCAACACTGTGGTGTAATGGCCCGATACTATGATAGTCAATTGTTTCTGCGAGCTTAAATCCACGTATTGTACCAATTTGGACGCCTCTTGGGCGGAAGAGCCAAAGGAGACAAGCAAAAGCAAAATTAAAACTAATCTTTTCATGGTATATATAGGGTTTAATAAGGGTGTGATGCTTTATATGACGCGATAGAAGACTATCTCGGAGGCATTCAGCTCACCTTGGCTATCAGCATCGAGCGGGAGCACAATCGAATTGTAGTCGGCATCATATCGGAACGAGTAGACCTCCTCATCCTCCAAGGTGAGGGTCCCGTTGGTCGTGCCGTCGAAGGTGTAGGTGAATTCAGCCCAGTCGTTATCCCCCTCGCCCGACTCACCATCTACCAGAACTGTCATCTTGTAACCCATTTCACCGTTCTTTTCATCGTTGAAGAATAGTGTGTATTCTGCGTATGTGACCAGCACCCCATCGGTATACCCCAGGAGTTCGGGGTCGTTTTCGATATAGCCCACCCACTGCGTGTGGGCGAGGCTCATTACAGGATCTTCATCTTTGCAAGCTGCGGTGAGTAAGGTAGCAGTCATCATCAGGGCTATGAGTGTTTTTTTCATGGTATTATTTGTTAAGGTAACCTCTAAAAATTGCTTCAATGTGATTTTGGAGAAGATTTATAGCAGATTGCTCCGTTGAACGAAGGAGTATAGCGGGCTATATGACTGAGTGAAACTGAGCAAGATGCATAAATCAATCCAAAAGCACTGAAAGTATGGTTATTATTATTCCTTTTCATACGTGGAATTTTTAGAGGTTACCTTAAATTATAAAATGAAGTTAATTGTTCTGATTATTGCAAGCCAAAGCAAAGAGAGGCTCTACGATAGCTTCCCTAAAGGTATTGCGTTGTGGCTCCACTATCCTAACCAGTTGTTTCGTCTCGGCGATATGGGTTGTGGTGGTATTAGGATGGGAGACCACCAAGCTATGGGTCTCGACAATACGAACCGGGGACTTCCTTGTTTGTTCCGTCTGTGCTAACATCGGCTCCTCATAGGGTATCATAGTGGAGGGCATTGTTTCGGGCAATGACAGAGGCAATGTATTTAACAACGAGTCGTTGTGAGCTATGTCATCCTCGGCAATCTGGATGGAGTTGTAATTTGGCATTGTGTTGTTTTTTCTCTGAATAGTAGCTTTTGTTGTGCTAGGCATAGTTGGCATCGGATGGTCCATCTTGGGCAAGGGCATCGTGGCAGGCGTGCTGTTGTGAGCCACAGCAGGCAGCTGCTCTTCCGAAGGCATCATCAAATGATATCCCAATCCCCCCACCAGTACCAAGCAAGCGGCGCTGCTCAGCGATAGCCAAAGGGTGCGTCGGCGGGAACGGCGTTGGTGTTGGGCAATATTGTCGTGTAGCTTATCTAGTCCTAAATCGGACAGCTGTTGCTCCATCGCCTTCCCCTCCTGTTGCCAGGCATGACTGTATTCATTCAAAAAATCATCCATTGTTATTTTCCTTTCAACATTTCTCTTAATTGTTTTACTATGCGAGAGTATCTCGTGCGGAGTGCCCCTTCGCTTTGATCCATCTGTTGTGCTATCTGCCGATAATCGAATCCGTCGAGTCGTAGCGACATCAGCATCTGGTCGTCGGCTGGCAGTTGGGCAAGGGCCGTCGATACATCCTGGAGTCTCATCTTCGGCTCTTTCTGGTAGCTCATTGCTTGTTACCAGTACTGGTCGTCGTTGGATGGCTCTCAAATTGTCGATAGCGGTGTTCACTGCCAATCGCCAAAGCCAAGTGGCCGCCGAGCTTTGCTGATTGAACGACTCCATGTGGGTCCACACATTGAGCGCAATGTCCTGGTAAAGGTCGCGAGCTCGTTCGCTGTCTTGACGGCAGTAGATCTGGCATACCTTTACTATCAACCCCTTGTATCGGAGCATCAGTTGGTCGTATTGTTCAACTTTCTTTTTGTCGGACATCTTGTTGCTCTTAGTTGAGTGTAGGATGGAAAGAGTCGTTCTTTTGCCCTTTCTGTTATTATTAGTCGTACAAACAAGGTGAAATGTTACATACACTGAAAAAAAAAGTAACCTCCATTCATAATAGAGGTTACCTTAGAACTGTCCTCTTATAGATGTCGAGGGGGAAATTTCCTTATTTCTTAACTATACGTTTAACGATAGTGTCGTCGTCGGTTACTATCCGAACAAAATAAATACCGTTAGGAAGTTTGCTTAGGTCGAGTTGAGGTTGGGCGGTAGCAGCGATATGGCGACCACATGCATCGAACAGCTCTACCTTTTGCAGTCGGTAGGCTTTGATGTTGACCATATGGTGAGCAGGGTTGGGATAAACATCCACTGTGCGCAAGTTGTCATCCGTTTCCTCGATGCCCACATGTGCACAAGGCCAGTGGATGAAGTGGGAATCTCCGTTGAGATAGGCATATTCTACCGCCACAAAGTCTTCACCGTATTGGTTGCGCACATAATAGTTGATATATCGGTCGGTGCCACCCCCCGAGTGCCATACGGAATATACCTCGCTAGGTGCCACCATGATCACCACCGAATCGCAGCTACCATCCGTAAGATGTGCTGTGCCATACACATAGCCCTGAGGTGATTCGAGTGTTAAGTGAGCTCCCCCTTGCCATCCATTGCCGCGGGTGCTCTCCATCACTACGGTTAACGGACAGAGATCCTCGGGGTTGTAGGCCGATTGCGACACCCGTACTGTACAATTTTCGCCACCCAAAGTGATAGTGATCACTGCCGCACGATCTTGTCCGCTATTATTCTCCATTACTTGGAAACGCAGCCACCCAGCACGATCAAAGGTAACGGATCCTACGCTTATCCAGTCGGCATCGGTTGTGATAGTCAAACTATCTTCTGCATTCAACTCGTTTAGGCATAGTAAGAAGGAATCCTGTGCAGCAGAGCGGCCCACAGAGAAGGCGGTATCGCTTACCCGTAGATGGTAGTCGGGCGTCAAATGTAGCAAGGCAGCATTATTCATATTAAAAGTATAGGTAACGTTGCCGCCAGCGCCACCCACTCCAGGACTGATGGAGTCGACAGGATAGAATCCATCACCAATGCCACTCCATCCGAAGTTGAAGTGCAAATAGCCACGACTATCGAAACCGTCGCATACGAATCCATGTCCCCCTTGGGCTGCCGATCCAGTGTAAACAATAGGAATGTGTCTTCGTAAATCGGCTATCAGTGAGTCACGCCAAGCCGTATTGGTAAAGCCAAATATTTTATGTATTACCACCATATCGCTACTATAGAAGAAATAATCTTGTAGCGCATTGTCGATACTGGTATAACCGGGATAACCTACTAGGCCTAAGGCGGAACTACCTCCTTCGGCAATGGTGCCGTATACCATGTCCAAACTTACACCGCAGTGATACATCAGTGTGGCAACAGCCTCCACCTCCTCCGTCGAGGAGTTGTAATCGGCTTGCGAAGGCATATTCGCCCAGTCGTAGAGAGTATGTCCAAAATCGGCTTGCTGTTCGCCGTAGGTGTTGTGGGTATAACTGTGGCTTCCCTTTCCGAAGGCAGGATACTGCCAGTAGTTCATCACTTGGGCTTGTGCCGTAGCGGCACATCCAGTTACAGTACCTTGTGGACAGTAGTAGCTATAGGGATAGGTTTGATCCCAGTAGGTGGTAAGCAGCGGAGCCACCGTATCGGTAAACACCTCTTTGGGAGTAATATTGTTTTCTAAAGCATACCATTCAGCAGCCCCATCGGGATAGGCTGTGGCCTTCTGTTCGCGTAGCATAGCAATTTCTTGCTGGTAGCCTTGTAGCCATTCCTGTAGGGCGGGGGGCATATTGTTGGGATCGAAGCTACCCGTGGCGGAATAGCCCAGAATAGGACGGACTGCATCGTCGGCAGCCACCAGCACATACCCCCCCGTGGGTACCAGTAAAAAGGTAAATGGCGTCGTAATGCCAGTTGTTGGTGCATTGTTGTAGCGTGTTACCTTTAATAGGAGATAGGGTGCTGAAGAAAGACTGTGCCACAGTAGCGGCCCGTTTAGGCGTTACGGGCGATGCTTGGAGGCTACCCATCAGAAGTAGCACAGCTATTAGTAGGAAGGATGTTCTACTTTTCATTGTCTTCATCTTGTTAAGTTATTATCTTCCGATGGTCTGCAACACATTTCTTACCAGTGGTTTCCACCCAAGGGTGCTATCTGTCGTTCGAGAATGTGAGATCTTGGTGCTGTTCATCTGTCGGGGAGTGAAGACGACGGTGGAGGTGCCCATAATACTCTCCATTTCGGCATCGTTGAAATCTATTGTCAGCGTATTGGCCTCTTTGTCGTAAGCCAAGGCGTCTGTCTCATCTATCGAGGTGTCAATACTATGCAAGAACACACTATCCTTTGTAAAAGAATAGGTAAAGGCATCGGTTTGGTTATTGCTTTGCGAAGCGGAGGGATAGGCAGGTACATCAATATACACCTCTTGGAACATCTCGACATTCACGGTATCAAGGAAGTCGAGCGAAACATCGTAGTCGATATTCATCTGAATACCTTGTTGTACTATTGTGTTCTCTAAATGACATACCCACGAGGTGCCAGCAAATACATTTTCAAGAGTCTCCTCTTCGGGGGTGATAGGATCTTCGGGGTCGCAGCCGTATAGGCTAAGGGCGGAGGCTAGTACAAGTGTAGCCAGGATTTTTAATGTCTTTTTCATTTTGGTTACATTTTTTTATTTTGTTACTATTATTTTGTTTAATCGGTGAATTTATGGAACTCACCTTAATCTATTTTTTAGAAGCAAGTCTATTTACAGCATCCCCTGCATTATCTCATTTTGGTCTTTGCCCCACATCAGACTAGAACTACTATGCATGTGAGCTATCTTGCCCTTGCTGTTGATGAAGGAAAGGGTCAGAAAACTATTCACATGATAGTTGTCTAACACTGCGTAGACGAAGAGATGCAAAGTATAGTTAACGCTTCGCTTTACTTGCAAATAATGTGTTGGGGTGATGCTTGTTCATTGTTTTGTTTTTGTTGTTTGTCAGTTCATATTCTTTAGGTAACCTCTAAAAATTGCTTCAATGTGATTTTGGAGAAGATTTATAGCAGATTGCTCCGTTGAACGAAGGAGTATAGCGGGCTATATGACTGAGTGAAACTGAGCAAGATGCATAAATCAATCCAAAAGCACTGAAAGTATGGTTATTATTATTCCTTTTCATACGTGGAATTTTTAGAGGTTACCTTTAGTGAATCCTCTTATAGATTATCTCGGCCAATCTGAATAGACCTATAAAAAATAAGGTTCCGATACCTGTGTACAATAGTACAGAAGATGCCTCTTTCTTCATCAGTAGCATCACCACACCAGCAATCGTAACAACGAGACTCATAATGGTAATTTTGTGCATAAATGCCTTGTACCCTGTGCTGTTAATGACGTTTTCAAACCAATTCATAGCTGTTATGTATTTATTATTTTTTATATAACGTTGAAGATTGCTTATTATTGTATGGTATATAGAGAAACATGCTGCTGCAATTAGATCCTGATCAATCATACCATCTTTTATTATAATTCCGGCTGCACTAAAATGATGCAATAGGTTCCTTTGGGGATTCCCAATCAGATCCTATCAAGGTGGGCTATAGTACCACGAAACTATATTTCAATACCACGCTGTCGCCGCTGTTTGATGATTTGGTATAATACGAAACAGGCAAGGTCTCGTTGTACCAGTCGTTGCGTAAGGTTGTGTTGATATCACCAATAAAAGATTCTTTACAAAAAGAGCCGGTACTGTCTGAGAACCAAATGAAAAGGGAATCTGTGGTGTGTCCTTGGAGTGTTACCATTGCACCCGTAACAAGGTATGTCGAGTCTATGGCTATTGTGTCGTGCTTCCATTCGCTTGTTGGATAAATGACCATTACCCCATCCGTCGGAGAGGTACTTTTGCAACCGATGGTAATGGCGAGGAGACCTATGGTCAGCAGCAGGCCAATGTGAAGGAAAGAATAGATTTTTTTCATTTCGTTTTTGGATTATAAACTATTAGTAGGTAGGCTCTAAAAATTCAACTTTTTGTTCGTAGGCGTTCGACGGAGAGCCTAGTTTGCCGTTTCGCACCTGATTTCAATATGCAAATATACTAAATAATTTCTATTTCAATTCTATTTTTTACATTTTTCTTCCCAGTTTTTCGGGTGGGGGTGATTATCAATACGTTATGATATAAGCATATTTCAAGAATTCTGACCATTAATTGATTCCCAGTCGAACTATTTGTTCTAATCGGAAGAAAATCGCCTCCTTTGCCATTCTTGATATCCTTGTTCTCGTCCCTGGTATTGTGCTGCTTGGGCGCGAGCACAAAACTTGCATCAATTATCTGCCCTTCGTTGAATATCAAACCTTTAGTTTACATTTTACTGTTTAAGGCTACGTAGGTGTGTTTTTCTGGGTTTTTCCAGATCTTCAAGTTTTGCCAGATCTTCCGGGGGCTTCCAGATTTTCCGGATTTTCTAGATCTTCCGAGTCTGGTGAACTGAATGATAGAGGTAATACGTGCCATAATTATTTTTATTTTTTTGGTTAAACAATAATTGAGTTTTTTAATTTTTGGTTTTTACAATAAACTTTTTTTTTGACCGGTCTGTGCGATTTCGTGCGAGAGGAGACTTTGTCGAGAGCGCGGTGGTGTCAAACTTTTATTATACTATTTACATCAGTGTTGCCTTTGACTTGCACCTTTGTCGAGTTGATCTTTCCTCTCCCTTGAAATCACAATGCAAAATTACGAACATTTTTTCATTACTTTGGCACATCCGATACTATTCGGGACGATTTAACCCCTTTTCGCCACATTTAACTGAATTAGGGAGGAAAAAAAGAGGGGAGAAAAGGAGAAAATTGGCGGGAGAAGGGAGGAAAAAACAAAAAAATAATGGGGCCAATAAAAAGCTCGGCGACCCCCTCGATAGGGAGGTCGCGGAGCTGCTGAAGTTCAAAGTTAGTCATAGCGGTTCACTCTTTTTAGGTATTCCTCTGTCTTGGTGTAGAGGTCGGACTCTTTGTCGTAGGTGAGGAATTTACGGAAAATCCATTGTTGCAACTGATTGGGAGCGCCCTCCTTATTCTTACCCTTCTGGGTGCGGAGCGCCTCTAGTTGCGACCTATTGAAAGAGTTGGGCAGATCGTCGAGCATATTCATAGGGCCTCTGCGTCGTGTTTCGTGTGCATCATCGGGCCCCAAGTCTAACAAATCGGAAAAGAGTTGCATCTTGCTCCACAGATCGTGATACACCAACCATTCCACAACCTCCTCGATGGCGCGCGACCACATATGGTTGTTCAGCACCCAGAGGATGCAGCCCGATTTCCAAGCCGACACCAGCGCCCGCTTGGAGCAATCCCAAAGCGTATCGTCGTCGGTTAGGTCGGCCAAGATTGCCATTTCGTCCGCCATCCGGTCAATCAGTTTGTTGAGCGGCACAATGGTGAAGCGCCCCTTACAGTTGTCGAGACGTTCCAGATACCCATCGAGTTTCGCATAGTATTCGTCAGAATAATTACCCTGACGGGGAATGCGGCCATCGCGATCGGCGCGCGCCTTGTAGGAGAAAACCATACGGCCAAAGGTACCGTTAAAGAGATCGTTCTTATAGAACTTGCGCGTAGAGTAAGGGGTGCTCGAAATGGTGAGGTTGACTCGCAGCAGCGGATTGCCCGTCACACCATCGGCAGTAGCACGCAAGGCGCCCGAGCGCTGACCGTCGTAGATATTGCGGAGCATCTGGCTGATCATCTTGTGGCCACCACAAATGCGGTCGGCCATCTCCACCTCCGGCATATTCAGGTATTGGGTGCGGTTGCCCAAACTCTCGCACGCCATAGCGTTCTGCAGGAAGGCTGCCGAGGTAACATCCGAAGGGGGGAACCAGAAGGCCACTTCGGGGCGGATAGGCTTCTCCTTGTTCGAGCCTTTCGATTTGATGGACTTCTGCCATTCCACCAATCGCTGTAGTT
Organism: Bacteroidales bacterium; assembly: GCA_030523765.1. Classification (GTDB taxonomy): domain Bacteria; phylum Bacteroidota; class Bacteroidia; order Bacteroidales; family P3; genus Colimorpha. The sequence goes on along the minus strand of JAUNHX010000044.1, from coordinate 519 downwards.
CCTCCTCATCGTGCAGACGGAAGTCGCGACAAACGGCCTCCACCACACTCGACAGCTGACCCTTATTACCGCCCGAAGCGGCCACCAAGTTGGCCATCATGCCACAAAGTTCCTTCCAACTGCGGTCGGGATATTGAAATTGAGCACCACTAATGTGGGCCCCCAAGACGGGGAAAAGCATCGGAACGAGGGGTTCATGCATGTCTTTTGAGGTCTGAGAGAGCAGCAAACGGATACATTCAGTCCCTTTTCCGAGGTTAGGCATCTTAGGTGATGTCTGTTTACAAATATCGTATTTCATTGTTTTATTGCCTTTTAGAGAAATTAATAACTTAAAAAAATTGCTATCTTCTGACAGTTGACAGTTTGACAGTTAAAAAAATGGATACCCCTATTTTTTGCTTTTTCTCTTTTTCCTCTTTCTTTTTATTAATGAATATATATAAAATATATAATATATAAAAAGAGGAGAGAGAAGCAAGCGAAGAGAAAAGTTGATATATCCTTAATTTAAACTGT
>JAUNHX010000016.1 GCA_030523765.1 Bacteroidales bacterium | reverse complement strand
CGCCTCGGAAAAGCTCAAACTCGTTTGGCTCTTCGCTCGGCTTTCGAGAACGTTAAGCACTTTCGTGCTTGACGTTCTTGCGCCTCGGACATGCTCGAGTAAACTCGGCATCCCTCTCGGCTGTTGCGAACGTTCATGGTTGGGCTACGCAAGTGGGATTCTTGGGGCCCGGAAGATCCGGGACATCTGGGAAACCTCCAGCAGGCTTCCTGCAGTAGTTTTAAACTATAAACTGTAAACAGTAAACGATACACTGACCTTAAACTCTAAACTCTAAACTCTAACCTATATTAGGGACTATAAAGAAAAAATGGGTAAAAAAAAACTCTCAACTGGGTTGAGAGTTTCTTTTTTGATGGTACCCGGGGCCGGGATCGAACCGGCACGAGTGTTACCTCATCGGTTTTTGAGACCGACGCGTCTACCTATTCCGCCACCTGGGCATCAATGACTTGGAGCATCGGAGAGGGGTTACTCTTCCCTCATTTGCGTTTGCAAAAGTACACACTTTTCTGAAACTGGCAAAATTTTTTTTCTTATTCTTTGATTTCTGGTGTCTTCGAGGGTGTGTCAGAGGGGTTGAAGAGAGGGTTATTGTTTCTCTTTTTCGAGGATATTCATGATTTGGACAAGAAGTTCAGCATTGAGTTTCTTTGCTACAATCTTGTTGTCTTGATCGAGGAGGTAGATCTGGGGTGTGGTGATGACATCATAGACCTCGTGCCAATCGATATTGGCTTCGCCTCCATCGACATTGACCCATTCGGTGAGGCCTTTCTCCTTAATCATTTTGCGCCAAAGAGGACGATTGTGGTCATCGGGTTCGCTGAGGACAGCGTAGGCCGACATCTGGTATTTGTCGCGCATCTCCACCCAAGTCTTATAGAGTTCAGGGATCATGGTTTTACAATGTCCACAAGAGGGAGACCAGAAGATGAGGAGTTTATATTTCCCAGGCATCTTGTGGAGCTGATAAGCGAGTCCATTATCGTCGCGCATAAAGAGATCGGGAGCTTCCTTGCCGATGAGGAGACGTTCCCATGTTTCGGCCCGTTTGACATTCTCATCGATAACGGAAGGAGACGACCAATAGGCCTTGCCCGTAGCATAATAGCGTTTGATAAGATGAACATAGACAGCATCGTAGCCCATGATATTGGTTTGGAGATATTTCTCTGTGATAGTATGAACTAGATACTTGAAGACCTCCTTGGAGGGGCGAGCCTTCTCGATGAGCGTATCGGCATAGCGACAAATCATCTCGGCCTCGGCACCATGAAGGTAGGAATCGAAATAGTTTACGAAACGCTTATGGAAAATAGCATCGGGGGTACGAACGAGTGCATCGTCGGTGAGGTCGGTATTATCAAAATAATGATCAATATAATAGATAAAACGATCATATTCGGTCATATCGCTATTGTTGGGTACAAAGGGCTCGTGACGAGCATTGATTAACAGAGAGACCATCGTTTTAGGATAGGTATCGACCATAGCCCTTTCGATGCTATCGAGGATACGGAGATTCTCATCGCGGAAAGCATTGAACTCAGCCTCCGATTTTCCCTCCTTCTGATAGACGTTGTAGGCCGAATCGACGGTGCCATAGATGGAGGCACGATAGCTATTGTAGAGGAAAAAGATATCGTTTTCGTGCGATCCTTTGACCTTCATATTGGCCGTCCAGTTGTTGTTTTCGGTCTCGAAAGCGAAGAAAGGCTCTTCATTATGAACTACAAACTCGACATAGCGACCTTGCGGGTTGGTGAAGAAATAGAGTCCTGGGAGAAGTTGCCGATCCTGATTTTCGAATACAAACTGTCCTTTTTTATTGATACGAGCAGTATCGGTAGCATAGGTCTTCCCTACATAGTAGTTGCCCATATACATGACTGTATCTTTACCCCCCTTGATGGTGAGCGAGATGCGGTACCCCTTCTTGGGGTCTTTCTTCGATGCGTAGCTTAAGGGAGAGAAAGAGGCCAGCATGAACGATAGCATGCAGCAAATGAGAGTGGTACGATAGATGTTCTTACGATTCGAGTAGGTCATATTATCTTAAATATTTTTATTTATAAACGAGAAAAACGATACAATATTATATAGCTGTGGCGAAATAATAGCGTATTCTTTAGTCATTGATTCATATTTTTATATAGTAAGACGTTCGGGCGAGGTAAAAAGTTGCACCCTTCATTGTTAAAAAAAATAAAATCAGATTCTTTTTTTTGTAACTCAACCATTTGATTGAACGACAGAAAAGAGAGGTAGACGATGATGGGTTTGTACTTTTTTTTATTCCAATAGACAAAAAATGTTATCTTTGCAGATTGAAAACAAGATAGACAACCATCTTAACTTAGAAAAAACTATAGAAATATGAAAACAACTAAACTACTCTTGGTTTCGGCACTTATGCTGTCGGTTTGTATTGGTGCTCAAGCACAAATAATTCGTCCCGATGTGGAGTTGATGAACCTTAAGGGACACGTTAAAACCGTAAGCACCTTTACCCGAGGCACACATGGGCGCATGATAGGACAGCCCACGATGCAACGTTTCCATACCAATGGATTTCTGGATCAACTGTTTGTGTGCGATACGATGGGCAAAGCCACGCTGATGGTACAATATACCTACGACAAGAAGAACCACTTGGTGAAAGACACCCGTTCGCAGATGGGCACTAACGAACTGCTGGCTGTAACAGAATACACCTATAATAAAAAGGATAGAACGGTGACTGCCGATGTGATGGTGATTACCGATTCGATCAATGACCATATGGTGACTACCTACGACAAGAACGGCAAGATAATCCGGACAGCCCTCTATGATGAACAAGACACCTTGCTGAGTGCACAAGCTTATGTTTATGACCATCACGGCAGAGTATCGACCATCACACATACAGGCTCACATGATCGCTATCAGAATCACGTGAATTATCGTTATGATGCTGATGGCAACGAGATGACAAAAGAGAGTTGTTATCTGAATCGTACTACACAACAATTGTTCCATATCTACACCTTTGACGAGATAGGCAACTGGACAGAACGCCGCACCTATCGTATTCAAGGCGAGACTGCTACGCTCCAAGAGAGCACTAGTCGAACCATTGAATATTATGAGGAGGATTGATTTGGAAGAAATGAATGCATAGAGTCCACCCTTTTTCAACGCTAACCTAAGTCTAACTTAACTCTAACATAACTCTAACCTAATTTCTAAAAATAAGGGGTGAGTTTTATAAAAAAGAGAGCGCTTTAGAATAGTGCGATAAAGAAAATCGAATCTTTGCAAATAGTTATATTACAATATAATAAGTAGTATCCTGACCGAAGAAAGGAAAATTTATTTGGTCAGAATAAAAAAAGTGAGTACTTTTGCACTTTCAAAAATTAAAAATAAAGTATAAAAATCGTTTGTAAAACCACTGTTTTAAACGGCAAAAAAGAAATAAAATGAAAAAAGGAATCCATCCCTCGAACTACCGCATGGTCGTATTCAAAGACATGTCGAATGGTAACATGATCCTGACCAAGAGCTGCGCAGCAACCAAAGAAACCGTTACCTACACCGATGGTAATGAATATCCTGTAGTAAAACTCGAAATCTCCAATACTTCTCACCCCTTCTATACGGGTCAGTTGAAACTCGTTGACACTGCTGGACGTGTTGATAAGTTCATGAGCAAGTACAAGAGATATTCCAAGAAATAATAAAGACAATTCGTAATTTGTTTTAGATTAAAATGTTAGAAAAAAGAGCCTTTTCTAGAGGGCTCTTTTTTTTGCCCAAACTCCAAGAGAGCGTTACTAGACAGGAACCTTAATAGAATATAACAAAATAACAACAGCTACGATAGGGGTGACTATTGAAGGTAACCTCTAAAAATTCCACGTATGAAAAGGAATAATAATAACCATACTTTCAGTGCTTTTGGATTGATTTATGCATCTTGCTCAGTTTCACTCAGTCATATAGCCCGCTATACTCCTTCGTTCAACGGAGCAATCTGCTATAAATCTTCTCCAAAATCACATTGAAGCAATTTTTAGAGGTTACCTGAAGAGAAATACGATAGGCCCCTCATCAAAGTGAAAAACCATTAGGCAAACACAGCACAACAAACTGACTGTTAGCCTCAGAGAAACAACCGTTTTTTCAGCTGCTTTTAGCATGAGTAAAATGGAACTTTTTCGCCATTCTGACGTATAAGAAGACTGTTTTCGCATGCAGATGCGGTACCATTATTAAATAATACTGAATATACCATATGTACGAACATCCTATAGACCAACTCTTTGATTCTGCCAAAGCGCAGGCCAAACAAGATTCGTTATCTGATAACGAATGGCATGAACCTGTTTCCAATATCGAAGATTTAGACGATAAGACACTTATACCCATCCTTCCGCTCCGCGATAATGTTCTTTTCCCCGACACCATACTACCCATTACCGCTACCCGCAAAAGTTCACAACGATTGCTTAAAATGGTCAACCGCAAGAACTTGCTGATAGGCGTAGTGGCACAACGTGAAGACACCGAGAATCCCTCATCGATCGACGATGTGTACCAGATAGGATGCATTGGACGTGTAGTCCACATTATTGATACCGATGACAATAAGGATTTGATGGTGGTGATAGAGGGAAAGGAAACATTCGAGTTGGCCTCGATCCAACAGAAAGAGCCCTTTTTGTTAGGAACGATAAAACAACTGATTGAGGAAGAAAGCGATAGTTTTCATGGACGCGAAGTAGTAGCCAAAATGGCGGAACTGCGACAGAAAGCCACCATTGTGAGCAAAGGACCCGAAAAACGCCCCACTCCCAGCCTGAAAGGGTTGAAAGGGAAGGTGCTGCTCAACTTCTTATGCTGCCACACTACGGCATCGATTAATAAGAAGCAACAATGGTTAACAGAATCCAACCTCCAGAAACGACTCGATTTGCTGCTAGATCATTTCGATGGACGTTTGGCCGAATTAAAGGTAGTAGAAGAGATTGAATCCAAGACCCGTAGGGAGATGGATAGGCAGCAACGAGAATACATGCTTAACCAACAGATGAATGTGATTCAGAAAGAGTTGGGAGGCGGTATAGTGCAGCAAGACATCGATCAACTTAGAAGTCGTTCCTATAAGAAAGATTGGAGTAACAAAGTATTAGATTATTTCAATGCCGAACTCAACAAGCTGTCGCGAATCAATCCCCAACAGCCCGAATATACAATACAGTTGGGCTATCTGAAACTATTCCTAGACCTGCCTTGGGATGCAAAAACGTACGACAACCTTGACATCAATCATGCCCGCATGATCCTTGACCAAGACCACTTTGGACTCGAAAAGGTGAAAGAGCGCATCATAGAATATCTTGCAGTACTGAATCTGAAACACGACTTCAAATCGCCCATCCTCTGCTTGGTGGGTCCTCCGGGTACAGGTAAGACCTCGTTGGGCAAATCGATAGCTCGTGCGTTGGGAAGAAAATATGTACGAGTAGCGTTAGGCGGTGTGAACGACGAATCGGAGATTCGAGGACATCGTCGCACCTACGTCAGCGCTATGCCGGGTCGTATTATTCAAAACATAAAACGTGCAGGCACAAGGAATCCCGTGTTTGTGCTCGATGAGATTGACAAAGTACAGACGCAAACCCATAATGGTGACCCCACTAGTGCGTTGCTTGAGGTACTCGATCCAGAGCAGAACAACGCATTCCACGATAACTTCCTTGATTTCGACTACGACCTTTCGCACGTAATGTTCATTGCAACAGCCAACGATCTGAATTCCATACAACGTCCGTTGCTAGACCGCATGGAGATCATCAACCTATCGGGCTACGTTATGGAGGAGAAACTGGAGATAGCCAAACGCTATATTATTCCTCGTCAGATGAAAGAGTTAGGGCTGACCTCAAGAAAATTCACCTTCAGTGATGCTGTGCTACAACAGATTATTAATGAATACACGCGCGAAGCAGGTGTACGACAGCTGGATCACACTATTGCCAAAGTGATACGACATAAAGCAGTGCAGATGGTGAGTGGTGAGAAAGTAAAAGCGGCTGTGAAAGGGGATGAGTTGCGAAAGATTTTGGGATTACCCATCCGTCACGACTCTGTAGAGGGGTTGTCACCACGAGTAGGTGTTGTTACAGGATTGGCTTGGACCCAAGTAGGAGGAGAGATCCTTTTCGTTGAGGCCTCGAAAGCCAAAGGCAAAGGCACCTTAACGATGACGGGCAACCTAGGCGACGTGATGAAAGAATCGGCTACCTTAGCCTTCGAATATATCAAAGCGCATTGCGAACAGTTAGAGGTTGATGCCACGATGTTGGATGAAATCAACATCCACGTTCACGTACCCGAAGGAGCTACACCGAAAGATGGTCCTTCAGCCGGAATCACCATGTTTACAGCTATGTATTCCATACTAACCAGAAAGGCAATACGTTCCGATTATGCAATGACAGGCGAAATAACCCTTCGTGGACAGGTAACTGCTGTAGGTGGTATTAGAGAGAAGATACTAGCAGCCAAAGCTGCAGGAGTGAAGCATATCGTGTTATCGCACGAGAACCAACGTGATATAGAAGAGATTCCTTCTTCCTATATAGAAGGACTCGACTTTATTTATATTCACGAAATGAGCGAAGTGGTGCCTATTGTTTGCGTAGACAACAACGAACCAAAAGAGGAAAAGAAGAGTAGCCGTGTGGTTAAACAACGTAAGAAGTAAAAGAACCCAGTAGTTGTCAGCCAACAACTCTAATCAATAAAGATATGAGACATATTCTGATCATCATCCTTCTGTTGCTCACCTTTACAACGATTGAGGCTCAAGTAGCCTCAACCGACACCAATCATACGATTCAGGTCCTTCAGCAAGGGCAAATCAAAACGGTTGGTAAGGTACGCAACCTCTCCATTGTAGACAATCGGTTATTCTTTTACAATGCCGATGTGCTGTTCTCAGCACCTATAGAAAAGGAGGGATTAGGACGTGCATCGGCCGATGAGCAGATGCACTTTATTGATGAAAAGATGGAATATGTGACCAAATGTCCTGTTACGGGCGACTACTATTTCACTAAGACCAATCATAAAGGGGTCAGTTTGCTATACCTCCTTCATTTTGATGCCAACAAGAACGGGAAACCGGTGATTAGTAGGGTGAAGTTAGGCAAGTTCGGATCAACTGTCGAGCACCCCACCCTCTCATCGAACGGAGATATTATGGTGTTCACCTCGACCGATTTCTATGGGTTTGGAGGCTATGATTTATGGTACACCCAACGCATAGATGGGCAGTGGCAAGAGCCACGCAATATGGGACGCCGCATCAACACCACAGGCGATGAGATAGCGCCCTACATAGTAGGCGATATGCTATATTATGCCACCAATAGCGATTTCTCATCGACAGGTCACGACATTTACTGTACTAGACTGATAGCTACATCCAACCAATCGGGCGATACAGTTTTTACTTTCCCCATAGGACGCAGCACAGTACAACGTCTACCCAATCCCATCAGTTCCATGTTTAACGACTATGAGATAGTAATGCACCCCACTACACAGACAATCATCTTTGCTTCGAATCGCGATGAGATGGGGAGCGACCAACTCTATGTAACTCAAAACCGGGTAGATTGCATGATGCTGGAAGGCGATGTAGAGAATGCTACTACAGGCGAACGATTGCCCGATGTACGAATCGATGTAGCACTAGCTTCGAAGAAAAACAATATCATTTTCAGTCAACGCAGCGGACAGCAAGGCTACTATCGACTTTATTTGCAACCCGAAGAGAACTACCTAATAACCTTCTCGACCACCAACTTCCTTTCCAACACCATTGAGGTTAATACCCAGCGCACAGAGACTGAAGATTTACAACAGATAGTCAACTACCCTATCCTACTCCTTACCTTCGACACTGTTAGTTCATATGTATACCACGGTGTTAACCTGTTTGGATCGGAAGTGGGAACCGACTTGATAGAGGAGGGGCAGCAGACCCTTGAATCGGTGGCACGATTCTTACAACAGAATCCTCACAGGACTGTAGAGATCACAGCCGTTTACTCAGAACAAGATAATCGCAATTACAACCGACTGATATGCACATCGCGACTGGAATCGGTACGAGCCTTCCTTGAAAAGCAGCAGGCTCCAGCCAACAACATTACACTTAACAGTCCACAAACACATCAGATGTTAGTACGAGGTACAGATATCGAAACAAACGCTATCATATTCAAATTCAAATAGAAGCGATCATCCAAATAGCAAGAAAGAAAGCTATCGACACTAGATACCGATAGCTTTTTGGTTTATTGCAGTAAAAAAAATTGATTATCACACAACAAAAAGAATACTTCTCCGTTATAAAAGAACTATATACAGATTATATTATAAAAATATGACAACATACATAAAACATCTTATTGCTTTTGTATGCTATGCTACGATAGCAATTACTATAGTTCATGGACAAAACACGTTTTCTGTTTATGCAGGTTCAGCTGTAGGCACTAACTGGACAGTAGATTCCTTAGTACAGAACATACTGTTGGGTGAAGGTGTAGAGGTATCGAACGTTCAGTTTAACGGCAGCAGTAGTTCGTCACAGATGTCGTGCGCATCGCTGGGTCGTTTTGTTGGTGGCAACAGCACCGGTATCGGATTGAATGAAGGTATTGTGATGGGAACAGCCCATGTGGGTGGTGTATCGAGTACCTCGCAGTCGGGTCACCCCTGTAGCTACACATTGTCGGATGCCAACAACCCATTGAGACAGGCCGTACCGACCCTCGACATCAACAACATTGCCTGTTTAGAGTTCGACTTTAAATGCAAATCAGACAGTATCAATTTCCGTTATGTATTTGCCTCAGTAGAGTATCCTGAATATGCATGCAGCGACTTTAACGATGCCTTTGGTTTCTTCATTTCGGGTATTGCACCCCTAGGATGTGGCAATAGCGGTGGAGGATCCTACTACGAAGACTACAATATTGCTTTGATTCCCAATACCACCCAACCAGTGACAATCAACAGTATCAACAATGGTCCAGGTACAAGCGGCACAGCTTCCAATTGTGATGGTCCTTCGAGCGGTCAGTATTGGAGTCAATACTACAACAACTCATTTACTGGCACAACACTTAGCGGTGACGGAGGCACTACTGTCCTTACTGCAAAAGCGAAAGTGCTTCCTTGTCAGACTTACCATATCAAACTGATGATATGCAACACCTCTGACCAAGCTCTCGACTCTTACGTGTTCCTCGAGGCCAACTCATTGCAATCGAATGGTATTGAACCTACCTTTACCAATGCCACCAATCCTCAGAATCCCACTCAGGTATATGAGGGATGTTGTGTATCGATCGACTTAGCTCGTCCTATAGCTCGCTCAACGCAGACACAAATCAACGTATCGATTGGAGGAACAGCCACCAATGGAGGCGACTATGCCAACATCAACCCTGTGCAAGCCTTCCCTGCCGACACCACAGCCTACACCATCGAGATTTGTCCTTATATGGATGGCATTGAAGAGGGAGAAGAGACCGTTGTGATATATCTCACCCCTGCAGACGGATGCACCGATAGTATTATCTTTACTATTGTCGATACCGACCCCATCACCCTAGAGGTGGAAGCAGCCGAGATGGAGTCCCTTTCTAACACCCGTGAATGTACTGCTGTCATTACGGGAGGTATGCCTAACCGAACAGTAACATGGACCAATCTGCAAACCAACCAAGTGATGACGGGCGAGCACGTATTTCTCCCCACGCAGATTGCTTACAACCAAAATATTCCTTTGAATTCCCTATGGGCAGTACGCGTTGAAGATGCATGCCACAATGCTTCAGACGATACTGTTTGTACGGCAATCCGTAGAAACTTTGCCATCTTTTACCGTGATACGCTGATATGTCAAGGCGAGCCCTTGCCACTGATGGTATATGGAGCAGACAGTGTGGTATGGTATATGGACAACATGAATGATGCCAGCAGGATTGCCAATCCGCAGAATATCCACGACACGCTGATTGTGGATCCTCAGGTGGGTATTCATCGTTATTATGCCCAATCGTTTGTATTTTATAACGGACAATGGTGGTCCGACTTAGATTCGATCACAGTAACCTGTGTACAATCACCTACCATCACCTTAAGTGCTAGTCGTGAAGAGATATGCCCAGGCGAATCGGTCACCATCTCAGCTGAAGGAGTCAGTTCCTATTCATGGGATAACGGAACGACTTACGGCAGTGCTACAAGTCACAATTACACGCTTGACTCTACTGATGTGATTCATGTGTATGGTAAGACCGCTGCAGGAGGATGTCCCGCACACGATTCTATCCTTATCACAGTAGACTATGTGCCCACCATCACCATTGCTGGTCCTACAGGTGCTTGTGAAGGCAACGCTGTCGAGTTGACTGTTACCACCGATGCAACCACCTTCGATTGGACCTCATCACCCAACGATCCGATGCTAGCCAACCAAACACATAGTGGCACCATCACAGTACGTCCCGATGTTACATCCGTTTACACCGTTACTGCCTATTACGGTGTATGTCAATCCAGCAAGAGTCATACCTTACAGGTAGATGCAATGCCTATTGCCAAAGGCGAAGTTAATCCTACAACAGTTACATTAGGTAATATGCAAGCCACCTTCACCGATATGAGTCAGAACTCCAATAGCCGCGAATGGTACTTCCCCGATGGAAGTGTATATACCACTAAAGAGGTAAAATACCTATTGCCCGATGATATCGACAACTTGATAGCCACCTTGATAGCCTACAATCCATCGATGTGTAGCGATACCACCCTGATATATGCCTATGTGGACCATACAACCATGTGGATTCCCAATGCCTTTACCCCCGATGAGGTAGTGAACAATCACTTCACCGTGAAGATGAATGCCATCCGTGACTATCACATCAAGATATTTGATCGCAACGGACATCTGATGTTTGAATCGTACGATCCCGAGCAACCATGGGACGGCACCAACCGCGCTGGTAATCCCTGTCCCCAAGGCACTTACGTATATTTCATCAGTGCCCACAAGTCAGTGCCTCCATTGGAGCAGATGACCTTCTCGGGAACAATCACCTTGATTCGATAAAGGACAGTGCTAGACTATCGTATGATCGATAGTGCACATACCATAAAAACAAGCCAGAGTTACCAAAAGTTGCTCTGGCTTTTGCTTATATTATAGGTAACCTCTAAAAATTCCACGTATGAAAAGGAATAATAATAACCATACTTTCAGTGCTTTTGGATTGATTTATGCATCTTGCTCAGTTTCACTCAGTCATATAGCCCGCTATACTCCTTCGTTCAACGGAGCAATCTGCTATAAATCTTCTCCAAAATCACATTGAAGCAATTTTTAGAGGTTACCTATAATAAGAACAACACTATGATAGGCAGAAGGGGTAAGCGATGCAATAATTTTTGTGCAACATCGTTATGATATGAAAATACATCTAAACTATGGGAGAAAATCCGTTTAAGAAGTTAGCAGGCCAAACGGTAGTGTATGGCTTGGGAACCATTTTACCACGACTACTTAATTATTTGCTATTCCCATTGTATGTGCGAGTGTTTGTACCATCCGTTTATGGTCAATTCACCGAACTCTACGCTTATATAGCACTATTGATGGCCCTCCTTACCTATGGAATGGAGACCACTTTTTTCCGACATGCACAAGGCGATGACTTTAAGAAAGTATATGGCAACATCATGACGATGCTACTCACAACGACATCGCTCTTTGTGATATTGGTATTCCTCATCCATCCCTCCATAGCACATAGTATCGGATATACGGGCAAAGAGGTATATATCTTGTTCGTCGGTTTGATTGTAGCAGTTGATGCCATCAATGCTGTGCCCTTCTGCGTATTGCGACAGCAAGGCAAAGCGATGATGTTTTCCGTAATCAAGTTAGTAAACGTATTAACTAATGTAGGATTGAACATCCTCTTCCTTGTGGTGATGCCGGAAACCTCATTGCGATGGGCCAACCAACTCTTTGGTCCTGAAGCAGGACTACTTACTTGGGTTTTTGTATGCAACCTTGTTGCCTGCTTGGTGAACACAGTCATGCTACTTCCCCAATTCCGTCAAATCAAATTGCAACGCGATAAAGCACTGCAGAAAAAACTATTACGCTACGCCATTCCCATTATGCTTATCAGCTTGATAGGTATGGTTAACGAAGTAGCCGATAAGATCGCTATCAAATATATGCTACCCGAGGATGTGGCTATGGAACAGCTAGGTATCTATGGTGCTAGCTATAAACTTGCAGTACTGATGACCATCTTTATTCAGATGTTCCGATTTGCCTCCGAACCCTTCTTCTTCGCTAAAGCCAAAGACCGACAATCGCCCGATCTTTTTGCAGACGTGATGACCTATTATGTGATTTGTGGATTGATTATATTCCTTGGAGTGGAGCTATATATTGATGTCTTCGCCTACTTCCTAGGAGGGCACGATGAACTAGGACAACAATATCGACAAGGATTGGGGATAGTGCCAATCGTGCTCATAGCCAACCTATTCTACGGCATCGTATTCAACCTATCTATATGGTATAAACTGAGCGATAGAACAAGCAGCGGCACCATCATCACAGCCATCGGAGCTACGATGACATTACTTTGCCTATTTATCCTCGTGCCTCGCATTGGCTATTGGGGAGCAGCCATAGCCCATTTGGCTTGTTATACGGTGATGATGGTGGTAAGTTATATTTGGGGACAGAAAGTACGCCCCATACCCTATCGTGTAGGACGTATAACAATCTATTTCCTCTTAGCTATGTGTATATATTTATTGAGTGTACACACCCGACCCGAAGAGCAATGGCTTATGTATCTGCGCAATAGCTGTTACTTGATTTTCTTCATATCATCCTGTTTCTTGATAGAGCGTAAATATAAGATCAACTATTGATATCAACCCAACCACAACCATCATATGGAAAAACTACAAAGTGCCATTGAAGCACAAAAAGCCTATTTCGCCTCAGGTGCTACCCTCGACTGGAGACAACGCAGAGATCAGCTAAAACGCCTACGCAAAGCAGTGCTGGAGCATCGCGAAGCAATCAATAAAGCATTGTATGCCGACCTCCATAAATCAACGATGGAGGCATTTACAACTGAGACGTTGATGGTACTCAGCGAGATAAGACATCAACTGAAATGCCTTCGCCGTTTTCATCGACCCCAACGAGTAGGATTATCGTTGTTCACCCTTGCAGGAAAAAGCAGATTGATATATGAACCTTATGGAGTAACGCTGATTGTTTCGCCATGGAACTATCCCTTCCACCTTTCGGTGCTACCCCTGATAGGTGCTATAGCTGCAGGCAATACAGTAGTACTGAAGCTCTCACCCCAATCGCCCCATACTAACGTAGTGGTTCGACAAATACTAGCATCGGTATTTACCCCCGAGCAAGTATATGTTGTTGAAGGACATCGAGAAATAAATAGTTTCCTTTTCGAGCAACGATGGAATCATATATTCCTTACTGGCAGCCCTGATCTAGGAAAAGTGGCCATGCAATCTGCTGCTCGTTATCTTACCCCCGTCACCCTCGAGTTGGGAGGAAAGAGCCCTTGTATTGTCGATGCTGATGCCGATATCAAGAAAGCTGCCCGAAGCATTGTGCACGGAAAATTGACCAATGCAGGACAGACTTGCATAGCCCCCGATTATTTGCTCGTACACTCCTCTATTAAAGAGGAACTGATTCAAGCGATAGCACAATACATAGTTCAAGCCTACGGAAGCGACCTTATGCAATCGGAGAAATATCCCCGCATTATCAGTGATAAAGCGATGCAGCGACTGGTACCCCTACTGAGTGAAGGCACTTGCAGGATAGGAGGACACTATGATATGGAGGCACGATATATAGAGCCAACGATTCTTGAGCAAGTTCCTGACGACAGTGAACTGCTTACGCGAGAGATATTTGGGCCCATATTCCCTTTGATTACCTTCGAGAAGATAGAAGAGGTGATAGATTACGTGAACAAACGCGAGAAACCCCTTGCCTTCTACTATTTCACCCAAAACAAACGGAAAGCCCGCTATGTGTTACACCACACCTCGTCGGGAGGAGCTTGTATCAACGAGACGCTGATGCATATCACCAATCCCCATATGCCGTTTGGAGGGGTAGAGAACAGTGGATTAGGAAACTATCACGGAAGGTTCTCCTATCAGACCTTCTCTCATCAGCGCAGCGTATATATAAGCCGTAGATGGGACTATTGGTTTCTGTATCGGAAAAGCAAATAAACAAGCGTTCCCTTTATAAAAAGCATACGCTACTAGAGCACAGAGACTGAACCTCACCCCGAGGTTCAGTCTTTACTATTTGGTATTATCAAGTCCTTCGTAGGAACGGGTAGACTCCTTGACATTCCGTTCGAGCGACTCACGGATGAGCGACTTCAGATGGAGTGTCTGTTTTTCGAGATCGCCCCGTTTCTCGGGTTCATAAAGATCGGCATAACGGCACTTTGTGAGAGCAAACCCAAGTTTAGGCATCACACCCTTGACATCGAGAGCCAAACGAGTGGGTAGCGGACTCTTCAAGATTTCGAGGTGATAGTCGTAATTGTTGTCAAGATTGTGACGACCCGAAGCAACGAGTTGGTATTTATCCATAGAGAGGAGGAACGGATAGAGTTCCACCTCCTTGCGGAACACCGTCATCTCCACATCGAGGCTATCGATAACATTCTCCGTCTTCTTATTGAACATCATATACTTGGCGATAGTATTGAAAGTCTCGTTGTCGAGCACCACAAGGTTATCGCCACTCAGCGCAGCAGCACCACGCAGGGTAGACATCTTAGGCTTGTAATAGGCATCAACATAGGTTTCGGCACAGAGGTGGAAATCGGCACGACCCTCGAAAGCAGAGAGCATAGGCACCAATGTATCGACATAAGGAATCATATCGATAAGTTCCGAAATATTGATATCGAGCAGATGGAAGTCCATTCCAACAAAGATATGATTGATTCTAGGAGTACGATACAGAGCCGTAAGTTGCATACGAGCTGCCTTGCAAACGAAACCCACCTGTTCGAGAACAGCAACGCCATCGCGAAGCATCACATCGCCAGCCAGTTCCTGCAATTCATTGTCGAAAGCAGTACACTCCTTGATGCGGGTATGTAAAACAAAATCAACATCGAGAGGACAGATGAAAGGATCGGGATCCTTCTGACCTACTTCTACCTGAACCTCCGCTTGTTGCACCTTAAGAGAGTCCTCATCGCTACCGAGTCCGCTGAGGGCATCCATCAAGTCATCGACATTGGTATAGTTAGAGGTGAAATTCAATTCACCCTTCAGCATATCCTCGTGAGAGATCCATTTTTCGAGACCCGTAACAGCCCCCGAGAGATAGAAGTCGCTATTACCGAACACCACATTAGCGCTAGCAATCTCACAACGTTCAGGCTTATAATTGAATTTTATATCAGGCACTTGTACAATATAATCGAGTTGCGACATATTGATATACCCACGTTTGAAGTCGATATCGAGATCGGGACTCCACTGTTGCAGCACATTAGCCCGAGTAGAATCATAGTTGGCATCACCCTTGATAGTGAGACCCGCCATATTGATAGAGAGGCTATCGTTGATTTTAGCGAACAGACTCGAACTATTGTAGTTAACCTTATAATACACCTTAGCAGGATTGTTTCGATTGGGCACCATCTCAACCATGAGATTAGGTTCATCGATCGAAGCCTGGATGGTATCCATAGTACCTGCAATCTTGGCAAAGGAGCCTTTGGCCGCTACCGAGAAAGGTACCTTCTCATCGAGCACATTGCTGATAGAGGCCTCGAGATCGGTTGCCGTGAGCGATGCATCGATACCTGCGCTAGGCACTTTAGCATGCAGCGACTGGCCTTTGATCTTAGCGCTGAGCAGTTCAGTAAAGGAATTGGTGAGATGCTTAGAAGGTACTTGCAGATCGACAGCCAGTTGAGGAGAATTGGCAGTGATATCGTCATAGCGGACATCGAGGTGGTTGAGGATCACCTTACCATCGACCTTCATATTCGGGATATCGAGTTTCTGGATTTGTTCCAGATTAGTACGCGCATGAATATCAAGTCGACTAGAGCCTTTCAGTTCCATATCAAGACTATCGGGGAAGAAAGGTTTCAAATCGGGCAACTGTATGTTACCCTTCACATTGGCATCGATATCCATCACCCCCAGCAAATCGGCAATCGTTCCATCGAGCGAGACATTATTTCTACCCGTAACAGCCGAAAGGTTATTGATCTTGACATCGCTCTTGCCCGCTTTACCGAAGTCGAGATCGGCATCGAGATTGGCAGCAATTTTGCTAAGATCGTAAGGAAGGAGACTATGATCAACAAAACGACCATCGTCCATCTCGAGATGGGCAGTAACGAGAGGCATCGTGGTATCAGTAAGGGAGCCCTCTGCCCTACCCTTCAGCGAAAGCTTAGCATCGAGGTCCATACCCTCCTGCCAAGTGGTGAACTGAGGAGGCAGCAATTCGAGCAGCGGAGCCACTTGCCACGTATTGGTTTCGAACTGCGCATCGATCTTCATAGGACAATCGTTCTGAGCCAGTTGCACATCGCCATCAAGGTTGATGATATAATTGACCAAAGAGAGGGACGCTTTGGAAAGCGACAGATTCATTTCATCGAGATTAGCACTGAAAGGAGCTTTGACAGTGAGGAGATCGTGATGCGAAGCGTTGGCAGCATCGGTAACATAGTCGGTACCTTGCAGAGCCATCTTTGCCGTAGGCAGAGAAAGATCAAGACGACCATCGAGCTGACGGAAAGGACCCTTGAGGTCGAGCGCCATATCGAGTTTGTTGAGGATGGCATTAAGCGATTCAGCACCACTACTATCACGCATAGAGCAAGCTATATACTTAGCCCCCATATTGAGTTGAGCATCGATAGTTTCATCCTTCCAAAGTCCGTCAACCTTAAGGTCCATCTTATCAACAACAGCCTTCATGCCATCTTTTTGATCAAGAAAATCACAATTAAGATCTTTAACGCGAATCTGTTTGAGATCGATATGAGAGGGCAGCGTAGAGGAAGATGTATCGGTTGTTGTGGTATCGCTTGCAGGGAAGATATCAAAATTGGTACTGCCATCAGAAGCAATATAGACATTTGCCTGCACCTGATCGAGCAGAAGTTTCTCCACCTTAATATCTCTATGTTTCAGAAAATCACGCACATTGATGGCAACGGTAAGACTTTTGAGAGCCATTAACGTATCGCTACTAGCCCCTTGAGTAGGATTGATCAGAACCACATCCTTCACATCCAATCCAGCATTAGGAAATGTCTTGAAGAGCGAGAGGTCAACCTTTTCGAAATGCGACTCACAGCGTATATACTTATCGGACAACTTGTTGACGATAGCGGTGAGGCGAGCAGGGGTAAAGATCAGATACAGCGCCACCCCTACTGCTACTAGCAGCAAGCCCAGCAGCGAACCGAGCGAGATAAGCGTGATTCGAAGACCGCGGTGTTTCTTAGTAGGGGCCGACGATTGCGGCTGCTTATTATCAACAGTTTCGCTCATTGTACTCGGGTAAAAGTAAAGGATTGATTATAATTATCTTTATAGGTTAAGGAGGATGCTGAGAGCGCTGTGATGGTGTATACCTTGGGGACAACACCTCCCATTTCCATTTGATGCAGTTGCGTAAGCTGATCCCCCTCCAACGTCCAGGTAAATGGTTGGGCTTCAGCCTCAGTCACATCATCACCCGTATCCCAAGTAGCACCACTGAAATTGCTATCGTAACGCCAATATTCGGTGCCGTTTTTCCACTTGCCCACCAACTGACTAGCTTCGAACGAAGGATCAGGTTCACAGGCGGCCAATAGCAGCACACCCAGAGTGAGCATCAAGAGGAAACGAAATCTTTTCATATTCTTCAATATAAAAGAGTCCATCACATAGATTATTTATCAAGGATCCAAACATCCTTGAGCATACGGCCATGTTCACTATAGTCGAGCCCGTATCCAACAATGAAGTCGTTATCGATATTACGCCCAATATAATCTATTTTATAATCACCCTTGAAGAGTTCGGGCTTATGGAAGAGACAGCATACACGGATGCTACGCACCCCCATTTGCTGGAGTTGCTCGATATTATGAGCCACAGAGATACCTGTTTCAATGATATCTTCAACAATAACCACATCGCGATCCTTGATGCTATCGGGGAAGCCGATCAGTTGCATTACCGTTCCCGTACTATGGGTACCCGAATAGGAGGAGTTCTTAACAAAGCAAACCTCAGCCTCCATTCCTAGGTTGCCCAACTCACGGCATAGGTCGGCAGCAAAGACGAAAGCCCCGTTGAGGATAGGGAGCAGCAACGGATACTGACCCATAGGGTCGCGAACATCTTTCAGATCGGCATACATTCGTGCAGCCGTATCTTTAACAATGGTTTGAATATCTTCAGCTTTGAGATAGGGACGAAACTCTTTATCTAGAACTTGCATAATGGTTATGTTGATTAGGTTGATACAATAAAGGAGATTCTTTGATAGATTTTTCTATTCTTGGTTGATATAGAGTTTATTTATAGAGCGTTAACAGAATGAACCAATCCATTCTTATAGAAGGTGTATCGATATGATTTGTGTTACTCGATAAGAGGTGGGACAAGAGACTAGTACTCGTCATCGACAGGTTTTTCAACAGAGTCGAGCACTAAGCGGAACCCGTGGAATCCGTATCCGTGATCGGGCAGATACCAACTGCGATCGAAAACAGCACAGCCCCACGAAGGACTGTTCAGACAGCCACCACGAAGGATACGATTCTCGCCACGTTTGGGTCCTCGGGGATTTACCTGCGGTTCGGTGGTGTAGTCGCTATACCAATCGGAGCACCATTCCCACACGTTGCCAGCCATATCGTGAAGTCCCAACTCGTTGGGTTTGAGTCGTCCTACAGGATGGGTTTTGTTTCCACTGTTCATTCCATACCAAGCCACACTGCCCGGATCGCCGTTGGCCCCAGGGAAGACACAATCGGTAGAGAGGTTGCCTCCGCGAGCAGCGAACTCCCATTCAGCCTCGGTGGGCAGACGGAAGCGATAGCCAGTAATCTGACTCAGACGGGCAATAAAGATTTGCACATCTTGATAGGAAACCTGTTCAACAGGCAGACTATCATTGTATTGCCAACGCGACGGATTGTTATCCATCACCTCTTTCCATATACGCTGCGTCACTTCAAACTTGCCCATATAGAAGGTATCGACAGTAACGCGATGCGTAGGTTTGCTCTCATCGTAGGTATGTTTTACTGCCCCAGGCCTAGTGCAACCCATTGTGAATGTGCCCCCAGGCACACGCATCATACGGATACGCTCGTTGTTGATCTTGATATCGACCGAACCATCGTCGACCTCCACATTGAACACAATATTGGTGTCGTCCCAACAAAGACCTGCAAAGGTGTCGAGCACATAGGGTATGCTACGCAGATCGGGGAGATCGTAGAAGAGGACCGTTTTCTGCTTACCCGGCTGCACATTGCGACCCGCATCGCCCGAAAAGTTTTCAATATAGTCACCAAAAGTGTATCCGTGATCAGTCGAAACCTGAATGCGAATATCGGCAGCCTTATCGAGATCGTAGGTAAGCGTTACCTCACGGTTGACACGACTAAAATGGATGTTACTAACAGTTTGAGCCTGCAATCCAAACCCCGCCATCAGGCAGAGGGCAAACAAGAGCTTATATTTCATATTATATTTCATTCCTATTTATAATATTTAATGTTTTGTTGCACGGATTTTGACTTTGAGTAAATATAACAACACAACCTCTTACGGCACATAAATCTCTGAATAATACATCAAAGCATTCCGTTGAAGGCAAAACTCCGAACTGCAAAGATACAAAAAAATATTGATATTGCTTATTCTAAACGAAAAAAAGATACCCTACTACCTCTTTTTTTCTCCTTGCAACAGAACATCGAAAAAGAGTTTCATCCTTTCGCTCTTCGAAAAACAATTGCAAAACCCAAACATCACTCCTTTCCAACGCTAACCTAACACTAACTTAACGCTAACTTTTCTCCTACCCACTTTGAAATGATTTTTCTCGAAAAAAAAGTATGATATCATCATCAAAGGAGGCAAAAAGCACCTTTGTACGTCCCCTTTTGAGAGGTGTTTTTGAAAAAAAACGTATCTTTGCAACTTCAAATTATAAAAACCTACGATGATGAAGCTGCAAGAAGTGATTGATTTTCTTAATGCAACGTTCAAGCCCTACTATCAAGAAGACTACGACAATTCGGGTTTTCTGCTGGGCGATCCAGAAAGAGAATATACGGGAGCTCTCGTAGCGCTCGATCTGACCCCCGATGTGGTAGAAGAGGCTATAGCTAAAGGGTTGAACCTCATTGCTACACACCATCCATTCCTTTTTGGCAAAGGAACTCGGCGCATTACCACCAGAACCGAAACAGGACGCATGATTTATCGACTGATAGAGAATGGCATAGCCGTTTATGCTGCCCATACCAACCTAGATAATATGCGATGGGGCGTTAGCGGAATCCTTGCACAGAAACTGGAGGTAGAAAACTATAAGGTTTTACAACCTAAACGGCAGCTACTGGGCAAATTAGTCACCTTCTGTCCAACAGCGCAAGCCGAAGCTGTTCGGCAGTCGCTCTTTGCCGCTGGAGCAGGCAATATAGGCAATTATTCACATTGTAGTTACAACATGGATGGGAGCGGATCGTTCCTCCCTGAAGAGGGTAGTAACCCCTTTGTTGGAGAGCCAGGAAAGGTGCATTTCGAACCCGAAGTACGCATCGAAGTTATCTTCGAGAAACGGAAAACAAAGTGATAGATCATCTTCTTAAAGCCCATCCTTACGAAGAACCGGCTTACGATATCCTAACCCTCGACAACACCTATAGCGAGGTAGGAGGCGGGGTGATAGGCACACTGAAAGCCCCTATGGAAACTGAGGAGTTTTTGCACATTTTGAAACAAAAGCTCCATTTGCCCGTAGTGCGTTGTTCCGATCTTTGTAAAGAAAAGGTGCAACGGATAGCCCTTTGTGGAGGAAGTGGAAGTTTTTTGATAGGCGATGCAAAATCTGCAGGGGCCGATATCTTCCTTACAGGCGATTTGAAATACCATGATTTTCAGCAAGCTGAAGGCGATATCATCCTATGCGATATAGGTCACTACGAGAGCGAACAGTTTGCAAAAGAAATAATTTATGCCGCTATATCAGAAAAGTTTCGTACCTTTGCTTGCCAAATTTCGGAACGTAAACATGGCTATGTTAATTATATATGATTGAATAATAATTAAGTACTTAATATATGGCAAAGAAAGCTACTACCAAAAAAGTTGAAGAAACACAGGAAAAACCCGTTGTCAATGTGGTGCGCGATGTTGATATCGCCGTCGAAAAACGCCTTGTGGCACTCTACACCCTTCAGAAAGTTGACTCGGAAATCGACAAAATCAAGATTATCCGTGGCGAGCTGCCCCAGGCTGTTCAGGATTTGGAAGACGAGATTGCAGGTCTCGAAACCCGTATCGAGAACTTCGGTGTCGCTATGAAGGAGGCTGCCGACGCTGTGCTTCAATACGATAAGGAGATTATCAATCACCAAGAACAGATCAAGAAGTATCAGAAACAGCAGGACAACGTACGCAACAACCGCGAATATGAGGCCATCAACAAAGAGATTGAATATGCCGAACTGGAAATCCAACTCTGCGAACGCAAAAAACGTGAAGCCAAAGATTCGCAATTCGACATGCAACGCCATATCGAAGCTGCCAAACAGCTGAAAGAACAGAACCAGCAAGAACTGCAGGTGAAGAAAGACGAACTGGACGACATTATTCGCGACACTGAGAAAGACGAAGCTCGTTTGCGTGCTAAAAGCAAAGAACAAGAGCAGTTTATCGAAGAGCGTTACCTCACCGCATACAAGCGCATCCGTACTGCTGCCCGCAACGGTTTGGCTGTCGTACAGATTGATCGTAACGCTTGTGCTGGCTGCTTTGCCAAGATTCCTCCCCAACGTCAGATGGAGATTCGCATGCACAAGAAAGTCATTGTTTGCGAACACTGTGGCCGTATCTTGGTTGACAGCGATATAGCCGAGAAGGCCGACGAGCTGCTTAGCAAGTAATATACTGCTACTGCCCATAACTCACAACGCTTCAAAAAACATAAAAAATAAAACTCATTATGGTACATTATATCAGTTCTGAGCGTCTTACGCTGGAACGAGTCAAAGAAATTATTGATAAAAAAATGACGCTGGCACTCAGCGATGATGCTATTGCCCGTATCGAGAAATGCCGCAACTATATCAACAAAAAGATGGAAACGCAGAAAGAGCCCATCTACGGTGTCACCACCGGTTTCGGTTCACTTTGCAACATTTCTATCAGCAAAGAGCAACTCAGCCAGCTGCAGAAGAATCTGGTAATGAGTCATGCTTGTGGTGTTGGCGACGAAGTTCCCCAAGAGGTAGTGAAGCTGATGCTCCTGCTCAAGGTTCAAAACTTCTGTTTCGGTTATAGCGGCGTACAGCTGCAAACGGCACAGCGTTTAGTTGATTGCTACAACAACGACGTACTTCCTATCGTTTATCAGCAAGGTAGTCTTGGTGCTAGCGGCGACCTCTGTCCGTTGGCCAACCTGATGCTCCCCTCCATCCTCGGAATGGGCGACGTATATTATAAAGGTCGTCGTTGCGATGTTAAAGAGGTATACAACGAGTTGGGTTGGGAACCTATCGAGCTGCAAAGCAAAGAGGGATTGGCACTGCTTAATGGTACTCAGTTCATGAGTGCTTATGGTGTATGGAGCATCCTGAAAGCACAGCGCCTCAGTCAGCAAGCCGACATGATACTGGCCCTGAGTCTTGATGCTTTCGATGGTCGTATCGAACCCTTCTTCGAATCGCTCCATATGGTACGTCCCCACAAAGGACAGTTGGAAACAGCCAAACATGTACGCGAGTATCTTGAAGGTAGCGAGATCATTACCCGCCACAAAGAGCATGTACAAGATCCCTACAGCTTCCGCTGCGCTCCTCAGGTGCACGGTGCTGCCAAAGACACCATCGCCTATGTGGCATCGGTAATTGAAACCGAAATCAACTCCACTACTGATAACCCCATTGTCCTCCCCGATGAAGATATGATCATCTCGGGTGGTCACTTCCACGGTGAGCCTATGGCAATGGTGCTCGATTTCCTCTCGATTGCTGTAGCCGAATTGGGTAGCATCAGCGAACGCCGCACCTATCAGCTTATTGATGCTAAGCGCGGTCTTCCTAGCTTCTTGGTTGCCAAACCGGGTCTTAACAGCGGCTTCATGATTCCTCAGTATGCTGCTGCCAGCATTGTTAGTCAAACCAAACAGCTCTGCACCCCTTGCAGTGTTGATAGCATCCCCTCCAGTCAGAACCAAGAAGACCTCGTGTCGATGGGAGGCAATGCTGCTACTAAGACCTATCGCGTAATGGAGAATGTAGAGCGCGTATTGGCTATCGAGATCTTCAACGCTGCCCAAGCCCTCGAGTTCCGTCGTCCGCTTAAATCGAGCCCCTTCATCGAGAAGATGGTGGCCGACTATCGCAAAGTAGTCAACTTTGTTGATATCGATCAGATTATGTACAAACATATCCACGCTAGCGTTAAATTCCTGCAAGAGCAGGCACTCTAATTGTCTACAATCATTTATACATTATAGATGAATAAGGTAAGGGCATCTGTTAACAAAACGATGCCCTTTCTTTGAAAAAAGAAACCAATACAAATATCCATTTCTCAGTTAATCAAATCAAATAATTATGTCGAAAAGAATCAACATCATGCTCTTGTTCCTCTTGCTATCGGCCACCACAGTGATGGCTCAAGCTAAGAAGGTGTACAATGAGAGTCTCGACCCGATGGCACAAATCGAAGATGCCAAAGCGATTGCAGCCGAAGAGGGGAAATATGTCCTCTGTCAGGTGGGCGGCAACTGGTGTCCTTGGTGTCTGCGTTTTGCCGAATTTGCCGACACCAATGCTGCTGTCCACAACACCATCGAAGAGAACTTCGTATATATCCACATCAACTATTCCAAAGACCACACCAACCCCGAGGCAATGAAATATCTAGGCAATCCTGCCCGCTTCGGCTTCCCCGTCTTCGTTATCCTCGATGCCGAAGGCAACCGCATCCACACGCAAAACTCAGCCTATCTAGAAGAAGGCAAAGGATATAGCGAGAAGAAAGTCAACGACTTCCTCCTCAACTGGACACCCAAAGCCGTCAACACCCTCAAGGAATAATAAGCCAACAGGATATAGGCTTCAAAGCCCAAAAGAATACTGCTGAGTATTATACCTTTAACAATTATTTTTAACATTTGATGCAAGAAAACAGCTTACATACATACTAAAATAATAAACAAATTAACCCTTTAAATTCAACAACGATGAAAAAGTTAGCCCTCACCTTAGCATTTATGGGATTGATGCTCACCGCATCGGCCAGTTCGCTGCGCTACTTCACCTACTCACAGGCACTGCGCACAGTCAACTACTTGAACACGCAGAACGAGTTGATGATCTATGCCGGCTATGAATATGAAATCGAGACCTACGTACTGCTCAATGAAGCATGGGCAGAACGAGTAAACTCTCAGTTCTTCGAAATATGGATATACGGCTACGATGCCTATACAGGTGAAGAGATCATGATGCCCATCGACCTCAGCACCGTATGGCTCTTCAACAACGCATCGGCCCGTATGTATAGTGCCGCCACCTATCTGCGGTTCCACAACACTCATCCTACCCCAACCTTCCGATGGATGATTCCTCCCTACAACCCCTACACTCGCCCACATCGTCCAGCTCACTTCGTTCGCACCTATCACTATGAAGTACACTGCTATGGTTGGATGCCCCCCGCTCCACACCACAACCCCTACCACTACCACAGCTACTATATGCGTCGTCCCGATGAGCCAGTACACTACAACAACACCCCCTACACTCCTGGCACTCAGCGCCCCACCGTTACAGTAGGCCATGCAGGAATGACCAATCACGGAAGTGTAACCAACTCGGGTAGCGGCAACGGAAACAAGAGCACCAGCGTCACCACTCGCAATATGGTCACCAATCCTGGACATGCTACTGTAGCTAGCAGCCGCACCAGCACCACCGCCTCTGGCACCACTACCACCACTCGCACCACCGATGGCACCGTTACCAACACCACTACCCGTACTAGCAGCGCAACCTCGAGCAACAGCAATCGCAACAGCAGTGCCTCTCGAACCAACAACAACACCTCGAGCAGCCGTGCAACAAGCAGCAGCAACAGCCGCACTTCCAGTAGCAGCCGCACCACCAACAACACTAGTAGCAGTCGTGCAAGCAGCAACGATGACAACACCTCGCGCTCCTCAGCCGCTACCACTAGCAGCAGCCGCAGCTCCTCCACCGGCAGTCGCACCTCTACCTCTGGTTCTCGCACAAGTTCCTCATCAAGAAACTAAAATGAATGTAACGAAGAGAACAAACGTTCCTTTATAACACAACGTTCGATAGAACAATAAAGAAGGGCGACCTACAAATCGCCCTTCTTTTTTATTAATCATTACCCTAAACTTTATATAGTTTCTCCAAAGAGATACTATTCAAAAAAAACTACATTGATTCTTTTCCCACATCTCCATTCTCCTTGCGGTATTCCGAAGGCGAGAGACCCGTTTTTCTTTTAAAGTAGCGACAGAAGAGAGCCTGATCGCTGAAACCCAAATCAGCAGCCACCTCTTGAATGGAAGCATTCGGATCGTATATTAGGATCTGTTTAGCACGCGACACCACAAAGTGTTGTATCCAATAGCTAGCCGAATGATTAGTGTCCCGTTTCACCACACTACTAAAGTGTTTGGCTGAAAGACAGAAATAATCGGCATAGAACTGCACATCGTGATGCTGCTTATAGTTCTCGCTGATCACATTATAGAAACGTTCAGCGAAACGAGGTTTCTTCACCAGCGACGCTTTCACGTTAGTGCTATGATACATATCAATCAGCTGCATGACAATATATACCTGATGTATCAGCACCGTCTGCCTATCAGGGATATCTAGAAGAGCAAGACGACGTAAAGCATCGAGCAGCGACACCAAATCGTCATATTGTCTGTAGGTGAGATGGAAAACAGGACTCTGTTCATAGAAAGCCCTTTTCTTGCTCATCTTCAAACGAGCCATCGAATCGTATAGCGGAGCACTCACAATCATCTGCGAAAAACGGCAATCGAACGAAGGGTTATCCATGACCACTGTATGCTGCAGATAAACAACAGCAACATCGTGGCCACTAAACCTCACCCTATCGCCATCACAGTTAAGATCCATGCTTCCACAATGACATAAATAAACAATATAATCATCTGACGAAAGATTAACTTTCGTCCGTCCTTCTATCTCAAAAACGTTGACACTTATGTCGTTATATCTACGTGCCATACCTTAATATACAATTTTACACTATAGTTTCAACAGCCGTTGTTTCTGCAAAATTACAAAACAATTATCAATTGATAAGGCAAATAAGCACTTTCGACAATAAAAAGAGTTAAATAAACAAATACTAAACGCGCTCAAAATAGCTTAAAAACAGTAATGAAGACCCAATCCAAGACTGAATCGCTCATAATTGAAATAACTGTTCTCTGTAGGCCATTCGGTAAGGTAAACATAAGAAAAATTGATAGCAAACTTCAAATGATCGGTGCCAAAACGAATCATCAGCTGTGGTTCGATGAGGAGATGGCTATCCGTATGCTGTTCCACAATATTCTCCGTCCCGTCGTCCGACAGCTGAGTCTTTTGCCACTGTGGCATCATCGAACCACCCTTACATCCCAATCCCACGTCGAACCCACCATCCAAGAGGTTGCGCCATCCAAAGTTACACTGAACGAAAGGTAATTGATAGGTACCATCTATAAAATAGGTGTTATTGTTCAAATCGCTGTTCTTTCCCCCATACGACAATCCATATCCATAACCCACATAACCCTCAAACACCGCTTTGCCCCACGGATAGAACGTACCCACAGCCATTTGGGCATAGAGATTATTGAAATCAGTAAAACTAGCAGCTGCTTGCAAACCTAGATGATTGACGGGCGCATAGGAGAACGAAGCATTGAGGGCAGGAGCCAACAAGAGGGGAGCCGACTCCGAGACAGAGGCTTCGATCTGCATCTCTCCCTGTTCGCATAGCAACGGAAGAGGCACATTATGAGGATGATATACAATACATGAAGACATCATCAAAGAGATTAACACACACACCATCCAGCGACCAATCTTTAGTTTATCCATATCCTATTTCTTTTTTATTAGACATTAGAAGGCAACAATTAAAGTGGAAAACAACCACTTATATTGAAATTCCCCTACATTTTGACACTACAAAGATACACCTTTTCTTTAATATATCCAATCTTCTATGATTCATAACATCATATTGAACAGCACGGGAAAGAGATAATAATAACACGAGTATTTAGATAGATATTCATTCCTGGCAAGTTCCTCTCCCACCCCTCCTTACAAGCATCCTCTACACTCCCTACGTGAGACCCACCTCATTCATAAGTGCGACCCACCTCGGGGCCTACGTCCTACCCCTACCGCAGCCACGTGTGTCGACCCACATTCTTAGGGAGTATTTTCTAGCAAGATAAAATATTAATATACAACATATTGAACAAACACCAACAGCAATCAACAATCCAATAATTCCTCAGTAGCAAGAGAGCACCAACAGAGCATAATTACCCTATTATTTCTATGCACTTTAAAGCATTAATCGTAGAGTAGTCATCATTAATAGGGGGAAAGAGATAAAAAAAGGCTACAAATAGTGATGCGACACATTCAGAAAAAAGAGGAATTTTGCAAAATCAAAACAACAAGCAAACATACAAACAACAGATCCTAACTACTCAACTTTTTTTTCTGTTTTAACAAGGGAGAGTGCTATTGGCACTCTCCTGTTTTTACAGAATAATACTGCCATTTTATAAATAATGTGTATCTTTGCACCACAAACCCGCTTTACGCTACAATAGTTAATACCATGAATATCTTCAAACAACTGCTTGCCAAATACACCTCTGTCAGTTTGATGCTACGCATCTTTATAGGACTCATTATCGGCGCCTTGCTAGGACTCTTGTTGCCACAATGGAGTGGTATAGGAATATTAGGGCGCATGTTTGTGAGTGCACTGAAAGGTATCGCACCCGTACTTGTAGCGGTATTGGTCATCTCATCGATAGCCAAAGCTGGCAAAGGACTCGGACGACGTTTTGGTATGCTCATCAGCATCTACCTCCTCTCCACCTTCATTGCTGCCGTCTGCGCTGTAGTAGGCAGTTTTCTCTTCCCACTAACGCTTCAACTAGGAGTAGCACCCACCGATATACAACCCGATGCAGGTGCCGGATCGCTCTCCGAAGTTTTCACCAACCTACTCACCTCGATGGTTGGCAATCCCGTTGCTGCTATAGCACAAGCCAACTATATAGCTATCCTCTTTTGGTCAGTCATATTAGGTATCGCATTGAAAACGATGGCATCGAAAGCCACCGTACAGGTGGTACACGATCTGAGCGATGTGGTATCGCGTGTAGTGAAATGGATCATTCAGTTTGCCCCCTTTGGCATTCTAGGATTGGTATTCACCACAGTGAGCGAGAACGGGCTCTCGGTTTTCACCACCTACGGACATCTGCTACTGCTGTTGGTAGGTTGTATGCTCGTCAACGCCTTCGTATTCAACCCCCTGCTCTCGTTTCTCATCACCAAGCAGAATCCCTATCCGCTACTCTTCACCTGTTTGAAAGAGAGTGGATTGCAAGCATTCTTCACCCGATCGTCGGCAGCTAACATACCCATCAATATGGCTTTATGTAAAAAGATGGGACTCGATGAAGACTTCTATTCAGTTAGTATCCCATTAGGAGCCACCATCAATATGGATGGAGCAGCAGTAACCATCACCGTCTTCTCGCTTGCTGTTGCCAACACGATGGGGGTAGATGTCAGTTTCGGATCGGCCCTCTTCCTGGGCATCATCGCTACCTTAGGCGCTTGTGGAGCTTCGGGCGTAGCAGGAGGATCGTTGCTGCTGATACCAATGGCATGCTCCTTCTTCGGCATCAGCAACGATGTAGCTATGCAAGCAGTAGCCATCGGCTTCATCGTAGGAGTGGTTCAAGATAGTGTTGAGACGTGCCTTAACAGCAGCGGCGACGCCTTCTTTACCGCCACAGCCGAATACTATGATCGCAAGAAAAGAGGATTACCCCTCAAAGAAAAATAAAAAAAGAAAACCACCCTTATTCTGCCACAAAGAACTCCGATTTCTTAGGAGCAGCATAGGACTGTTCAATCATGGCCACATGTGATCGATAATCGGGATCAGTGAAAGCGATAGCACCCGTAGGACAACCTCTGCGGCAAGCTTGACACTTGATACAGATACCCTTGAATTGAGGCAAACCTTTCTCCCAAACGATGCTCCCCATAGGACATAAGTCAACACACTTAGCACAGTGGGAACACCTCTCGACATTGCACGATGGTTTCGCTTTCAAGAATCCCGCAGGAGCATTGTTGGTTTTGAGCGGAGTATAATATTTCTCGGGATGAGCCTCACCTGGCACTTGCAAGGAACCCCTCCACTGCCCCTTCATCCGTTCTACCACTTGTGAAGCGAAAAGATCCAATTGCGACAAATCCTCCTCATTGGGGCGACCCGCACCGAGGGTGTCGCTAAAAGAATGACGCGTTACCATAGCGGCAGCTCCCAACATCTGCATCCCACCCTCTTGCAACAATCCCGACAGTTCAGCCAAAGCATTATCATACGCACGATTGCCGAACGTAACGAGTGCTATCGCAGGGATATGCTTTTCACGATGAACGGGATTGAGGATAGCCGAACGCACATAATCGAGTGTCTTATTAGGAATACGACCCGCATAAACGGGCGTTGCCCATAGCAGCAACTCATCGTCACCGAACTGAGGCAATGACTCACGCTGATGAGGTAACGTATAGGGAGCATACTCAATAGAAGAAGAGAGCCTTTTGCTCAACGCTTCAGCAAGATAAGTGGCCACCGCAAGGGTTGTACCCGTAGGACTGAAATAGCATACTTTTATTGTCATCTCTCAATCATCTCCTTTCATTTATTATTGATAGGGCGATACACATAACACCCCCCTTCCGATGGATGATCATATACCAGTGTTGTAGGTTTCTCCTTTCGTATTTTCCACACAATCATCATATCGCCGATAGCAGTAGCAGTAAACAGCAAACCTAGCAAATAGCAGAAAAGACTGCCACAAACAAGTCCCACGATAGAAGGAACAATCCCCACCAACAGCAACGGAGTCAGAGCACCAATAACATAATGGCGTTTCACCATCGGCACATCGATATGGCAATAAACCGCTCCTTTTATCATGCCAAACTTCAAATGGCTGAAGTTCATCCCCGTTAAAGCTATCCACGTAATACCGTGAATCAGTTCATGCACAACGACACCCACTATGATAGCAATTAAGAAAAGAAGAATAGTCGTAATCGAATCATTAAACGCTTTCCAATCAATATTCCATATATACTCATACAACATGAAATAAAGTCCACCAAGCACAATAAGGAGCACAATACTCCATATGTTGGCCCATAGCAAACTGATTGTCTTTTGTTCAGGCTGATAGCCTTCCACGATAGGGATTTCCTCTTCTTTCTTTGTCATAACGTTATGATAACACATAAGGAGGGAAAATATTGCCCCTATCATCTCTTTTTTCGACACCTAGCAATTAAACTTCCATTCTAACGTTATCTTGCTATTCATACGATGCCATTAGGAGCAATGAAAACAGACAAAACAACCTTGCTAAGATACCTCGCCGTAGTGTTGATGCTAGTAGTGATAGCAGCGATAGCCGAACTAACGGGTCAGAACGAAGTCATCTTCCCCGAAGCGGGAGCCCTATGTGTGGGTCTTTGGCTGATGCCTAAAGGGGTATGGAATGTACGCTCTTGGCAGATACCGCTGTTGCTCACTGTTGCAGCAACCATCGGATTGATCATCAACCTATTGCTCCCTATTGGTTTCGAGCTGCGCTTTCTGTTGGCATTCATCATCGTCATGCTTTTGCTTCGCACCCTGCGATGCAATATGTATCCTGTGGTATCGGCAGCCATGTTGCCCGTATTGATCAATACCACCTCGTGGGTTTATCCCACTAGCGTTCTCGTTATCTCGTTGGTTCTCATCCTTGTTAGGAAAATGTTACCCCAAAGTGAGCGCACCGATTATCACCCCTTTAGTATTACACAGATGGTACGCCTTTCGTTGGTACTGATAGTACCACTCCTTGTCACCCACCTCACACAAAGCACCACCCTCCGCTTTGCGATAGTGCCCCCCTTAGTGGTAACGATGATTGAATTTGCCAACCGTCAGAGTGGTTTTCGGAAACGTCCTTGGAGCATCTGGATGCTTATCGTAGCAGCATCGGGCATAGGGGTAGCTGTCGAACTGCTGCTGCATCGCACCTGGCACCTCCCTATGGCACTAGGCATACTCATCGCCTCAGTGTTGATGTTGATGCTATTTCGCCATTTCAAACCCTTTGCCCCAGCGTTAGCTATCACGATGGTGCCCCTACTGCTTCCCAACGAAGTGTTGTTGTGGTTTCCCCTCCTTACTGCCGTAGGAAGCGGATGGTTCATCGCGATGGGAGTGCTTTTAAATCAGCAAGATGTTGCCGAACGGAGAGCTACGCGTAGCAGAAAGAAAACCTGAAAGCATCCCCTTTCTGCCCTACCATATAATAGAAAAGAGGTGAGGAAAACAATCCTACACCTCTTTATTATATCACGAACGCGTATTGCTTGCTATCTCAACAAAAGTGTTTGTTTCTTCAGTGTCCGTTCGGCCAAACGCATAGCTAGCATAGCAACGGGGATGGTTAGGAGGATAACAATCACTAGCATTGGGGTATTGTCTATTACTGGTTTCATCAACTCATCATAGCCTGCAGGCATCTCTTCCACAGCAGCAGCAAGCGATCCCTCCGTATCGGTCCACCAATGAAGGGTATAGGTGAAGAACGAAAGGGCAAAAGGAATGAAACTCCAGCGCACCCCTTTGAGGGTATCGTAGTGCAACACCCCCCGTATAATCTCAGCCAAAGCAGCCAACACAATCATACCCACAATGAACACCACATCGATCTCGCCCGCCAAAAGGAACAGAATCAAGAGCGATCCATTAAGCAGTGTTGCAGCACCAAAACTTCGCAGCAAAGTGGCCGTGTTGAGGTAGACAAATGCCGAAAGTAGAGGGAGAATGAGACCCACATAGGCGTAACACATAGGATGGATGATGCCACTCGAAGCACCCAAAATGAAGATGGCCACATAAGCAACAACCATCAAGAGCAATTGGAAAACTTTTTTCATACTGTTTGTTTTTTTATTTGTTATTAATAATACTATTATTTGTTATTCAAGAAATTACAATACCATAAGAAGAATCATTTTCATTGCAAAAATAGATAGAGGTTATCAACACGACAATAACTAATAATAATGATTTCGACAGCACCGAATGTCTTTTTTCTACCTTTCGTACAAGAAGAGATAAATCATAACATACATTATTTCAACGAAATAAGCAAGAATAGTAGGCAATAGAATCCTAACCAAATGTAGTGTGCTAATTATAAGCACATCCTGTTAAAATACATGATATGAATGTCAGCAATAAAACAGAGGAGCCTTCGTTATAAAAAAGAGAAATACCCTATCCCATGAACGAGAAGAACAGCGAACACGAAAAGATTATCAACCAGATAGCCACTAAAGAGAGCAGTGTGTTGTGCCGAGAGGTCTTGTCGATAGGCGATACGATGGATGTGTTGCGAAGCAAATGAACAGTAGAGTTGTTTTACAATCGTAAGGAACCTATATCTCTTTCCCCATCAGGATAACCATATCCTCTTTCTTGAAACCGAAACGCTCGTAGAACTGTGGCAACACACCCTCGCCTGCCGTTATAAGATGGACAGCCTTGATGTTGCGCTGCTTCATCTCGTTCATAAAAGCTTCGAGTAGTGTGGAGGCAATACCCCTTCGTTGATGGGAACGAGCTAACGCCAAATCGTTGATTTCGAACGTGCGGCCATAATGGAAAAGCATCGAAGTACCCAAGATGAATCCAGCTACCTCGCCCTCAACTACATATTCTAAACCGAACGATTGAGGACTCTCCAGCAGTTCAGCTACATGGATTTTAGCATCAGCCACTTCCCAGTTGTCGTTCCAAGGTTCGCCCGAAAACGCCTCAGCATAGATCACCGCATAACGATCCAAATGCTCGAGCGTACATGTTTGTATGATTCCTTTTGTGTTCATAGATATAAGATAGTTATTCTTGTTTCATTGAGTTCTTTTATCTAACGAACTATGAGAAATATTATTGTGAACGTTGACGACAAGAGAGACAAGAGGGAGCAATCATGTTAAGGTAACCTCTAAAAATTCCACGTATGAAAAGGAATAATAATAACCATACTTTCAGTGCTTTTGGATTGATTTATGCATCTTGCTCAGTTTCACTCAGTCATATAGCCCGCTATACTCCTTCGTTCAACGGAGCAATCTGCTATAAATCTTCTCCAAAATCACATTGAAGCAATTTTTAGAGGTTTCCTTAAATGAAAAGATTGACACCAGCCTCTTCAGCACGATTCATATAGGTAGCCACACCACCAATGGTAACCCCATCGATGAGTTCCTCCTTGCACACCCCCATCATATCCATCGACATCTGGCAAGCAATAAATTCCACACCACTATCGAGTGCCTGCTGACGGAGTTCCTCCAGCTGACTGATATTCTTTTTTCGCATAATATAGCGCATCATCTTATCGCCAATACCGAACATACTCAGCTGAGAGAGTTTGAGTTTGCGCGAATCGGAAGGCAGCATCATCGAGAACATCTTCCCAAAGAAATCCTTCTTCACTGCCGGTTTCTTCACCCTCTTAATCACATTGAGGCCCCAGAAAGTGAAGAAGATCGAAACCTTATGACCCGTAGCAGCAGCACCGTTGGCCAGTACAAAGGTAGCCAACGCACGATCCAGATCGTCGCTGAACATAATCAACGTCTTGTTCTTCGGCAGCGATCCCCCTACTGGAGTCGCCTGGGGTTGTTCCCCACCCTTCTCGATCACCACCGAGCAATAGCCCCCTTCACTATTTTGCGAGAGGAACCGATTGCCAGTAGATTGGCACCAAGCGGCAGCATCTCTAGGAAAGCCAGGATCGGTAGCCTTCACCTCAATCCGTTCACCCACCGCCATCGTATCCATATTCTTTTTCAGTTTCAATATAGGACCCGGACATTGAAGTCCGCAGGCATCAACTGTAATGGTTTGTATATCACCCGTTTGTTTGCCCAAAGAGCAGCTTGTATGATCGACAGATTGTGCATTCTGGTGCGTTATCGGTTGGGTAGCTAGCTGATAAACCTTAGATCCACCCGAAAGATTGCGCACATCCTTAAAGTTGTGTCCCATAAGGATACGCTGAGCGATATAGCCACGCAAACCGATAGCGCAGAAGGTGATAATCGGCTTGTCGGTAGGGATCTCATCCAAACGATCACGTATCTCATTCACAGGGATGTTGATAGCATTACCGATAGTACCCAAAGCATACTCATCTCTTGTACGCACATCGATCAGCGTAACGGTGCTCAGATCCATCTCCTTCAGTTCGCGCCACTGTACGACAGGCATCGTGCCGTTGATGATATTCGCAGCAGCATAGCCAGCAATAGCGATAGGATCTTTGGCAGAAGAGAAAGGAGGCGCATAGCAATGTTCTAATTGAATCAGATCGTATACAGTACCACCACGTTTGATTAAGAGCGCCACTTGGTCGATACGTTTATCGACCCCCTCGTTGCCAACACACTGAGCCCCATAAAGTTTACCACTCTTTGGATCGAAGGTCAACTTGATGGTCAGTTGGAAAGCACCTGGATAGTAAGAGGCATGAGCAGCCGAAGAGGTAGTAGATTGCTCGAAGGGGATACCCAGCTGTTGGAGTCGTTTGGCTGGAAGACCCGTAGCACCAACAGTGATATCGAAGACCTTTGCGATAGAGGTACCTATGGCCCCTTCGTACTCAGTATGATTGCCGAACACCATATTGTCTGCCACAATACGCCCTTGTCTGTTGGCAGGATTGGCAAGGAAGTTGAGCCAAGGTTGACCCGTTAAGGGATGGGTAAACTCGATAGCATCACCAACAGCATAGATATCGGGGACAGAGGTCTGCAGATAACTATCCACCTTGATACCCCGTTCGCCCAGTGCTATACCCGCTTGAGTAGCCAGCGCCGTATTGGCACGAACACCTACCGAGAGTAGCACCATATCGGACATGATATGACCACCATCGGTGAAACAGACTTTCAATCGGCCATCCTCCTGCTCGAAATGAGACACTCCCGTTTGGAGCCACAACCCTACTCCTTTATCCATCAAATGGCGATGCACGTGCGAGGCGATAGAGAAATCGACAGGAGCCATCACCTGATCGGCCATCTCTACAATCGAAACCCTAGCACCCGCATGCTGAAGATTTTCAGCCATCTCGAGACCGATAAAGCCACCACCCACAACCACAGCATCTTGCACCTTATGGGTGTCGAGATACTGCTTGATACGATCGGTGTCGCTCACATTCCTCAGGGTGAAGATACCCTCTAAATCGACCCCCTTCAAAGGAGGCACCACAGGATTGGAACCTGGCGAGAGCAGCAACTTATCGTAGCTTTCACTATAGGTAGTACCATCTATCTTCCTTACCGTCACCGTCTTAGCAGCAGTATCGATATCGGTAACCTCGTTCTCCACACGCACATCGATATGGAAGAGTTTACCGAAACTTTTGGGTGTCTGCACAAAGAGTTTCTCACGATCCTCAATCACGCCACCTATATAATAAGGGAGGCCACAATTGGCGTAAGAGATATATTTCCCTTTCTCCAAGAGGATGATTTCAGCCATCTCGTCGGCACGACGGATACGAGCGGCAGCAGTGGCACCACCAGCTACACCACCAACGATTACATATTTACGGCATTTGTTTGCCAAAGGGGTAATGCTATTTTCCATATCTTTATTTGATTTACAACCCTTAACGTCGATTTGGTAAAATTATTGTTTTTACCACAAAAATTGTCATAATTGTCGCCCCACAACAAAAACTTCCTATTTCCATCGAACAAGAGAAAACGATATAGGAGAACGATAGAGCAGCACAATAAAAGCGGCACCAAATCGTTTACAAAGAGCATTCATAACCCTATAGCGCATGAACCAAGATCACGATTTCGAACACATCATTGTTCGCGATGCTACCGAGAACAACCTGAAACACATCAATGTAAGCATCCCCAAAGGGAAAATTACTGTAGTAACGGGTGTATCGGGATCGGGCAAATCGTCGCTAGTGCTTGACACCATCGCTGCCAAATCGCGCAGAGAACTCAACGACACCTTCCCCTCCTTCACCCAACAGTATCTTCCCAAATATGGGCGACCCCATGTAGGCGAAATCGAAAATCTGCCTATCGCTATCGTGATAGAGCAACGCAAACCCACCTCTAACTCACGCTCTACTGTAGGCACATATACCGATATCTATGCCTTGCTGCGACTGCTCTTCTCACGTATCGGTCAGCCTTTTGTTGGCTTTTCCGATTCCTTTTCTTTCAACCATCCAGCAGGCAGTTGTCCCCGTTGCTCAGGATTGGGCGAGATCCGCGAACTCGACATCCATAAGTTGGTCGACTTCAACAAATCGCTCAACGATGAGGATACCATCCATTATATCGCCTTCCACAAAGGGGGGTGGCGATGGATACGCTATGCCCACAGCGGATTGTTCGATCTTGACAAGAAGATAAAAGATTATAGTCCTGAAGAGTTGGATCTGTTCCTCAACTCCCCCCAGATAA
The DNA here is from genome assembly GCA_030523765.1 of Bacteroidales bacterium. GTDB lineage: Bacteria > Bacteroidota > Bacteroidia > Bacteroidales > P3 > Colimorpha. Next base: position 11,798 of record JAUNHX010000016.1, on the reverse strand, counting down.
GACTGAAGAATCCCCCAGCCAATTGGCCTAAGAGTGCTAAATACGAAGGACTTATCCCAAGGATGTATCGCAGCATCATCAACTCCGAAGAGGGACTCCTTCATGCTGCTGCTCTCAATCCGATGCTCACAATGGGTACCTGTCCCGATTGTGGAGGCTCACGCCTCAACGAGAAGATACGCTCTTGCAAGATTGCTGGAGTCAATATTGCCGATGTCACCGCTATGAGTATCAGCGATTGCCGACAATGGGTTGAGACAATCGATAATCCGTTGGCGGTAGATATGAAACGAGCCATCCTTGAACGACTTGCCGCGTTGGAGGAGATAGGACTTGGCTACCTCACCCTCGATCGCGCTATTGGTACCCTCTCGGGCGGCGAAGCACAGCGCTGCAAGATTGCCAAATATATCAACTCACCCCTCTCCGATGTGATGTATATCCTCGATGAGCCGAGTGTAGGACTCCATAATCACGATATCCTGCTGATGCAGAAATCGGTACAGAAACTTAAGAATCACGGAAATACTGTCATCCTTGTAGAGCACCACAAAGAGATCATCAAGATTGCCGATCATATCATCGATATGGGTCCTGGTGCAGGCATGAATGGAGGCGAGATTGTCTTTGAGGGAAGCTACGATGAGTTGCTACACAGCAATACTCTTACGGGCACTATGCTTCGCACCACAGGAGCGACAAAAGAGCAGGTCCGCACACCCCAAAGTCACTTCCTCCTGAAAGATGCCAACCTACACAACCTGAAGAATCTATCAGTCGAACTGCCGTTGGGAGTGATGTGTGGCATCGCTGGGGTAGCTGGATCTGGAAAGAGTTCACTAATGGAATGCTTCCGCAACAGTTATCCCCATCCCGAAGATATTGTATATATCAGTCAGAAGAATATCGGCATCAGCTTACGCTCCACCCCCGCCACCTATCTTGAGGTAGCCGATGATATAAGGAAACTCTTTGCTAAGACCAACAAGACGAAGGCCGACCTCTTCTCCTTCAACGGGAAAGGAGGATGTCCCGTCTGTCAAGGGAAAGGAGTTATTGTCAACGATATGGCTTTTATGGATGCTATCGAAACCACCTGTGAAGCTTGCAACGGACTTCGCTATTCGCAAGAGGTACTCGCCTATCAGGTGAAAGGGATGAACATCGCCGAGGTGATGGATCTTACTGCCAACAAAGCCTCCGAGGTGTTCGAGGGAACCGTTATCGCCGAGAAGTTGGAACCTCTGCGCAAAGTAGGTTTGGGTTATCTCCACCTCAACCAATCGCTCTCTACCCTCTCGGGGGGCGAGTTGCAACGCATCAAACTAGCTTCCCGTCTTCGCGACAAAGCCAAGATATTCATTATGGATGAGCCCTCCGATGGACTTCATGCAGGCGATATCAAACGAATCATCGACCTTTTCGACACAATGGTATCGGCAGGCAACACCATCTTCCTGATAGAACACAACATCGAGATGCTGAAAGCTTGCGACTATCTTATCGAACTGGGTCCTGGTGGAGGCGCAATGGGAGGCAAAATCATCTTTACCGGCACCCCATCAGCGATGTCGCAATCGCCCCACTCCGTTACAGGTCCTTACCTCCACCAATCCTAAAACGCACTCTAATCAAAGAGGTAACAATCGTCTTCCGCTTGTTGATCTCAATAATGTGAACATTTTTATTGTCAAAACCCAGACAAATTATTCAATAAAAAAGTTCGCATCATAGAACCCACTAAGAAGGATATTCCAATAAATACTTATCCATCTGTTTTTTTGCAGATAAAACGGCTATTATTCTCCGCATATTTTGCGACAAATATGCAACTTTTTCTCCGCATGGCAAAAAAAAGAGGCGCAATCATATGATTGCACCTCTTTATTATGTTGGTGGGTTTTCCCCCGCCGTTTTCGGATCGGCGGGGCGGTCGTTCCGACCGCAGCTTCCGCAAGGGAAGCTTTCTCCACTTCGTTATCGTAAAGCTCCACTGGAGCTTTACTTCACCTCTTCGTAGTCGACATCGGTCACAGTGTCGTCGCCACCTTGGTTGGTGTTGCCACCCTGATTGGGGTTGCCACCGTTGAATCCTTGGTTAGCACCAGCACCGGGGTTGCCTTGCTGAGCTTGTTGCTGAGCCTGATAGAGATCCTGGCTGGCAGCATTCCAAGCATCGTTGATCTGCTTCATAGCATCGTCGATCTGAGCAACGTTGCGAGCTTCGTGAGCAGCCTTCAGTTGGTTGAGGGCCTGTTCGATAGCAGCCTTCTTGTCGGCAGGAATCTTGTCGCCATAATCCTTGAGGTTCTTCTCGCTCTGGAAGATCATACCGTCGGCAGCGTTGATCTTTTCGATCTCCTCCTTAGCCTTCTTATCGGCATCGGCATTAGCTTCAGCTTCAGCTTTCATACGTTTGATCTCCTCTTCGCTCAGGCCACTGCTAGCTTCGATGCGGATGTTCTGGCTCTTGCCGGTAGCCTTATCGCAAGCACTTACGTTGATAATACCGTTGGCATCGATATCGAAGGTTACCTCGATCTGAGGAACGCCACGCGGTGCAGGGGGGATACCAGCCAAGTGGAAGCGGCCGATGGTCTTGTTGTCTTTTGCCATAGGACGTTCACCCTGGAGCACATGGATCTCAACCTCAGGTTGATTGTCGGCAGCGGTGCTGAACACCTGCGATTTCTTGGTAGGGATAGTCGTGTTGGCATCGATAAGACGAGTCATCACACCACCGAGGGTTTCGATACCCAGCGACAGAGGAGTAACATCGAGCAGCAGCACATCCTTCACTTCGCCCGTAAGGACAGCGCCCTGGATAGCAGCACCAACAGCTACCACCTCATCGGGGTTAACGCCCTTGTTGGGGGTCTTACCGAAGAATTTCTCAACGATGCTTTGGATAGCGGGGATACGGGTAGAACCACCTACGAGGATCACTTCATCGATATCGTTGTTGCTCAAGCCAGCATCCTTCATAGCGTTGCGGCAAGGTTCGAGGGTAGCTTGGATCAGATCGTCGCAAAGCTGTTCGAATTTAGCGCGGGTAAGGGTGCGTACCAAGTGCTGAGGAACGCCATCAACAACGGTGATATAAGGAAGGTTGACTTCCGTTTGCTGACTGCTGGAGAGTTCGATCTTAGCTTTCTCGGCAGCCTCTTTGAGGCGCTGCAGAGCCATAGGATCTTTGCGAAGGTCGATACCCTTCTCGCTTTGGAACTCGCTAGCCAACCAATTGATGATCTTCTGATCGAAGTCGTCACCACCCAAGTGGGTGTTACCGTTGGTGGACATTACTTCGAATACACCGTCGCCAAGGTCGAGGATCGAGATATCGAACGTACCACCACCGAGGTCGAACACAGCCACCTTCATATTCTTGTTCTTCTTATCAAGGCCATAAGCCAAAGCAGCAGCCGTAGGCTCATTGACGATACGGCGAACCTTCAAGCCGGCAATCTCACCAGCCTCTTTGGTAGCTTGACGCTGCGAGTCGCTGAAGTAAGCAGGAACGGTGATGACAGCCTCCGAAACCTCCTGACCCAAATAATCCTCAGCCGTTTTCTTCATCTTCTGAAGCACGATAGCCGAGATCTCCTGTGGGGTATAGAGACGACCATTGATGTCGACACGAGGCGTATTGTTGTCGCCACGCACCACTTTATAAGGCATAGCCTCGATCTCTTTCTGAACGCGATCGAAGGATTCACCCATGAAACGTTTAATCGAGTAGACGGTGTTGTGAGGGTTGGTGATAGCCTGACGTTTAGCAGGATCGCCGACCTTACGATCGCCATTCTCAACAAAACCAACAATCGAAGGCGTTGTGCGATGACCTTCACTGTTAGCGATAACTACAGGTTCGTTGCCTTCCATAACAGCAACGCAACTGTTCGTAGTTCCTAAGTCAATTCCAATGATTTTTCCCATGATATTTATTTTTTTATTTATTCAACATTATTTGATTGTAGCCCTTTGCTACGCCCCACCTACAACAAATGGTGTGCCAAACGTTATATAAATATGTATGAATGTGCCGATATGACAAAATGACATTCTAGAATGTATATTCATAACGCCATAATGTCAAAAAGAACACAATTCAGTCGTCTTACAGTGTGGCACAACACAGCTAAAGGCAACAAAAGAGAGAAAAAAAAATCTCCTCTTCCGAAGAAAAGGAGATCATTCTTTACCTTATGATAAGAGGTTTTTACTAGACAAGAATTAATGACCCTTGTAGGTTTGTTTGCGTTGTCGTTCGCGATTACGCATAAAAGTTTTGTATTGCTCCTTGGTGAGGATGTTATCGATAGCCACCTTTGTGCGATAGTACTCGCGACTCACCTCAGCTTGCAACTGAGCTTCGCGATCAAAGAGAGGAAAGAGTTTTGCCGAATTGTCGCCATACACATTGAGTGCTACCGCGATAGAGTCGCGCACCTCCTCCAGATTCTGTTTGAGGGCAAAGATACGCGGTTTCATCTCATTATATAGAGCATCGAGTTGTTTCTTCTGCTTGCGGGAAAGGTTGCCCAGCATCTCAGCCATATAGTCGGTACGGAGTGTCTCGCTCCTGTCGCCAGGTTTTTGTGCCTGCAGGCCCCCTAAAGTGGCAGCTAGCACAAAGAGCGTAACTATCAAAAATTTTTTCATATCGTTCTGTATCGCATTATTTTAGGTTAGCACAGGAGAATCGGAGATAATAGGATGGATTATTGAAGTTCGGCCTCTTGGGAACTATCGAAGAAGGGAAGGACCTCCGCCTCGATAGTTTCCGCAAAGGATTCTGCGTAGTACTCATCAAAATAATAGCCGTCGTGGGTCGAAGCCACCATACGACGCAAGTCTTGCTCATTAACCTCATCGTTGGCAGAAGGAAGGAAAAGGAAGGTAGCGCCCAACACCAGAGCGAGGAAAGAGGCCACCGCCGAGCTGACATATAAGAGATGTCTATTGCGGTCCTTCTTCGGAGCCAGGAGTTCCTTATTTGCAATAGCCGACATCACCTTATCGGTCATATCGACAGACGAAGGGGCTTTGATATCCTTCATAGCCAAAGCCACCTGTTGCATCAAAAGATCATCGTTCTGTTCCATATCAGTCCTTTCCTTTATTGGTATTGGTATCTAACATTTTCTTTAGATTCTTCTTAGCCCTGAATATCAGTGTTTCCACCTTCGACAGAGAGCAATCCATTGCTTCAGCAATTTCGTTATACGAGAACTCGTCGTACGTATAGAGAATCAACGCTGTTCGCTGTTCCGGATTGAGTAGGCCAATAGCTTTACGCAGTTTGGCTTTCTGCTCTTCACGCACCATACGTTCTTCTTCGTTCAAGTCGTCGGAAGGGGTCTCATACTGCAAATCGTCGTAGGAGGCGATCCTTGCTGCCTTACCGTACATCTTGCTCACCACATTGACCGTGATCCGGTAGATGAACGTGTTCAAGCGCGACTCGAACTTGAAGCGAGGCAGTGATAGGTAGAGGCTAACAAAGACTTGTTGTACCACCTCATCGCTATCCAGTTTGTTTCCAACCATTCGGTAAGCAAGATTTTGGACATGTTCTTGATATTCTTTGACGATTATCGCGAATTTGTCCTTCTCACCAGCAAGTATCGACTGGATTAGTTCCTGCTCTGCTTCTCTCGTAATCATAATTTTGTACTACTAGGGTGCTTTTTATTGCACATTGATTGTTATTTTTGTATTTTTTTATTTGGTTTTTACTGATTTAGGTAAGTTAGTAAAGAGTATTAATAAATATATATAGCCATTGATTAGTTGTTGCGGCGGAACACATAGGTGATAGTACCCACTTGCTGTTCGAGTGCCGAAGGATCGGCATTGAACTTAGCCCTACGGGCAGCAGCTTCCGCTTGGCGAACCATAGCGCCATCGGTGATAGTAGAACCCTTCTGAGGAGCCTCCACCTTGAGGACATTACCATTGCGATCCACCCAAATCTTCACGATAATCTTACCCTCTTTCTGCTTGTCGTAACCCGGCATAGGGAGAGAGGAAGCCTTACGTCCATTCAGGGAGTAGCCCGAGCCACCGTGACCCGGCTGACCGTCATAGCGGTTGCTATTGGGATCGCCCCCCTCTTTACCTTGGTTACCTGTGCCCTGAGTCACACCCTGACTGCCGCCCGAGGTGTTGTTGCGATTACCTGGGAAGAGCGCATTGCGATTGGTTTGAGGTTGCGTAGTTTGTTCTTGGGTAGGCGAAGGGGTAGTATTATGTGTCTGGTTAGCCGAAGTGTTGTTAGGCGAAGTCTTCAGTCCTACGGAAGGGGCCTTCTGCGTACTGATGTTCTCGCCATCGGAATGGGCAGGAGGGATGGGGCGCATATTCTCGCTATTGTCGGGATTATCCACATCGCCCAACCCATAATCAGAATTGCCCAGATTGACCTCAACGCCCTCTTCAGGGATGGGAGGATCGGGGGGATAGAGAGCCACAAAGGCACATACCACCACTATCATAGCCATGAAGAGCAAGGTGCAGAGAGCCGAAATCAGGGAGCGTTTCTTCTGCTTATCGTCGCGGTTATCAAGATTTTTTTCCATATTACTTATATTTCATCAAAGAGGATATCCGACAAAGGGGTGAAGGCGTGTGGCGACACAACGACAACCCTTGTCGGAGCATTATTTCAACCTTACTGTTTGGGTGAAGTAGCGAGGATCACCTTATGTTTACACGAGGGATCCATCTCGTTGAGTGCATTGACAGCATCAATCACATTCACCACATACTGTACTGGCACCGTTTTGTCGGCACGCAGCACCACACAAGCATCGGTCACACCCGGTTCGATACCAGCTTGGATCGTTGTTTGGAGTGTTTCGGGCGTCACAGGGATATCGTTCACCTGGAAGTTATAATTCTCATCGATATAGACCGTTACGTTCTGCTTGGCCATCGTCTTGCTGTTGCTTTCGGGCAGCAGCAGCTTCACCGCATTGGGGCTGATCAGGGTAGAAGTGATCATGAAGAAGATGAGCAGCAGAAAGACGAGGTCGCTCATCGAAGAGGAGCCCGACTGTATTCTAACTTTGTTCTGACTTTCAATCATAGCTCTACTTTTTTTAGTTAAAAAACGAGACTACACCAAAGGGTGCCGATTATTCGGCCGGTTCGTGCAGCAGATCCATGAACTCCATCGAGCGAGCCTCGAGGAGGAACACCACATTGTTGATGCGGTTGATCAGAATATCGTAGAGGAAGGTAGCGATGATACCCACAATCAAACCACCTACAGTAGTCACCATAGCCTCATAGATACCGCTCGAGAGGGTAGCAATCTCGATATTGTTGCCAGCATTGGCCATATCGAAGAAAGCCTGCACCATACCCGTTACAGTACCCAAGAAACCCAACATGGGTCCCAAGCTAGCCACAGTAGCCACAAGACTTACACGTTTCTCAAGGCTGGCCACCTCCATCTTACCTACGTTCTCGACAGCCGTCTGGATGTCGGGCAGCGGACGACCGAGGCGGGAGAGACCCTTATCGATCATACGGGCAATAGGCGAGTCGGTCGATTTGGCCAACTGGCGAGCACCTTTGATGTCGCCCCCGTGGATATACTGGCGAATGTTGTTCATGAAGCCCGAGGCATCGTCTTTCAACGCATTGTTGAGCGCTAGAAGACGCTCCACAAAGATGAACACAGCCAAAGCCAAAAGCAAGGCCAACACCAGCATCACCCAACCACCGTTGAGGGCCATACTGAGGATAGAGAGTTTTTCGGGAGCCGTTTCAGCAGCTTGCGATACTGCTTCAGCCACCTGGTTTGCAGAGTCGTTAAGAGCCTGCACATCGCTTTGAATCATTAAGATACTTTTCATCATTTCAGAATGTATTTTCGTGCAAAAGTACCAACAATTATGGTACCAAATCAAGACAATAACGTTTTTTTTTCAACAATCGTATGTTGGTTTGTATTTTTTATATCTAAAACATCGTATTTATTATATATAAACGGAGGGGTGAACCACCCAATTTTAACATCAAACGCCAAAGAGTCGAATCGCTTTTTAGGTTACCTTTAGTCAAAAAAAAGGGGCATTCGTATACTAAAAGGGAGATTGCTACGTTAACAAAATGAAAAAAAGGGTATAGTACAATCCTTTTTTGTTTTATTGTTGAAGAAAAACAAATCACGATGAACATTGATATTATCAATAAAGCTTACGACGACAGGTCGCTATTGAAAGAGGAAGAGGTGAAGAAAGAGATCTTCGCTGTGATTGACGCACTCGACCGCGGTGAAATCCGTGTAGCCGAACCCGATGCCGAAGCCGAACACGGATGGCGTGTCAATCAGTGGGTAAAGAAAGCGGTAATCCTTTATTTCCCCCTCTGCGATATGCGGACAATGGAGTGCGGACCCCTGGAGTTTCACGACAAGATTGCGCTCAAGCACAACTACGAGCAGTTGGGTGTAAGGGTGGTGCCTCATGCTGTGGCCCGTTATGGTGCCTATCTAGCTCCAGGTGTCATCATGATGCCTAGCTATGTGAATATCGGTGCCCACGTAGAATCGGGCACGATGGTCGATACATGGGCCACCGTAGGCAGTTGCGCCCAGATTGGCAAAGGGGTGCACCTGAGTGGTGGCGTAGGCATTGGCGGTGTGCTAGAACCCATCCAGGCAGCCCCTGTAGTGGTGGAAGATCACTGCTTCATCGGGTCGCGCTGCATCGTGGTAGAGGGTGCCCATATCGGTACCGAGGCGGTGTTGGGAGCCAATACGGTGATTACTGGCAGCACCAAGATTATCGATGTCACAGGGCCGGAGCCTATCACCTATAAGGGTCATGTGCCTCCTCGCAGCGTAGTCATTCCTGGCAGCTATACCCGTCAATATCCCGCAGGCGAATACCACGTTAGCTGCGCCTTGATTATTGGACAGCGCAAAGAGAGCACCGACAAGAAGACCTCGCTCAACAGTGCGTTGCGTGAGTTTGGCATCAACTAATCCTCCTTTAGCTTCTCAAGTCCATGAAAACGAATAAACGATACACGATGCTAGGGCTGCTCCTCTCGGCCTCGATGCTGATGTTTACTGCTTGTGTCCATCCCGAAGATTTCGCTATCGTAGGAACAGTGATCGACTATGAGTTGTGCAACAGCATCTCGGGTCAGGATGCTGGCTATGCCATCGAACTGATATCGCCCGACACGATAGGGGGCAACTACCTCGATTCCGATGGCGAAGAGCACAACAATGTTATCGTTTGTTTCGGTCCCGATCGCTATCTGAAGATAGGTAATGTAATCAAGGGCAGCGTATATCTCGACCCCAACTATTCGAAAGCCTACTGCATGTTCCATTACCGTGAAAGTCGTGGCGATGTGCCCGAATGCATGTTCACCGAGATAGAGGAGACCTACAAACCCGATTAGCGCTCTCTTTCAAAGAAGCAAAGACAACACTACAATCAAGCAGCTACAAAAACAATATAGACACAAAAAAAGGATGAAGCATCGAATAACACTCTGTCTACTACTTATCATTATGTGCTGTACCGCCTTCATAGCGGTCGACGGAGTGGACGGTGCGCAGAAAAAGAAGGCCCATTTCGGCATCGACATCTCGCACCATCAGGGCGATATAGTGTGGAAGAAAGTGCCATCCGATCTGCAGTTCGTTTATATCAAAGCCACCGAAGGGGCCTCCCTTCGCGATGAGAAATACCGAGAGTATGTGAAGGGGGCTCATAGCAGAAAACTGAAGGTGGGTGCCTATCATTTCTTCCGCATGACCAGTAGCGCTCATGCCCAGTTCGACAACTTCAAATCGGTAGCCAAGAAAGGGGATATGGATCTGATTCCCATGGTGGATGTGGAAACCACCGATGGACGTCCCAACAAGGCGTTGCGCGACAGTCTTAATGTCTTCATCAAGTTGGTACGCAACCATTATGGCAAAGCACCCATGATCTACTGTCCTATGAAGATGTACAACGATCATCTAGGAGAATCGTTCAACCGCTACCACCTCTATATTGGTCGCTATGGCCCCAACGGAACGGCAGGAACGGAGCCTCCCGTCATTCACGGCAAGGGCACCTACACCATCTGGCAGTATAGCGAGAAAGGTACTGTAGCGGGCATACCGCAGAAAGTCGATCTAGCCAAATTCAACCCCAAACACAACATCTATAGTATCTCCTTGCGGTAACACCCTTTGTGGCGCCACCTATAACAAAGCTATACCCCACCCTACTGAGCAGCATTGCTTGTAAGGTGGGGCTTTTATTTCATAGTAAACGACTATGCGTCAAAGGGCCTCTACAATCCCATAGCGAAGTAGGAGAGCTGATCGGCCAGCTTGTCGGCAGCATCGCGCAGCTTAGGCTTCAGCATCATATTCATCATAGGATTCGAACCCTCTAGGTCGAAGACAATGCCCACACGACTCGTGCCATCGCCATTATCATAGATGTTGATATTCATGCGGAACGGCATAGGACTGTTGCCGTTGGCGGCGGGGCCGATAGCCACGAGGCTATAAGGCTGACGCTCAACAAATCCGAGGGTAATCTGCATATAACCCCCTACGTTGAACGAGCAGGTATCGGATGTTGCCTTAAGATCTTGCACCTGTCCGGGAGGCACCAAACGGGTGAAGTTGGTAAAGTCGCCCAAGAAATTATAGAGTTTCTCAGGGCTGGCTTGCGTTGAAACAATCTTACTTTCTACAGTCATCTTTTATCTTGGAGTTAGAAAAAGCTGTCTGAACCTATTCTATATTATATAAAAAGAACTTCAGACAGCTTAGGTGTGTTTTTGCTTTCATCCCCCTTCCTTTCACGCTAGCAAAGGGGTAGTAGTAGGTAATCGACTACTGCATATAGTCGTCGCTCCACTTCTCGGGATTGCTACGCCAGTCGGCGAGGCTCTGCATCTGATGCTGCTGTATATACTCCTCTTTCTGTGCCACCTGAATCAGGGTGTCGTAGTTAGTGAGAGTGTGGAGCTCTACATTGGCCTCTTCGAAGTTCTTGCGAGCCACTTCAAGTCCGTAGGTGAAGATAGCAGCCATTCCTTTCACGTTGCACCCTTTGTCGCGCAGCGCATGAACAGCAATAAGACTGCTCTTACCAGTCGATACCAAGTCTTCTATCACCACAACGGTTTGACCGCTATGAATCTCACCCTCTATCTGGTTGGTAAGGCCATGCTTCTTCTCTTCGGAGCGTACATAAACGAAGGGTTTACCCAACTCTTGTGCTACCAAAGCGCCCTGAGCTATACCGCCAGTAGCAACACCAGCGATGACATCAACCTCGCCAAAATATTCGTTGATAACTTCAACAAAGCGTTGACGGATGAAAGTACGGATCTCGGGATAGGATAAAGTGATGCGGTTATCGCAATATATAGGCGATTTGCGACCCGATGCCCAAGTAAATGGATTGTCGTTATTGAGCTTTATTGCTTTGACTTGCAGTAAGAAAGTCGCCATCTGGGCGGCTATTTCATTGAATTTTTCCATGTTGCAAAGATACAAACTTTTTCTAATATACCACTTTTACACTAATTTTTTTTGACCCGAAGGGGTGTATTCGCTCTTTTTCGCTCTATGAGGCCTTACTTTAGTGTCACAAAAAGGGGGAAATTACCTCTAGGAGGAAAGTCAGCAATGTGGGGTTTGGCCTTGTAGGAAAAGGGTTGTCGAACTATCACAACTAGTCTCTCCAGACAGTTAGACAGTTAGACAGTTTAAATTAAGGATATATCAACTTTTCTCTTCGCTTGCTTCTCTCTCCTCT
>JAUNHX010000015.1 GCA_030523765.1 Bacteroidales bacterium | reverse complement strand
ACCATAACCATATCCGTAGCCGTAGCCATATCCGTAGCCATAACCATAACCACCATAGCCATAGCTATGCTTGCGTATCTTATAGCCATTAAGGATGATGCTCATATTCTTTAGTTTTTGTTGCTTGTAGAACTCCTCGAGTTCCATCAAGATACGGCGATCGGAACTGGATTCGCGAATAACGAAGAAGGTAGCATCAGCCACTCGATTGGTAATAGTTGCATCAGCTACAATATCGAGGGGAACACTATCGATAATGATATAATCGAAATCTTGGCGTGCTCGATCAATAAGAGTTTCGAAACGACGACTCATCAATAACTCGGCAGGGTTGGGTGGGATGGGTCCATTGTGGATTACTTTGAGCTCGGGATGGATGCTATCTTCATCAATCAATGTCTCATAGTCATCATCAGTCTTGGCCAAATAGGTGGTGAGGCCATGTTTGTATTTCTCGCGTGATCCATGCCATGACTCTCGCTTGCGGATATCGGCATTGATTAGAAGTACTTTGGCATCGGTATAGGCAAAGGAGAGGGCTATATCGTATGCAATGAGGCTCTTACCATCGCCCGATCGAGTAGAGGTGAGCATGAAGACTTTGCCTCCATTGGTTTCGCCTCCAAGGAATTGGATATTGTTGCGAAGAATACGGAAGGTTTCATTGAAACGATCCTTGCCACTCTTACTAATAATGCTCACACCTCCCTCTTCAACTAAAGGGATAATACCTGTGACGGGGATGGAGCAGTAGGCCTCAACATCTTTTTTGCTATGGATACGGACATCGAGCAGTTTGATAAGCATGATGATGCCAATGGGAATAAGAAGTCCTAAAAGAATGGCGATAAGGTAGGTACGACCAGGAATGGGGGATACTTTACCACCTGCTGCATAGTCGATTACACGAGTTTCGGCATCGGTGATGGTGAGTCGCAGAGCATTCTCCTCGCGCTTGTTGAGCAGATAAAGGTAGAGTTCCTCTTTGATCGACTTTTGACGATTGTAGCTTTGGAGTTCGCGCTGCTGGGTGGGCATAATATTAATGGCCGAGGAGGAGCGGATTTCTTGATTGCGATACTCACGAGCACGGATGCTGATAGATTCAATATAGTTATCGATGGAACGGATAATGGTGTTGCGCAAGGAGGCAATTTGGCCGTCCATTTCTTTGACCAAGGGGCTCCGTTCACTAGAGTTTTCTACTAAAAAGCGGCGTTCGGTGACCTGCTTGTTGTAGAGATCGATCATGCTAGCAACTCCTGAATTGCCAATATTGATGTTGGGCAGCAGGCTGTTGGATGGAGCATCTTTGACCTTGTTGAGCAGATCGCGAGCCACTCGGATGGAGACATCGCTCTCGATAGCTTGAGCAGAATACTGATTGCGATTGCTCATATTGTTATCGGTCTGAGCATTGAGGTCGGAGATATTGTTTTGTCGCATATAGTTTTCCATATCACCCTCTACATCGCTCAGTTCAACAGAGATGACCTCGAGTCGCTCTTGGATAAACTTGGCTGTGTTTTCTGCAACGGTGTTTTTATACTTGACAGTGTGACGATTATAGGTCTCGATCCAAAGATTAACAGCATCGATACCTCGCTGGAGGTTGACATCGTTCATGCTGAGGCGTATATTGCCAGCATCCTCATCGACAATGGCTGCACTCATATTGCCCATAAAACGAGAGGTGGCCTCTTCGGGGGTGATATAGTGGATTTCCATATCGAAGTCGTTGACATTGGCTGAACCTGCTCGCTTATTGATGACTAGCACTCCTTTGGGGGTGATAAGGGTGTCGCCATAACGACCTTGCCACTCCTGAGCACTGACATTCTTGTCGTGTTCAATACTGGTTAAAATATAATCGTTTGCGTTGCACTTGATCTTGAAATTGCATGCTGGATAGGAGTTGCCTATAAAGTGGGCATCGATGGGCGACTTATCATAAAGATCTTCATCAACAAAGAGGCGTGGCCGAATATAAGAGACATTCAGATTCAGATCTTTCACCACATCCTGGATTACCTGCCGGGAGGTGAAGAAATGAATCTCTTTTTCAGCATTACTGGGGGTGCGGAAAGCCTTCATGACATCGCTATTTACCTGCGATGTAGGGCTATTGATCTGCATGGTGGCTGAAACCGAATAGATTTCGGGACTCATTTTGAGGTGAAGCCAAGCAACAGCGAGGCACACTAACACTGAGACTACAATCCAATACCACGAGGAGAGGAACAACTCGATGATATTGTGGATGATAAAGCGGTTGGTGTTTTTCTTGACACCTACATTGCTTACATCGGCTTTTGATTGATCGATCATGATCTTATAGATATTGAGGAATGGATGTTAACAGTAAGAATTTCTGTGGTTTAATTGTCTCGCAAACGGAGGATTAACAACCATAGGGTTGTTCCCAAACTGAGGGTTGAGGTAAGGATAGAAGCTCGATTCCACCAAAAATCGAAGGTTTGATTGCTGCGACGAACAACATCGGTGGAGGGATACACATAGAAGACATCGTTCTGCTGCAAGTAGAAATAGGGGGAATACATAACATCGGTGGTAAGGAAATTGATAAATTCGGAACGGACAACAGAATCGCAATCGCGCATAATCAACACTTTATCGCGACGGATGCTGTTTGCTCCATTATTACTAGAACCTCCTAGCATATGAGATCTGGCCACCAAATCGAATAGGGTAGCCCCCTCCTCGAACTCAAAAACGCCTGTGGCAGACTCGCCGATAACAGTGACTTTAAAATTGAGGATCTTGACACTAACGGATGCTCCGTAGGCTACTCCCTCTTCTTCCATTCGAGCTACGAGGTATTTCTCTAATTCACGACAAGTTTTACCAACCACATAAACGGTATCGAAAACGGGCATGCTGATATATCCATCGCTAGAAACAGTATAGGAGTTGAGGCGCGAAACACTATCAACAGTGGAGATTTTCTGATTGAACGCTTCGATGACTTTGGGTACTCGGTGAGCTACAACGATTTGCAACTCATCGCCTTTTTTGATACGTAGGTCGTATCGCTGAGGTGGTGAGTATTTGCTAGGGGTTTGGATGTCGTTGAGTAGAACATACTCTTCGGCTGTGCCACAAGAGGCAAACAGCACTGCTGTTAATACTGCACTAGCAACGAATCGGAGTAAATGATTTTTTTTCATTAGTTTTTATTTTTTCATGGATTAGACCATGTTTTCGTGATGTTTTTTTACGTAACGAAGGAATTTGGGGGTGAAGACAACATTGCGTTCCCACATGCGTAAGGGCTCTTTGATGAAGCGGAATAGCCATTCGGCATGCATATTGATAGCCCACTTGGGGGCTCGCTTGATGGTGCCAGCAAAGAATTCGAAGGCTCCTCCAATAGCTCCTATCACTTGGGGTGTATGAATCTGTTCAAGGTTCTGATAAATCCATTTCTCCTGCTTGGGGGCCCCTAGTCCTACCATCAACGCATTGGGGGCAAAGGCTTCGATTTTAGCTATGATGGCTGCATTCTCTTCTTTAGAATGCTGGGTACAATAACTGGGCGAATGGGTCATGACCTCGAGGTGGGGATACTCGCGATGAATATGATCGCGGATCCCTGATAGAACTTTTTCTGTACTACCTAGATAAAATATCTTCCCCCCTTGACGGTTCAATTGGTCAAGCACTTGTAGGTGGAAATCGTCGCCTGCAATCTTCTTGATTTGCTTTCCTGCCCATCGATGCACTTCCATACATATGCCTACACCATCGGGGATAAGATAATCGCTATGACGAAGTGCCTCTTTGAAGACAGAATCGTTTTCGGCCTTAACAAATGAGTGTGGATTAAGACACGAAACCACAACGGGATGGCCGCTATTATTAGACAGAAAATCAATATTTTCTATCTCTAAAGTAAGCTCATAATCAAAAAACTTCATATCGGTTTAAGATAAGCCAAAGGCTTGGTCACTCCCATGTAAAAACAGTATAATTGATCAATACTGCTTGGTAGACCTTTTGTTTCATTGACACATCAACAACTTTTTGTTGTTGCAGTTTTTCGATGATTTGCTTATTATATTTAATACTTAATTAAATACCAAAATGAATGCCATTTTGTAGCAAATCATACTTTCTCAACTATTTAAGTAGAATTGACATCTTTTAATTCAATTGCAAAAATACACTTTTTTCTGATATCTTTAAAAAAAAATGTACTTTTGCACAAAAATAATTAGAGAAGATGCACTTTTTAGATATCGTAATTGCAATACCTTTAGCTATTTTCATATGGAAAGGATGGCGCAAAGGTTTGATTTTTGAGATAGCCCAATTGGCTGGTTTGGTTCTAGGCATTTGGGCTGCTGCCCGTTTTTCTACCCATGTGGCTCAGTGGATGCATCTAGAAGGGGAGAGCGCTGTATTGATAGGTTTCTTCGTAACCTTCCTCATCGTGTTGGCACTAATATATCTGCTTGGAAAAGCGCTTACTAACCTCTTAAAGATGGCCAAACTGGGTGTAGTAAACAAGATGCTTGGTGCTTTGATCGGTATGCTAGAATGTATTTGCATTCTCAGTGTCTTGATATACTATATTGAAATTATAGACAAACACGAACATGTGATTACCCACGAGGCAAAAACCGAATCGGTTCTGTATCAACCTGTCAACAAAACGGGCAATACGCTTATTGGCAACATCAAGGAGTTGGTAAATAAATATCGTGAGGAAGATGCGGAATCGCAGGAGAATGATTAGTGTGGATTGCGTATACTTTCATATATCTCTTCAAAAACCATTTAGGTTCCCCCTTTGCCAAAAGGGTGAGATAATCTTTTAAGCGATAGTCTTAACAATACTCAACAAACTGATAAATGATACTAGCTCCCATGCAAGGACTTACGGAAGTCCTATTTCGAAAGGTTTATTATACTGTGTTTCCTAAAGGATTCGACTTGGCTATTAGCCCTTTTATTTCACTGACTCACGGTAATTTGAGTGATGCGCTGAAGAAGATTGACGATGTGCTTCCCGAAATAAATAGGGAGAGTATTCCTGTGATTCCGCAGATACTAGGTAAGGAACCTGAGGAGTTTGTGGCTCTTGCTAATCGTTTGTATGAAGTTGGATACCAGGAGGTGAACTGGAATATTGGCTGTCCGATGCGAAAGGTAGCAGGAAAACATCGCGGTTCGGGAATCTTACCCTATCCCGATGAGGTGAAGATGATACTCGATGCTATTATTCCTCATCTGAAACCCCGTCTTTCGATAAAGATGAGATTGGGATATCGCAATCCGGACGAGGTTTTTAACTTGATACCTATCTTGAACGATTATCCTCTTCTTAATATTACTATCCATCCTCGCATTGGAAAACAGATGTATGGAGGTTGGCCCGATATGGATCGTTTCGAGAAAGCATTACATTTGATTCATCATCCGGTTATCTATAACGGGGATATCACTACTGCCGAAAAATACCATTCTTTGAAACAACAATTCCCTCAAGTGGAAGATTTTATGATTGGTAGGGGTGTTCTCTACGATCCGCTATTAACTTACAAGATAAAAGGGATTCCTTGTGATGATTCTATGACTAAAGAGTTCATCAACAGATTGTTTGATGCCATACTTACTCTTCCTATACCCGATGAAAAGAAGGCAAGAAAGATAAAAGAATATTGGTGTCTACTTTTTCGTTCAATACATATTACTGAACAACAACGCGATATGCTGCTCCATGAGAGTGAATTACCTAAAATCGTTGCTGCTGCTGATTCGTTCCTTGAATAATTAAGGTAACCTCTAAAAATTCCACGTATGAAAAGGAATAATAATAACCATACTTTCAGTGCTTTTGGATTGATTTATGCATCTTGCTCAGTTTCACTCAGTCATATAGCCCGCTATACTCCTTCGTTCAACGGAGCAATCTGCTATAAATCTTCTCCAAAATCACATTGAAGCAATTTTTAGAGGTTACCTTAAATTTTCGTTTTTTTATTTCAATAAAAAAAGCCGATCCTATTAAAGAATCGACTTCGGAACATAATTGTGGAATACGTGGTATAGTTTCTTTTCTATTCTATTTAAAGAAGAACAACCATCGCCGTAAGGGCTACTGCAACTGCGAAAACTGAGATTGCTATAGTAGCCATTTTGCGAACAACACTGTGAACCAGTGCAGTTTGGAAGAGAACGTGGTTATTGTAGTTGATCTTCTCTTCGATGGTCATATCTTCGCGATACTCCTCATTGTCAACCAAATTGAAATGTTTGGCCAACATTTCTGTAAGAGTTTTGCGCTCTTCAACATGGACTTGCTCAGCATACATAGGTACTACTAAACAATGATTATCCTGCGCACCTGCATTACGTGAAGAAAGGTTCTCTGCTCCCATTACCATGCTATAGGTAACTTCTTTTAGATTGCTTTTCTTGTTGACTGTTGTCATTGCGGATGTGTTGTTCATAGGGCGTTCACTTATTTTTTCGGTTGCAAAAATAATGTAAGACCTATAGCCCCATCGCATTTTTATTTTGTGAAACAAAATTTGTGTAAAATCAGCTTATGTGTACAAATAAGTTAATACGATGATTTTGAATGCTTAATACAAAATTTAACAATGTACAGAATTGTACAAAACAGACACTTCTGTACAGTTTGAACATTTTTTATTTCATTGTAATTCAATTGTCCCAAAGTTCAAAATCGTAAATTTGATTAAAAAATTAAAAATATTTTTCTAAAAACTAAAAAACGTACTATTTTAAACAAATGAGGCTCTAAAAATAGAGCCTTTTTTTATGCTTGAAAGAGGAAAAAACAGTCAAAAAATGATTCATTCTGCTTTTTGATCGTCATGAAGCAATTTTTATATCTTACAACATCAATGATACAATTATATTACGTTTAATTTCAATTAGTTACAAACAATATATGTGATTATAATTGTTTTTTTTCTTTCTGTTTCCTGCCTATTATGCTGGATGCTTTATGAGGCAAAACAGTGGTTTCTATACATAAAGTATTTATTTAAGTAATCAATTTTACATATTGGATTACACCATTTTATATTTATTTGATATCACATTATATTATTCATTCAATAGATCGTGTAATCGTTTTGTTTTGATGTTTCACCATTATGGTTGTTTTTCTATAAGATAAGAACTTTATTTTTTTCTTTTCTCAGTTCTTAAAAAGTTAGACTTATGTTAGACTTACATTAGACTTAGGTAGGAGTTAGATTGCTTGATCATCATCCTCTTTCTGTGTTGAATTATTCTCCTTTGTTTAGTGCAACATTATTCCTTGATAATATCAAGAGAATCAGCCATGAGTATGGAAAGGAAAGGGGAGAAGTAAAAAAAATGTTTACAATTCAATATTTTTATGTATCTTTGCAATTTCACAGAAAAACTATGCTGTGAGAATAATTGTTTGAAATATAATAATGTATACTAATATTAATATAATAAAATGGAAAAGAAAGACCTTCTGAAAGAGACCGTTCAACACATCGACATCAAGAGTTACGACTCTACTCAACTGATCGATGCTATGCGCCACATGTCGTTTACTAGCCGTGATACCGCTCGTGCCACCGACATCTTGATGATGATGTGTGCTGAAAAAGAGTGCACTAACATCCTCACTATTGCTGGTTCCACCTCCGCTGCTGGTTGTATGCAGGTTTATGTCGACATGGTGAAAAACAAAATGGTCGATGTAGTGGTTAGTACGGGTGCTTCGATTATCGATATGGACCTCTTCGAAGCTCTGGGTTTCAAACATTATATTGGTACTAAGGAGAATGTGGTTCCTGACACTGTGTTGCGCGAACTCTATATTGACCGTATCTACGATACCTTCATCGATGAGGAGGAACTGCAGGCTTGCGATAACGCTACCTTCGAATTGGCCAACATGCTAGAGGCTCGCCCCTATAGCTCGCGCGAATTCATCTATGAACTGGGCAAATGGCTCCATGAGGGTCGTAGCGTAAAGAAAGACAGCCTGATACAGACCTGCTACGAATGTGGCGTTCCTATCTTCTGTCCCGCTTTCAGCGACAGTAGCGCTGGCTTCGGTATTGGCAAACATCAGTGGATGCGTGCTCAAGAGGGTAAGCCCTATCTTAGCATCGACTCGGTTTGCGATTTCATTGAACTGACCAAAATCAAGATGGCTGCCCCCGAAACGGGTCTGTTCATGGTGGGTGGTGGTACTCCCAAGAACTTTGCTCAGGATACTGTAGTTTGTGCCGAAATACTTGGACATGAGGTTCCTATGCACAAATATGCTATCCAAATCACTGTAGCTGACGTTCGCGATGGTGCTTGCTCGAGCTCTACACTTCTCGAGGCTGGCTCGTGGGGTAAGGTTAGCGAACAGTTGCAACAAATGGTTTACGCTGAGGGTACGACAGTTATTCCTCTGATGGCTAGCTATGTGTACCACAATGGTCCTTGGCGCGAACGCGAATACAAGAACTGGCAGAAACTCTTCACCAAATAAATCTCTAAGCTAATCCGATATTGTTCTGTGATGACCGATCAAGAGCGAATTGAAATTCAGAAGCTGATACAGCAAGAGGTGGTTCCTGCCACCGGCTGTACCGAACCTGGTGCGGTTGCCTTATGTGTCGCAAAAACTTGTGAAACACTGGGTTGCGAACCCGAGAAAATTACGTTGCGACTGAGCAAGAATGTGTTCAAAAACGCTATGGGGGTTGGTATTCCCGGCACTGGCATGATAGGTCTTCCTATTGCTGTGGCTATGGCTGTTACCGCAGGTCGTTCGGAACGAAGCCTCGAAATACTGACTATCAGCCCCGAAGAGGTGATTGCCGCCAAACAGTGGCTGGCCAATCATAGCAGCTGTATCTGCATCGGTGTTGAAGAAAACTGCGATAAACTATATATCGAGTGCTGCTGCGAAGCGGCTGGCAAGAAGGCTAAAGCAGTGATTGCAAAGAGACACACTAACTTCATCTATATCAGCAAAGACGATAGTGTGATTTTGGATCAGAAAACGGGTGTTGATATTGAAGCTGACACAAATGCTGCTTGCGATACCCCAAAGCTTTCGGTGGCTCGTATCTATGAATACGCTACCACTGCTCCCATTAGCGAACTGCAGTTTATCAACGATACTGTAGTACTGAATCGTGCTGCTGCCGATGAGGGGGTGAAAGGTATGGGCTTACATACTGGACAGATTCTCATGGGGCATGCCAACGGTGATATTGTTCACCAAGTGGTGGCTCGCACTGTGGCTGCTTCGGATGCCCGTATGGAGGGCTGCACCAAACCTATTTATAGCAATAGTGGTAGCGGCAATCAGGGTATTTGCTGCACTTTGCCTGTCTATGAGTTTGGTAAAAGAAACGGTAACTCGGATGAGGAGATAACGCGCGCATTGATTCTGAGTCATTTAATGTCGATTTATATCAAACGCGGCATTGGACGTCTCAGTGCACTTTGTGGACTTGTGAATGCCTCGATGGGTGTTAGTGCGGGTCTTGTCTTCTTGCAAGGTGGTAATATAGAGCAAATTGGATACGCCTTAAAGAATATGATTAATACTTTGGCTGGTATGGTTTGCGATGGGGCTAAACCCAGTTGTGCTCTTAAAATGGCCACTGGTGTTTATAGTGCTTTCGTTAGCAGCCGTTTAGCTCTGGAGGATAGGGTTGTAGACGAAACGGATGGTCTCTCCGAAAAGGATGTGGATCGTTCGGTTAGCAACTTGGGTCGTCTAGGACATGACGGTATGGACCAAACCGACAATATGATTTTGGATATTATGACACACAAGGAGTGTACGTGTCGCAACGACTAAAAGACTGTATTATACTTGGCGGCCACTATTTTAACCCTTTTTCAAAGGCCTATTCAACGAACAACTGTTGATAAAAATGCTGCCAAAAAAGATTCTTTTCGTAGAAAAAGTAATAATTTTGCAAAATGATTTAATACTAAGAACAGTATGTATTCAAAAAAGAAAGATCAACCGGAAGAACTGTATTCTCAGTCAATTAGTGCTGGAAAACGTAAGTATTTCTTCGATGTGAAGCAAACCAAAGCTGGCGATATGTTTATCACCATTGCTGAGAGCAGAAAAGTGTTCGATAACGAAACGGGCCAATTCTATTTCGATAAAAATAAGATGTTCCTTTATAAAGAGGACTTCGAGAAGTTCCAACGCGGACTCTCCAACGCTTTCCATTACATCGAAACTGGCGAAATCCCTGCAGGCGAGGCTGAACCTATGCAGGCTGAACACAACGACGATATTGACAGCGTTCTGTCCGATATCGACAATATTAAAATTTAAACCTCTAGTACCTTACATATCAGCCCCTTTCGGGCTTCTGTGTATTAAGTTTGGTATAAGAACATAAAGCAATAACAAAATGGGAAAAATCATTTCCGTGGCCAACCAAAAAGGTGGTGTGGGTAAAACTACCACCTCGTGCAACCTCAGTGCTTCGTTGGCTGTTTTGGAATATAAAGTGCTGCTCATCGATGCCGACCCGCAGGCTAATGCTACTTCGGGTTTGGGTATCGATCCCGACCAGCTGGAGAAGAGTGCCTATGAGTGTTTCATGGGTCAGGCCAATGTGAAGGATTGTATCGTTGAAACCGATACCCCTAATCTCTATCTACTGCCCACTCGTATTGACCTTGTTGGCGCTGAAATCGAGTTGGTTAACGCAAAAAAACGTGAGTTCTACATCCAGAACGCTATCATGCCTATCAAGGATGACTATGATTTCATCATCATTGACTGTTCTCCTTCGTTGGGTATCATCACCATCAATGCCCTTACGGCTAGCGATTCGGTGATTATTCCTATCCAAAGTGAATACTTTGCCCTTGAGGGTCTTGGAAAACTGCTCAATACGGTGCGTATTGTTCAGACGCGTCTCAATACTAACCTTAGCATTGAGGGTCTGCTCATTACGATGTACGACTCGCGTCTCCGTTTGGCTCGTCAGGTGGTGGAGGATGTGCGCTCTCATTTCAAGAGTATGGTCTTCGATACGATGATTTATCGTAATACCAAACTGGCTGAGGCTCCAAGTTATGGCAAACCTATTATTATGCACGATGCTTCTAGCATGGGCGCCATCAACTATCTGAACCTCGCCAATGAGATTCTAAAACGTAACGGAAAGATCTAATCCTTTCTTTTATCTAACCTTAAACGAACTACTGAAAAATATGGCAACAAAGAAACAAGGAGGCTTGGGACGAGGATTGGGTTCGATCCTTAGCGATGTGGACCTCGCAACAGGCACCAACCTTACCACCGCCATTACCACCATCCCTCTCAACAAAATCGAGGCCAATCCGTTCCAACCTCGTAAGGATTTCTCAGAAGAGGCACTCGAGGAATTGGCTTTATCGATTAAACAACAGGGGGTTATTACTCCTATCACGGTGCGTCATATGCCTAACGATAAGTATCAGCTTATTGCTGGTGAACGTCGTTTTAGGGCTTCTCAACGTGCTGGATTGAAGGAAATTCCTGCCTATATCCGCGTGGCTACCGATACCCAGATGATGGAAATGGCTTTGGTTGAAAACATTCAACGCGAAAACCTTAACGCTATGGAGATTGCTTTCTCCTATGCTGCCCTCATCGATGAATGTCAACTTACCCATGAACAACTTAGCGAAAGGGTAGGGAAGAACCGTACCACCATCACCAATTATCTGCGTTTGCTCAACCTCCCTTCTGAAACTCAGTTGGCTTTGAGTACCAACCAAATCAGTATGGCTCATGCTCGCTGCTTGGTGAATGTGGAGGATCCTGAGGCTCATCTAGCTATCCTTCATTCCATTATTGATCGCAACCTTTCAGTTCACCAAACTGAACAACTTGTGAAAGATTATGGGAAACCTAAAAAACCGGTAGTGAAGAAGGTTTCTGGCACTCTGCCTGAACATCACGCTGCTGGTCAGAGCACATTGCGTCAATATCTTCAAAGTGAGGTCGATATCAAACGGAGTCGTAGGGGAAAAGGAACTGTGACCATCCATTTTAACAACGATGCCGATTTCGATCGTATCATGGATCTGATAAAACGCAAATAATTAAAACAGTCAACATGCCTGTCTGTGCGTTGTTATCAAAAAAGATAAGGGCTGTTTCGTTCCTCCTTATTGTTTTTATTGCTTATGCATTGGGCAACGCACAGGCTCAGACGACTGTAAACCAACCTAATCCCGCCTTTGGCAATACTATCAACGACTCGTCGCTGACTCTTTCAACCACTCATCAGCACAGTCCTCGCACCGCACTATTACTTTCTATCGTTCCTGGTGGTGGCCAAATTTATAATCATCAAGCTTGGAAACTGCCTATCATCTATGCTGGCTTGGGAGTTATGTCCTACGTGGTCTGGAATAACTATAGCGAGATGATGATGTTCAAAAACGAATATCTTTATCGTACTCAGCATAGTGGAGCTACTCAGCTTGAGGAATATGCTTCGTATCCTACTACCAATATCTATAACTTATACCAATCTAAAAGCAAAGACTTCCAACTATACCTTTTCATTGATATCGCTTTCTATGCTCTTAATATGGTCGATGCCTACGTCTTTGCTCATCTTTTCGACTTCGAAATCAACGATGATCTGAGTCTGCTTATTCAACCCATGACTATCCCAACCATAGGGTGGGGTGGGGGAGTGAAGGCCACTCCATCACTCAGTTTTACACTTAGATTCTAAAGAATTGTGATTCACGTTAAAAAAACAAAATCAAACATTTATTCCACAATAATTCTAACAACTTGACGTTCTTCATTCTAGTTCGCAACTATCCTCTTTATATCATCTTATCGACTCGAAAGTACCAGTTATACATATCATAATAATATTATTGTATACATTATTAATAAACAGAAATAAATAAACCTTAAAGTTGCTCCCGACACGTATAAGGGTTTTAAAAACATGAAGAAGTTCACATTTACAATGCTTGCAGCATTTTTAGTAATGGTAGTTTGCAGCTGCAACAAATCGGCTATCCCCGAGAAATCTATTTTTGACGAACTGACTGAGGAGGAGGTTTCGAAAGCCATCGCAGCTGATGCTGATTTCGAACGTTTCTATGACATGATTTGTCATTTCAATGACGATATCTTCCATAGCCCTCAAGGTCTTCCTGGCCCTCTAACTGACGAACAAATCGAACAGTTCCGTCCCATTACCTATAGCCAATTCTTTGAATTCCACAAGTATATGCGCGATACCACCGTTTGGGCTCCCTTAAAGAAACAGTGGAGTGAGGAATGGGCTCAAGAGGGTCATCGCTATGATGCTCAGGCAGATTCTATCATCAACCTCTATCGTGATGCCATCAATGCTGCCTATGACAAGATTGATTCTACAGTTTCGTTCGAACAACGTGATAGTATCTTAGGTGCTATTGCTCCTCGTTCGGTTGTCCAATTCATGCATCGCGAACATCATGGTGCTACTGCCGAACAGCTCGAAATGTTCCGGGGTATGGTAATCAAAGAGAATATCGATCCCGAATATATCGATATGTTCAACTATATCGATGCTAAACAGACCGAAAAAATGAACGAGAAAGATCCTCTTTGTACTGAATTCATCAACACGCTCCGTCCTCGCGAAGGTCGTGGTTGCTGCAAGAATGGTGGCAAACCGGGTTGCAAAGCACAATGCCCCGAAGGTAAAGGACCTGAAGGTTGCAAAGGTCACGAAGGATGCGATGGTCATGAAGGTCCTCATCACGACTGCAAAAAATAAAGTGGTTTGATTAATAATATATCTAATTCGTTATCCAAATAACAAAGCCTTATATTAAGAATACTAGGCATAATAAATAGAAAAGATAACTTGATAGATATATAAACATATAAGAAAGGCGATCTCAGCTAGTTAAATAGAAGAGATCGCCTTTCTTTAATATATATTAGTTTACATAACTGACATTGTTTGTGAAAAGAACCTGATTACCAAGAAGTTAATATTTTTACAGTTATTTTGCCATTTCTGTCGATGTCTGAGACTTTGTTATTGAAGTTATAATTGTATTTTTTTTTGATTTGACGATTCTCATAAACTATGAGAATATTGAACTCTAGCAGGATTGTTAGTTTGATTTCGCGGTTCACATAAACTGCGAGATTTGAATATTTGAACTCTAGCTGTATTATTGGTTTGATTTCGTGATTCTCATAAGTCATGAGATTATAAAATTAGAAAATAAGTTAAAGAAAAGGTTCAATTATAAGAATCTCAAAATAAGAAAAGGTAGTTGATTTAGGAATTGTGATTTAAATAAAAATGAGGTTATGACACAATAAAAATGACACTTTGTAGTTTTAGCAAAGATATGAGAAATAATCTACGCTTTTGGGGTTTTGCCACCCTCTTCGCTTTTGCTACGCTTCTGCCATTCGCAGCTTGTAAACATACTCCCGAGCAGCAATTGGATCGAGATGAACGTCTGTTGCAGTTGGATGCTAAAATTAAACAACATCCCAAAGATGCTGAACTATATTATGAGAGAGGTAAAATTCTGATTGAACTACAACAAATTACCGATGCAATAACCGATTTTAAGAAAGCTATTGAGTTGGACGACGATGAGGTGAACTACTATGTGGCTCTTGGTGATGCCTATCTTAGAAATGGCAAATCGGAAGATAGTTACAAGGCCCTAAACAAAGCTTTGGAACTTGATCCCGATCATATTGAAGCTAATTCTAAAATGGGCGAATTGCTATTCTACAGCAACGACCTAGATCGCGCTATGGAAACTCTCAACCACCTTACTTCTATTGATCCTAACAACAAGACTGCCTATATGTTGAAGGGGTTCATGTACAAGCAACAAGGTGATACAGCCAACGCAGTACATTATTTCCGTCGTGTTATCGATCTTTATCCTGATTTTGAGCCTGCCTATGAGGAACTTGGTGTTCTGTACGCACAGCACCACAACATGCTGGGTGTGGAGTATCTGAAAACTGCTATCCAACTGGAACCGAACAATATCAACGCCATCTATGCCCTTGCTATGCTCTATCAAGATACTGAAAATCCCGAACAAGCTATCGAACTCTACACCCGTATACTTGAAATTGATCCTCAAAACAAATTTGCTTGGCACAACCGGGGATATATCGAAATGATTCTTTATCAAGACTACGATAATGCCATCGAATTCTTCACCAAAGCTATCGATGCCGACAATCAATATGTTGAAGCACACTATAATCGCGGAGTGGCATACGAACTGAAAGGCGATCGTAACAATGCCGCAATCTGTTATCGCACAGCTCTCCAGATCGATCCCAACTACGAACCTGCTACCAAAGCATTAGAACAGTTGGGTGTGAAGTAATAAATTTTTAGAAAAAATTTCTTGCAAAATAAAAAAAAAGTGTAACTTTGCAGAAAGATAAAAAAACAACCATCAAATTGAGAAGTAACTGTAACATAAAGGATCACACATTCGGAATGCCTACATGTGGCAGTTATGAGATATTGATTTTTTTAGAAGCGACTTTCGTTAGTCGCTTTTTTTATAAGAGACCTACCCTATCGCAACCTAAAACTACAACTTGAGAATAATAAAACATTAAAAATATAGAACCATGAGCAATTTAAAAGGAAGAAACCTCATCTCGATCACCGACTTCAACAAGGATGAATACATCCAGGTGCTTGACATTGCTGAGGATTTTGAGAAGAATCCTAAGCAGCCCATCTTGAGCGACAAGGTGGTTGCCACCCTTTTCTTCGAGCCTTCTACCCGCACCCGTCTCAGCTTCGAGAGTGCTGCCAACCAACTGGGCGCACGTGTCATTGGATTCTCTAACCCAGCTGCCACCAGTGTCCAAAAAGGCGAATCGCTTCACGACACTATCACGATGGTCAGCTCCTATAGCGATCTCATCGTGATGCGCAATCCCAAAGAGGGCTCGGCTCGCTATGCTAGCGAAGTGGCAACGGTTCCCGTTATCAACGCAGGCGATGGTGCCAACCAGCATCCCACCCAGTGTATGCTCGACCTTTACAGCATCCGCAAAACTCAAGGTACCCTCAACAACCTGCAGATCGCTTGTGTTGGCGACCTTAAATATGGACGTACTGTCCACTCGCTAGTTCAAGCTATGTGCAACTTCAATGCCACCTTCCACTTGGTTTCGCCTGTTGAACTGAAACTTCCTAGTTCAGTGAAGATGAGCATCAAAAACTCAGGTTTGAAGTACTATCAATACACCGACTTGAAGGATATTATTCCTACTGCCGATATTATCTATATGACTCGTGTTCAACGTGAACGCTTCCCCGATCCACTGGAATATGAGCGTGTTAAGGATAGCTGCATTCTCACTGCCGATATGCTTGAAGGTTGCAAGGAGAATATGCGAATCCTCCATCCCCTACCCCGTGTCAATGAGATTACTACCGATGTAGACAAGACCCCATATGCCTACTACTTCCAACAGGCACAAAATGGTGTATATGTCCGTCAGGCTCTCATGGCTGCTATCCTCGGTGTAAGATAATCAGCTTTCTGCCCAAAAGTATAAAATCATCATTATCGAACCTTCAAAATATAAAATATATGGATAAGAAGACAGAAATGGTTGTTCCTGCCATTCAGAACGGAACCGTCATCGATCATATTCCCACCAATGCCGTATACCAAGTAATCCATCTGTTGGGTCTGGAAAAATACGAAGACGAAGTGCTTATTGGAAACAATCTCTCTAGCAAGAAATTTAACCGCAAAGGTATCATCAAGGTCAAAAATCGCCACTTCTCGAAAGAGGAGATCAGCATGATTGCCCTTGTCGCTCCTATGGCTACGATCGTTACCATCAAAGATTATGAGGTAATTAGCAAACTTGATGCTGAAATCCCCGATCAGATTGAAGGTATCATCAAATGCATGAACCCCATGTGCATAACCAACCACGAAACAATCACTACCAAGTTTGATGTTGTTGACAAAGAGAATATCAAACTGAAGTGTCATTACTGCGAGAAATTCACTACCGCAGAGGGTTTGCATTTCGATTAATAAAAACGATCCACGCTAATGAATCTGAAGAAATACTATACCCATCTGGGTATCTTATCGGCTCTCGGCTTGATAGCCACCCTCGGTGTGTTCCTTTTCGCTCGTCCTAGTTACCTTGTTGCTATGACCCTCCTTGTGCTGTACTTCGCTATCATTACAGCCTTGCAGCACAACATCATAGCCAAAGCACTCATGAAAGATCCACGCGATTTTATCAAGATCTTCTTTGGTGTTACTGTAGGCATATTAATGCTCCATCTAGTAGTTCTCTTCGTTTATATGTATACCCATCTGCAGCAGGCCAAATTGTTTACCATAACATTCCTAATAGCTTATGTGGTATTCACAACCTTCGAAGTGATTGAACTGCTCGCACTTATCCGCAGTCAGAGCAAAGAGAAAAAAGATGAACAAAACAATATACAAGGGTGAAGAATTAGTTCGATTGCTAACAGGTCGTCGTATTCTCCTTGCAGGATATGGACGTGAAGGCAAAAGCAGCGAAAAACTGATACGCCTATTGTTACCCCAAGCCAATATCACTATAGCTGAAGGCAACGAACAAATCCAACAAGAGGCTGAAAAAAACTACGACCTAATTATCAAATCGCCAGGTATACCCACCTTTGTTTTTGAAGGACACTGCGATCTCAATACTATCACCTCGCAAACCGATCTTTTTCTTCAGGTTTATGCACCCCAAACAATCGGTGTTACCGGTACCAAAGGTAAAAGTACCACTACTAACCTGATAGCCACTGCAATGCAACTTCATAATCCCCATACGCTCATGGCGGGCAATATGGGGATTCCTCTTTTTGATATTGTCGATCAAATTGATAAAGACACTCCTATCGTTGCTGAATTCTCATGCCACCAATTGGAAAATATCCACAGAGCACCCCATACTGCCATCCTCTTAAACCTTTTCGAAGAACACCTTGACCACTACCATTCCTACGTAGATTACCAAATGGCCAAGCTACAGATAGCCCTCCATCAACAGGCAGGCGATCACTTCTTCTTCTGTGAAGACAACTGCACACTCAACCAATTGGTTGCGCAGCATCGGGCATCCATAAAAGGAACTATCACTCCCTATAGTCTACACAGCCCTATGGCTCAAAACTTACGTCATCACCCTTCCCATCTTCAAGGCGACCATAACCTCAGTAATATCGTGGTGGCCCGTCTTGCCACACAGGATTGGGGCGTTGACGATAGCACCTTTGATCAAGCCCTCAGTCTTTTCCATGGACTTGAACATCGTTTAGAAGAGGTTGGAACTTTTAAAGGCATTACCTTTTTCAATGACTCTATCTCCACCATTCCTGCCGCATGCATTGCTGCCATTACCTCCCTTCAACGAGTTGATACTGTGATTCTAGGTGGATTCGATCGTGGCATTGACTACGCCCCGTTGGTTGCATTCATCCAACATCAACCCCTCCGAAATATCGTTTTGATAGGAAAAGCTGGTCAACGAATAGGAACGATGATCCACCAATCAGGTATCGATAATCATCGCAACATCCTCTACGAAAACGATTATGAGAAAATCATTCCTTGGTGTTTTGAGCATACTGCCTCAGACCATATCTGTCTCCTCTCCCCTGCTGCAGCTAGTTACGATGCTTTCAAAAACTTTGAACAACGCGGCTCTACCTTCAAAGAACTAGTAAAACGCTATGGAAACAACTGAAATAAGACATCTTCTCCATCAGCATCCCGAACTATCAGGTTGTGAGAAGAATACCCATGATCTGATTGTCAAGGAGCTAACACAACTCCATCCACTAAAAATATACACCCATGTAGGTAGCACCCCTCAGCATGAAGCCTATGGCGTGATTGCTGTTTTCGGTCAAGATCTTTCCGCTCCTGCAGTAGCATTCCGGGCCGATATCGATGCCCTACCTATACAAGAGCAGAACTCCCTACCCTATCGTTCTGTTAATCAAAATATAGGACATAAATGTGGACATGACGGGCATACTGCCATACTGCTCGAACTAGCCCAACATCTACATGCTTGTCGCAATACCGTCATCCTAATCTTTCAACCTGAAGAAGAGACAGGACTTGGATCGAAGAAAATCCTCCAAAGCGGCATCTTAAAGCAATATGACATACGGGCAATATATGCTATCCATAACCTACCTGGTTATCCCCTCAACCAACTGGTACTGATTCCCAATACCTTTGCTGCAGCCTCATCAGGCTTCATCATTCATCTTCATGGACGACAAACTCATGCCTCAACACCCGAGAAAGGAATTAATCCTGCTCTAGCCATAAGTCAACTCATACAGCGATTTGACACCTTTAATCACGTAAACATCAACGATATAAAAAGTTTCTCGCAGTCTACTCCCATCTATATCCGTTGTGGTAGCGAAGCCTTTGGCACCTCGGCAGGCGAAGCTTCACTAGCTTTCACCCTCCGTGCCTATACCAACGAAACGATGGAATGGTTGCTCCAAACTGCTCGATCCATCACCAATGAAGTGTCTCAAAACCAACAACTTAAAGTCGATATTGAGCTGCGTGAACCCTTCTATGCCACTGAAAATCATCTCCAGCAAGTAGTTCGTATACAGCATCTTGCCCATTCTCTACACCTCTCCATCCATCAAGAAGAACGACCCTTCCGTTGGAGCGAAGATTTTGCTGACTATTTAATGGTATACCCTGGTGCTATGATGGGTATAGGATCGGGAGAAGATCATGTAGAACTTCACCATCCCGACTACGATTTCCCCGACCAAATTATTAGACCTACAGCCCAATTATTCTTAGAAATAGCCAACGCTTTCAATCCACAAGAATAAAGTTTTATATAAATTAAATCATTAAAATACTGAATATTAATATCAATATATTCAAGTATTAGTTTATATTAATATTTACAATTTATTTCCCCAAGAGTTCTGTCGTATTGCTCTTTTTCTTGCACTTACTATTGCAACATTCCAGAAAATTATCTATTTTTGCAAAATCAATCATCTCATCCTTTTTCATAAAAGGATTGACAACCAATAGTTTCATTCTTTTATCAATGACACAAACCACACAACTAACTTCACACTCATTAAACTAACCCATTCACTAATATAGTCAAACAGATGATATAATACAATAATCATTAGTCAAAAAAAACTATAATAACTTTAATTGTTTAAATAGTAATGCAAAAAAGAACATCTAATAGTCTGACTCTCTTTTCGATAATCGCCATCGTATCTTCATTCGTCCTCAGTTGTGATGTGCAACCTCCCCTACCCTACGGACCCCTCCCTACTCCATCACAGGTGGCCTGGCAACAAATGGAGATGAATATGTTTTGCCATTTCGGACCCAACACCTTCTCTGGAAACGAATGGGGAGATGGCACCGAAGCGGAAGATCTCTTCGCCCCCACTCAACTAGATTGTCATCAATGGGTGGCAGTAGCACAACAAGCAGGTATGAAAGGAATAATCCTCACTGCCAAACACCATGATGGGTTCTGTTTATGGCCTAATCCATGCAGTCAACATACTGTGGCACAGAGCAGTTGGCGTAATGGTAAGGGCGATGTTTTGAAAGAATTGAGTAACGCCTGCCACGAAGGCCAACTAGCCTTCGGTATCTATATTTCACCTTGGGATCGCAATGACCCCACCTACGGCACCCCTGAATATAACCAACAATTCCTTGCAACCCTCAGTTCAGCCCATGACCACTATGGTCCTATCTTCGAGCAGTGGTTTGATGGAGCTAACGGAGAAGGTCCTAATGGTAAGAAACAGACTTACGATTGGGAAAAATTCAACAATCTCGTTCTCGAAAAACACCCCCAAGCCCTCATCTTCAGCGATATTGGACCTGGATGTCGCTGGGTTGGCAACGAAAGTGGAGCTGCAGGTCGCACTTGTTGGTCCACCCTTGATATAGATGGTTTTACCCCTGGTGCAGGAGCTCCCTCCACCGATACCCTCAATCAGGGTAATCGAAATGGAACACACTGGATTCCAGCCGAAACTGATGTATCGATACGCGATGGTTGGTTCTATCGTCCCTCTGAACACCCCAAAAGTCTCAAAACGCTACTCCGCATCTATTACACAAGCGTAGGACGCAACTCCCTGCTGTTGCTTAATGTACCTCCCGACACACGAGGTCTTATCCCAGCAGAAGATTCCATACGATTGGTTGAGTTGCGCAAAGCACTGAATGATATATTTGCCCAAAATCTGTTGCTTCGAGGCACTTTTATCTCCGAACACGCTCGAGGACGTCGCTTCGGAACGTCCCACCTTACTGACCAAGACTACAACACCTACTACGCTACTCGCGAAGGACAAACAAACGATCTAATCGAAGTATCCTTTACCCAACCTGTCACCTTTAACCGCGTTGTGCTTCAAGAATATATACCCCTTGGGCAACGTATTGAGCGTTTCCATATTGAGATCCTAGACAATGATGGAAAGTGGAAAACCGTAGCTACCGAAACCACAGTAGGCTACAAACGCATCGTTATCCTCCCCACCCTCACCACCAATGGCATACGGATCTTCATTGATCAAAGTCGCGCCTGTCCCGTACTGAGCGAGATGGGACTTTATTACGATAAATACCTCACCGATAGCGAAGTGTCCAATTTATAAACACGAAACAAATAATTAAACAAACTTGTTTTATCTAGCCCCTTTAATCATGAAAGCACATATAATTGATATCATTAACCAAACCATTTTCGATGCCGACATCATTATTCGAAGTGGAAAAATCGAACAACTAAAAAAACTTAGTCAACCTCTTCCGAAAGATGCCCCTTACGCTATGCCTGGTTTTGTCGATAGCCATATTCACATCGAGAGTTCTCTCCTCACCCCCGAACATTTCGCCCCACTAGCCGTTCGTCAAGGAACCATAGCATGTGTTTGTGATCCTCATGAAATCGCTAACGTTATGGGTGTAGCTGGTATCGATTTCATGATCGAGAATGCCAAGAGAGTACGATTTCATTTCCATTTCGGAGCCCCCTCCTGCGTTCCTGCCACCCCCTTCGAGACCTCTGGAGCCAAGTTGAACGCAACAATAGTTGCTGAACTGTTAAAACGCGATGACATCTACGGTCTTGCCGAAGTTATGAATGTGCCTGGTGTACTGAACCATGACCCCGATCTGATGGGTAAACTCGAAGCTGCCCATAATGAAGGCAAACCCATCGATGGTCATGCCCCTGGAGTTACAGGCAACGATATCCTCCATTATATCAAGGAAGACATCACTACCGATCATGAATGCACCACCCTTGATGAAGCCCGAGAACGAATAACGATGGGCATGAAAATCTTGATCCGAGAAGGCAGTGCCGCTTGTGACTTTGAACATCTTGCTCCCCTTTTAGGCGAGAGCGATAATATGATAATGTTCTGTACTGATGACAAATATGCCGATGAACTACGAGAAGGACATATCAACCAGTTGGTCCGTCGCTCGCTTGCGAAAGGATACCCTCTATGGAATGTTCTCAATGCCGCTTGCCTCACCCCCGTCAAACACTACCACCTCAACCATGGACTCCTACGCGAAGGTGATAATGCCGACTTCATTATCGTTGACAATCTTCATGATTTCAACATACTACATACCTTTATCAATGGTTGCGAGGTATTCAATAAACAACAGGGGGTAGTAAGTGCCATTTATGTCGATAACCCCATCCCCGTAGGACCCCTTCCTAACAACTTTCACGCCTCCCACTTTACCCCTGACGATATTATTGTCACTCCACCCCATGCCGATGCACAGATGAAAGTAATCGTTGCTCATGAAGGCTCTCTTTATACCCAATGCCAATTAGTTAAACCATTAGTAGTCAACAATCAGGTAGTCCCAGATATTGAAAACGATATCCTCAAACTCGTTGTCATCGATCGCTATACACAATGTCACCCACAGGTTGCATTCATTCATGGTTTCGGACTTAAACAAGGAGCTATCGCCTCCACCATTGCACATGATTGCCACAATATTATTGCATTAGGATGCAGCGACCAAGATATTATCACTGCCATCAATAAACTAGTGCAATCGGAAGGTGGACTCTGTGTGTGCCATCAACAATCGTGTATTGAATTACCTTTACCCATAGCTGGACTTATGTCCAACGAGCCACCCCACGAAGTGGCCCGTCTCCATCAACTCCTCAAAGCACAGGCTGCTAGTCAGGGGTGTCGTTTCGCAGCACCCTTCATGACCCTCTCTTTCATGTGCCTTCCCGTTATTCCCGAACTCAAACTATCCGATCAAGGACTATTCGATGGAGTGAAATTCAACTTCACATCTCTATTCGAATAATGCTTCCGTTCCATACTGTAATACTCCCATTTTCTCCCCTCGATTTTTGGAAAAACAACCACTCGAGCGCCTATTTTTCATACTTCTATCAAGTCATACAGCAAGTAAACATATAAAATTATTACACTTATTATCAGTCAATGAGGTGGAAGAGGAAAATATTTTTTCAAAAAAATTTGGCCCATTGAAAGAAAGTGTGTACTTTTGCACCCGATTTCGAGAGGAGAAATCCACTGAAATGATGGCGGGGTAGCTCAGCTGGTTAGAGCGCTGGATTCATAACCCGGAGGTCATGAGTTCAAGTCTCATCCCCGCTACTAAGAAGGCCCCATATCAGAGTGGCCTTCTCTTTTTTATTATCCAATACCCTACCCCATGATCTATATCCATATTCCCTTCTGTCATCGAAAATGTAACTACTGCGCCTTCTACTCCCTAGCGGGTCGTCAAGACAAAGAACGCTACGTTGATGCCCTCTGTCACGAAATCGAGCAGCGCAGTAAGGGGTATGGGAAACCGATCAAGACTCTCTATTTGGGAGGGGGGACACCAACACAACTCTCCATCGCACAACTTACCTCTTTAGTAGAAACACTGCGTTCTTGTTTCGACCTCTCCCAAATAGAGGAAGCCACTATCGAATGTAACCCTGAAGACCTTAGCCCCTCCTATCTCGAAGCGCTAGCTTCACTACGCCTCTTTAACCGCATCAGCATGGGTGTACAGTCCTTCCGTGATAGCGATCTTGCCACCATTGGCCGCATCCATACGGGTCTTCAAGCCCGTAATGCCATCGAAAACGCCTATATGGCAGGCTTTCATAATATCACCATCGATTTGATTTATGGACTTCCCAACCAAACACTTGACGATTGGCAAGTCCAGTTGCAGCAACTCGCCACCCTTCCCATACAGCACCTCTCATGTTACGCTCTCACTGTAGAGCCTCATACTCTATTAGAGCAACAAATACGCAAAAAATTAATTCAACCTGCCACAGAAGCCACTGCTGTTGCCCAATATGAAATCCTCTGCCAATGGGCTGCTGCTCAGGGATGGGAACAATACGAGGTGAGTAACTTTTGCAAGGATCACCACTATTCTCGCCACAATAGTCGCTATTGGGACCGCACCCCCTATCTAGGATTTGGTGCTGCAGCCCATTCCTTCGATGGACTCAATCGACGATGGAACTACAGTAACCTACGAAAATATTGTGAAGGTATTGAACAAGGGAGAATATACTATGAAGAGGAGCAGTTAACACTACGAGATGCCTTCAATGAATATATGATGACTGCCCTAAGAACCACTAGAGGTATTGAAAAAAAAATTATCAACACCCAATTTCCAAACTATACCAATTATCTTGCCATCCATATTCAACCTTACTTACAAAGCAATCTACTCATTGAAACAGATTCAGCTTATCAACCCACTAGCAAAGGATTACTCCATGCCGATGGCATTGCAAGTGAGTTGTTTATATTAGAGAATTAGTTTACAGTTTACTGTTTTATGGTTTCTGTTTACTAGTTTATAGTTTCACCCACTAATCCAGATAAACAGCCACCTATACTATCACATGCAGCACCTGTAACCGATGTCAACGTATTTACCTGACCCGTCACCCTTAAATAACCTAACAGAGCGAAGATAATTGCCTCCTTATACTCTACAATCGAACGATCAGGGATTACCACCTTGCAGTTCTGAGCATAGTAGCGAATCTGCTTCATTAATAGTGGATTAAGAGCGCCACCTCCCGTAACGATCATCGAACCAAGATACCTTCTTTCAACAACACGTCCAATCTGTATCGCTATATGTTCTACTACTGTCCGCAGTTTATCCTCCACCTTACCATCGTGTTGCTCCAATTGTGGAAGGAAATCGGATAAGAACCATTCCTTGCCTAAGGTTTTAGGAGCCTCTAAAGCGTAGTAACCCAGGTTATTGAGGCGTTCTAAAAGATCAACATCAACCACGCCCTCTGATGCCATCAGTCCATCGCAATCATAGCTCAGACCTCTCTTTCCCGCTAAATAGTTCAGTGCCATATTGCAAGGAGAAATATCGAAAGCCATACGGGAACCTTCATTCTGGAAAGAGATATTGCTGATACCCCCTAGGTTTAAACACGATTCATAGTCGGAAAACAATAGCTGATCCCCTATAGGCACTAGTGGTGCTCCCTGTCCTCCTAGCGCCACATCTAAACTACGGAAGTTGAATGCAACTGGGATGCGAGTTTCGGCAGCAATAGCATCACCATCACCAATCTGCGAGGTCAGTAGACACTGTGGTTGATGAAAAACGGTATGTCCATGACTAGCAATAAGGTCGACAGATCCTGGATACATCGTCCTAAACTCATTGACCCTCTTCCCAAAATAATGACCCAAATCCACATCAGTTTGAGCATACTCCAACGCTGATGCCCTATCGAGAGACGCCAATCGTTGGCGCCATTCTTCCGGATAATCAAATGTATGAGCCGCCAACAGTTGGAAATGGCGAGGTGAATCAAAACGGCAATAAGCCACATCAAGTCCATCGAGCGAAGTGCCCGACATCAGACCTATGATTAACAAACCCTCATTGTGGTCATTTATATTCATTGCAACCATCAGTAATACAGCTTATAGTACTTATTGCCCTCCCCCTAAGGTGAAGCAATCTGAAATGCAAAAGTACAAAAAATTTGAAAAATCATGCTGCCATTAAGAAAAAATCAGTATCTTTGCATTCTCAATTCTCCGACATCGTAAGTCTTTCAACTGGCTTAAAACAACTGATATCCAATGAGGTTGTGACATTTGAAAGCAACGATGCCCATATAAGTTAATGTGAACAAACATAAATAAATATTATATAAACATGAAGAAAATAATCCATACCGACAATGCGCCCAAAGCCATTGGTCCCTACAGCCAAGCCGTTCTTGCGGGCAACACTCTCTACATCTCGGGTCAGATTCCTGTCGATCCCGCTACAGGCAAAATTCCTGAAGGCATCACCGCCCAAACCGAGCAGGTTATGAAGAATATTGAGGCCATCTTGAAAGAGGCTGGTTTCACTTTCGCTGACGTAGTTAAATCCACTTGTCTGCTGGCCAGCATGGACTATTTCAAACCTATGAACGAGGTCTATGCTAAATACTATCCTACCGATTGTCCCGCCCGTGCCGCCTTTGCTGTTCAGGCACTGCCCGTTGGTGCGTTGGTCGAGATTGAGACTATCGCAGTGAAATAACACACTGTTTCACTAAGTATCGCATCACTCTTTAACAACAAATAAACGAAATTAATCTTATATAATAATGGACTTTAGCTTTACAAAACAAGAGACCCTCTTCCTACAAATGATTCGTGAATTTGCCGAGAACGAGGTGAAGCCCCTGGCAGCCGAAGTGGACGAAGAAGAGCGTTACCCCATCGAGACTGTCGAAAAAATGGGAAAAATAGGACTTATGGGTATCCCCGTGCCCACCCAGTATGGTGGTGCCGGTGGAACGAACATCATGTACGGTATGGCCGTTGAAGAGCTTTCGCGCGTCTGCGGTACCACTGGTGTTATCCTCTCTGCTCACACCTCGCTGTGCTGCGCCCCCATCATGGAGCACGGTACTGAGGAACAGAAAATGAAATATCTGCCCAAACTAGCTTCAGGTGAATGGATTGGTGCTTTCGGTCTTACTGAGCCCAATGCTGGTACCGATGCTGCTGGTCAGCAAACCACCGCTGTCCTCGATGGCGATGAGTGGGTACTCAACGGCAACAAGATTTTCATCACCAACGGCAGCTACGCCCATGTGTTCATCATCTTCGCTATGACCGATAAGAGCCTCGGCACCAAAGGCATCTCCGCTTTCATCGTTGAGAAGGGAGCTCCTGGCTTCAGCATCGGAAAGAAAGAAAAGAAGATGGGTATCCGCGGCAGCGCCACTACCGAACTGGTATTCGAAGACTGCCGTATTCCCAAAGATAACCTTTTGGGACAGTTGGGCAAAGGCTTCAGCATTGCTATGAAGACCCTTGATGGTGGCCGTATTGGCATCGCCTCTCAGGCTCTCGGTATCGCCCAAGGTGCTATCGATGAAACAGTAAAATACACCAAAGAACGTAAACAGTTCGGCAAACCCATCGCCAAATTCCAGAACACACAGTTCCAGATGGCTGACCTTGAAACCAAAGTACAGGCTGCCCGTCTGCTTGTTCGTAGCGCCCACTACAAGAAAGATATGGGACTCCCCTACTCTGCCGATGCCGCTATGGCCAAGCTCTTCTGCGCAGAAACAGCAATGGAAGTTACCACCAAAGCCGTCCAGTTCCACGGTGGCTACGGCTACACCCGTGAATATCCTGTCGAGCGAATGATGCGCGACGCCAAGATCACAGAAATCTACGAAGGCACCAGCGAAGTACAGCGCATGGTCATTGCCGGTAAATTATTTAAATAATAGAAACGAAGCAACATGAATATAGTAGTTTGTATCAAACAAGTGCCGGATACCACCGAGGTTAAGATCAATCCCCAAACCGGTACGCTGATTCGCGAGGGTGTTCCCAGCATTATGAACCCCGATGATAAGGGCGGTCTCGAATTCGCTCTGCAATTAAAAGAGAAATATGGTGCCAACGTCACTGTTATCACCATGGGTCTTCCCCAAGCCGATGCCATCCTCCGCGAGGCTCTCGCTATGGGTGTTGACCGCGCCATCCTGCTCACTGACCGTCGTCTCGGTGGTGCCGATACCCTGGCCACCTCTAGCGCCATTGCCGGTGCCCTCCGCACTATGGATTACGATATCATCATCACTGGCCGTCAGGCTATCGATGGTGATACCGCACAAGTGGGTCCTCAGATTGCTGAGCATCTCGACCTACCCCAAGTATCCTACCTCGAGCATATCGACTACGATGAGGCCACCAAGACCTTCACCGTTCGCAAGCAAACCGAAGAGGGTTACCAAACTCTTCAAATGCAGGCTCCTTGCCTCGTTACCGTACTCGCATCAGCCGTTAAACCTCGCTATATGAGTGTCAACGGTATCGTTACCGCTTTCGACAAAGAGGTTGAAATCTGGAATGCCGACAAGATTGACGTACCTGAAGAGCGCATTGGCAAAGCTGGATCGCCCACCAACGTATACAAGTCATTCCCCAAACAGCTCAAACCTGCTGGCGAAACCTTCGAGGTTAGTCCTGAAGAGGCTGTCGACCTTATTATCAACAAATTAAAAGAAAAACATCTTATCTAACCCTAATCGGTTAGTATGTTTTTCCTTTCCAACATCTAATCAAATAAAAAAGCAAATTCCACTATGAACATAGAAGAATATAAAGACGTTTATGTTTTTGCCGAACAGCGTGATGGCAAAATCCAGAACGTAGCATTGGAACTGCTCGGTAAAGCTCACGAACTGGCACAGTCGTTGGGCGAGAAGGTCGTTGCCGTACTTTGTGGCAACAATATCGCCAACAAGGCACAGAGCCTCATCGCTGCTGGTGCTGACAAGGTTGTCCTCATTGAAGATCCCGTGCTCGACACCTATATGACCGAGCCCTACACACAGGCCATCACCAAAGTGATCCAAGACTGCAAACCCTCCATCTTCATGCTGGGTGCCACCACCATTGGCCGTGACCTTGGTCCCCGCCTCAGTGCACGCAACATTACCGGTCTTACTGCTGACTGCACCAAACTCGAAATCGGTGAAGACCGCACCTTCTTGATGACTCGTCCCGCATTCGGTGGCAACCTCATGGCTACCATCACCTGCAAGAACCATCGTCCCCAGATGGCTACTGTCCGCCCCGGTGTTATGCAGCGTATGCAGGCAGATGAGAGCCGCCAAGGTGAGATCATCCCCTTGAAGGTCAACTTCAACATGGAGAAGATCAACCGTGTGAAACTCGTTGAGAACGTCAAGGAAACCAAAACCATCGCTGATATCGCTGAAGCTAAGATCCTCGTATCGGGTGGTCGTGGTGTAGGTACTGGAGACGGTTTCGCAAAACTCGAAGCTTTGGCTCACGAACTCGGTGGCGAAGTATCCTCTTCGCGTGCTATGGTTGATGCAGGCGTTATGCCCCAAAGCCGTCAGGTTGGACAGACTGGTAAAACTGTTCGTCCTGCCCTCTACATGGCTTGCGGTATCAGCGGTGCTATCCAGCACCTCGCTGGTATGGAAGAGAGCGAATTTATTATTGCTATCAACAAAGATAAGTTCGCCCCCATCTTCAGCGTTGCCGACCTTGGTATCGTTGGCGATCTCCACAAGATCGTTCCCATGCTTACTCAGCGTCTCAAAGAAATGCAGAAATAAGCATACACCTTATATAATATAAGGAGCATATACAGAAAACAGGGAGTTGCAATCGCGACTCCCTGTTTTTATTGGAGAAAACATAGTTTAAGTAGTTCGAATGGAGCCTAACGAAAAGTTGGATGAGCCTTAAGGAATGCTTTAGAGTCGCCCCACTCATCGTAGAGAATACTATGTTTGATAGCCCGCATTTGGAGTTCCAAATGGGCAGCACAGAAAGAGGCCGTTTCCTCGATACACTGTTTGTCAGGATAGATGATATAGTCTTTTCGATAAGGAGAAGGCGAAAGATTAGGCATCAGCACATTGGCACCTGCTTTGACAGCCATAGAACGGCCTAGAGGGTTAAGTGTCTGATTGGCCGAAGCCGATACCATATTGATTTCTGGCATCATAAGACGGAGGATAGCGATCATACGGAGCGTCATTTGAAGACGTTCTTCATCGGAGGGAATATCGTTGCGATATTGCCACAACGGAGTATCGGGATGTGGAATAAAAGGACCCATGCCCACCATAGCTACCCCCTTGCTTTGGAAGAAAAGAAGATCGTCTGCCATATCGGAGACAGTTTGGAACGGAAGTCCAATCATAGTACCCGTACCCGTTTGGTAGCCAATCTTCAGGAGAGTGTCGATACAATTGAGACGAGTGGCAAAAGCGTGGGTATCGTCATGAGGATGAATCTTATAATAGAGTTCCTCATTAGACGACTCAATACGAAGCAGATAACGGTGAGCACCCGCCTCAAACCATTGGCGATACACCTCCTCCGACTGTTCACCGCACGAGAGGGTGATACCCAACTTACCATCAGAGAGTTTCTTGATATCACGCACCAGTTGGGCAATCTTATCTGTAAAAGCCTTATCATTACGTTCACCACACTGAAGGGCTATACTACCATAACGGAGTTCAACAGCCTGACGAGCACAGTCCATCACTTCCTCATCAGTCATAGTATAGCGGATAGCCTTGCTATTGCCCGAACGAAGACCACAATATAGACAGTTTTTGCGACAAACACTGCTGTACTCTATCAATCCACGGAGATGAACAAAATGATCTAAGTATTCCAGTTTGGTAGCCAAAGCCCGCTCAAGCAACGCCTCATGATCGGCTCCTCGAGCATTAAGCATATCAATTATTTCCTGTTTGGTGAAGTTCATATTGTTTGGATTGGTATAATGGGTTATTTCTTTACTATTAGTATTGACAATATTGGTTTCTATTTTTCAATTCTCTAGGAGTATAAACAAAATGCAAATATAAGCAGATATTTGTTATTGATCAAATTGTATCAGAATATTTAACAGTTTCAACAGGTAAAATAGTTGGATTTAAACTTGATAAATATAATACGAATATTTTGTTTTCTACTCACAAATAGCAATGCCGTTGTTGGGTGAGATGACCTTAGAGAGAAAAATGAGATAATCCTCCCCTTTAACATTGAAAAAAGATTACATAGCCCATATGAGGAGTCCACCGCAAATAATGACCCCCGTAACCACCAAATCGATAAGGCAATAACCCATAATATCCTTTGCATCGAGTTTAGCAATAGCCAGCGCAGGTAATGCCCAGAACGGCTGAATGAGGTTAGTCCAAGCATCACCCCAAGCGATAGCGATACCCGTAAGTCCAGGATCAACACCCAAATTGGCACCAGCGGTAAACATAATAGGAGCCTGAATAGCCCAATGTCCACCACCCGAAGGAACGAAGAGGTTAAGCACAGCAGCACAGAGGAAAGTAAGCAATGGATAAGTATGTGCATTACTGATAGCTACACATCCATTGCTGAGTACCTCACCGAGACTTTGGGCATCGGCACCTGCCCCCACACCGGTGATGATGCCCATGATACCCGCATAAAAGGGAAACTGAAGGATGATACCCGCTGCCCCTTTAGCAGCACTGCCGAAAGCACGTACATAAGCCATAGGAGTTCCGTGAAAGATGATACCAAACATTAGGAAGAGGACAATGCAGACATCGAGATCGAACGAGCCCTGTTGGAAACCTAGTTTAATAATCAAATAAGCGATACCCATAAGCGCGATGAGCCAACTGAGGATAGGACTGTTTTCTAGACGCTGAGCAGGAGTTCCTCCTTTGATGCGAGGCAC
This sequence comes from Bacteroidales bacterium, assembly GCA_030523765.1. GTDB lineage: Bacteria > Bacteroidota > Bacteroidia > Bacteroidales > P3 > Colimorpha. Next base: position 17,569 of record JAUNHX010000015.1, on the reverse strand, counting down.
CACTGGTTCTTCAACTAATAGTTGAGGATCAACGGTAACGATATCCTTTCCCTTAGGATGCATCAGCGCATTGACAACAGTGATAGCGATAATAACCACCACCACCATAATCAAATTGAGAGGAGCCAAAATGGTCTGACTGACGGGGATCACCTCAGTGAGAGCACCATTAGTGACGGAGGCCAACTCATCGGGATCGGAGGCCAACTTAAGGGGGATAGAACCCGACAAACCAGCATGCCATACCACGAATCCGCTATAGGCCGAAGCAATAAGCAATCGATAGTCGACACCTGCCATCTGACGGGCAATCTCTTTGGCGAAGATAACACCAACGATAAGTCCAAAACCCCAATTAAGCCAGCAGCAGAGGGCACTGATGCAGGTTACCAACGCAATAGCAGCAGCAGGTGTTTTAGGAATTGCCGCCAACCGACCGATGCCCCGTTTAACCATAGGAGCCGAGGCTAAAGTAGAGCCACACACGAGGACAAGAGCCATCTGCATAGCAAATTTGAGTAATCCCATAATGCCGCCACCCCAGTTGGAGATCACCTCGATAGGGGTTTGATGACAGATAGGCATAGCAATAATGGCCACGATAAGGGTAAGGATGATGGCGAAGATAAAGGGGTCAGGCAACCAACGGTTCACCATCTTGACACAAGCTTGGATTATCTTTTGAAACATAATGAGAAAACGTTTTTACGTTGATAAGTTTATAGACTTAGTTTTTATTCTGTTATTAATATTATTATCTTTAGTCGTTAGGAGTCTTCTCTATCAATGGGAGAAGTTCCAATTCGAAGATGTCGCGACGAATAAGACGGTAGTGGTAATGATAGGCAGCATTGAAACGGGCACTATGGTGATAGGCATATTTGCCCTGAGCGAAGAGCTGCTGAATGGCAGTGCTATCAGCTTCGAAACTACCCAAACGAGAACGATAAGGTTGGAGATCAACCATTCTCATTTCCCAACGACACTGCCAGTTAGCTATATCGGCCGAATCGATAGCGAAAGCCCCCCGCACAAAACAGTCAGCAAGATGAGAAGCCGACACCAAACTATCGAGGACCACCGACAGGTTCACACGCACATAGTCGCCTTTGAGACCCGCCAACTCATAGCGAGGCAACTCGTAGCCTTGCGACGTCCATCCCTCCTGTTCAATCATATATTGGCATTCACGATTTATATAATCAATCATGCCCTGCGTACGTTCTTTCCCCACTAGATGTCCTGTGCCGAAGCGCTCTTGAAAATTGCTCTTATAGAAATCTTGTAAGTTGGACTGAGGAAACTGCTGCAAGACCCGATCGGCAGCATCAGCAACAAGACGGTAATCGTTGTGGTATAAGAATTTAACAAGAAAATGACGGAGGGCCCGATCCTCGTTGTTGAAGCGGATAGGATAGACTTCATGTTGTTGAAACCACTGATTATCAAACCGTACTAACTGTTGGTTAAACGTTGCTAGATTGAACTCCTGCTGCTGTTCCACAGCGGTAATCGCTGCCTCAAAGAAGAGCTCCCATCTAGAGGCATAATAGTGTCCCAAGAGCCCCGACCACTTGCGATTGGCATAATCTAGAATCACAGATTCGCCCCAATAGGCAATCAGCATTCGCGTTGGATGCATGTGGTCGTCATGCAGAGAGGGGTCGCCCCCATCGTTGCCTAAATGCTCATTCAACCGATTGTCTTCGGCAAAGGGATAGAGCGCAAGGAGAGTGTCAACCTCGTGGATAAGACTCAACGCTTGTTGAGCCTGCTGACGCATAAGAGGGAGATTGCGATGACGAAAGGCTACATTGAATTTATCGCGCTCGGCAGCAAACTGATTTCCATACCACTGCGACATATATGTGATAAGCTGACAGCGACAATCATCACTGAAAGAAGCAAGAGTATTGCGTAGAATATTAAGGGAATCAGCAATATTATTTACCGCTTGGAAAAGATACTCGTTATTATAGAAACCAGGCAACCTATTGGGAAGATTATCGTTGAAAGAGGGAATTGCCTCTATGAGAGTACCCAAACCGTTGTGCAATCCGCCAACGGAACGACCCTTATTGATTTCCGTAAACTGAGCTGTCTCATTATCGCTATTCGATAAATGGGAAGAACTGCTGCCTACGCTGCGGTTGTCTTTTCGAAGAGGAACACCTTTGTTGTCGCGCTGAGCAATGACGCTAGTACCTATAAGAAGAAGTATTCCCAACAGCAGCAGCCGGTAGGTGATACCCCAAGAAAGAGGGCTATGCGGCAGGCACGAAAATATATCTTTCATTGCTCTATTATATATATTAACGACGAAAGAAAGAAGAACCCTAACCCTCAACTTACGATTGATCACAGAGTTGTAGGACCAAAGTATCTAATCTTTCTCATTGCAAAGAAACGAAAAAAAAACGACTTATCAACATTTTTATATCGATTAGAGCAATACCTCCCGTAGGGTTAGCACAAAAAAAGCGGGCACAACCAAAGTAATGCCCGCTGTATCAGATTAGAAAGGAAGACCTAAGGAAGATTCGTAAGCACATCCTCAGCATCATACTGGGTGCCATTATATTCGCCACCCGATTCAAGGAACACGTTGCCACTGGCACAATCAGTAAAACTGTTACCGCTATGGGTCACATTGTCCCAATTTTCGATATTTTCGATGGTTACACCATAATGCCCACTAGCGCCAAACACGTTGTTGTTGAGAGTAACGACTGTTTCGGAACCGATATAAAGACAAGACTGGTTGAACCAATCAGTACCCACTCCAGCATTTTGGATATGGCAATGACTCATCACATTGTTTTCACCACTGGTGGTTAGGATGATACCATCCCACGACGGATTGTTACCAGTACCACAGAAAACGATAGGATTTGATGCAGTACCTTGAGCTACAAAAGCACCATCAAATTGGAGGTTAGAATTATTAGCCACCATCATATGAGCACCTGCATCAAACGTTACATCACCAACGTAGTGCAAACCCTGAGGGGTATAATAGGGTACCGACATCGATTTAAAAGTAAGATCTTCCCCATCTTCGTCAGCGCAACCAGCCAAACAAATCATATTACTGCCATTGTTAAGGAAGCTATTGTTGGTGCTGATAGTGCTGGCGCTGCACAAGTCTTCCACATATAACGTGTAAAGAGGATAGACAGCACAGTTTAAAATCTCATTATATTCGAAAGCTGAGAGATGAGCATCACTGTACATACAGACACCACTACCTAAACTGCCATCGATCTTGCAATGTTTCATGCTCAGTGTTCCATAGACTTTGACAACACCTTCATCATCGCGGTTTGAGCTGCCACCGTTAATCATATGTACATATTCGAACTGGTTATCACTACGGTTGCTCAAAATAGAGATATGAGACCAAGCCCCTGCATTGGGATTATTGGTAGGTCCCTCAAGTAGGATAGGTTTTTCCTGCGTTCCAATCATACGGAGACCAGCATTCTCGCCCACTTCGATACCAGCCTCATTGTTGGCAAACATAATGCATACGCCCGGCTCAACCGTTACGAGCGCATTGCCCTCAAGATAGATGGTGCTGGATACTATATAATCAACAGGCAATCCGCGATCTACCCACGTAACATTCTGGTTGATGGTGCCACCAATCTCAGTAGGATCGTTTGGATCGCCCGTACCCCCACCGTTAGGATCGTTGCTAAAGATAGCGGTATAAGTAGCATCACCCGTCACCACTACCTCGCGGGGGTTGGTGCAATCGCCATCCTGCCAACTAATAAAATAGTAGCCACTTGCGGGATAGGCTGCTATACGGGCTGTTTCACCATCGTTGTAGTTGCCACTACCCTCAACAGTTCCCCAATCAGCATTGTTGGGAACCACCGTAAGGGTGTATTCTTTTGCACAACTAGTTACGGCTAAGGCCAATAGAGCCAAAGTCATCAGTTTCATTGTTGTTTTCATTGGTAATTATATTTTAAGATTAATAAATTTCAACACTGTACTTTATCACCAGAGGACAATTGTCCTCTCCAAATTAAAAAGTTGCTACCCTTTTTCTCATAAAAGTAGAAACGCCTTTACACTGATTGCGACCTTTTTTTGTACCAAAACGTTTTGCAAATATACACATTATATCTTAATCTACAAAAAAAAACATTTTCTTTTTAGCCTCCTATTGATAATATCAATTATCATACTAAATTACAACACGTTGCACACCTCTCGCTATTTCTTGTTGCCGAGAGCATTCCACACTGTTATATCTACCCAAACAGAAGAATGACCCACATTACCTAAGAAGAATCGACAACCTAGGTTAGCCCTGTATAAGAGGTATGGATTCTTTTAAAACGATAATGTTGAAAAAAAAAGCGAATTATTCTTTTTATATAGAAACTAATTAGTATTTTTGTACTTTGAAATCATAATAAGTTATATGCCATTAACATTTGAAAGAGAGATAATTGACAAGGTTCAGCAAGTATTGCTCAGAGCTAAGAATATCGTGTTGGTGAGTCATACGAATGCTGATGGCGATGCCGTAGGCTCCATTTTGGGTATGTACCACCTCTTAAAAAACAATATGAGAGGCGATCAACACTATACGATGATCTTACCCAACGGTTGTCCTTTCACCTTCGACTTCCTCCCTGGAGCTTCGCTGATTTTGAATGCCGACAGCGATAGGGAACGGTGTGTTTCCTCTTTCGATAGAGCCGATCTGATTATTGGCGTTGATTTCAACGATGCTAGTCGCATAGGTTCATTGGCCGATACACTGCGCGAGGCGTCAGCAGCTAAACTGCTGATAGACCATCATATAAACCCCGATACTACCCTCTTCCATACCGTGGTATCGCAACCCCAAATATCGGCCACCTGCGAACTGCTTTATTGGCTAGGCATTGCGCTGTGGGGTCCCGAGATGCTGAACCACGATGCAGCTATGTGTCTTTATAACGGCATTATGACTGATACTGGTTCCTTTGCCTTCAGCAACAACCACCCATCTGTTTACGAGGCTGCCGCCCATCTGGTGAAATACGATATCAATGCCACCGATATCCACAACAAAGTGATGAACTCGTGGAGTGTCAACAAGATGCAATTTCTTGGCTACTGTCTCGACCAAAGGATGCATATCTTCGAAGAGGAGGGCTTCGCCTATATCGTGATTAGCAAAAACGATATGCAGCGTTTCAACATCCAGCAACCCGAGGTAGAAGGACTAGTGAATTACGTTATGATGCTCCAGAAAGTAGAGGTAGGTGCACTAGTGAAGGAATACGAACCGATGGCCATCCGCATATCATTCCGTTCAAAGAGCGATTTTAATGTGCAAGAACTAGCTCGAAACTACTACGGCGGTGGCGGACACCGAAAAGCATCGGGGGCCACCTCAAACAAAGATCTAGATACTACCGTACAAGAGATGGAGGCCATACTTCGAAAAGAGTTGGCCGCATTCCATCAAACTCAGAACAGATAAAACACACTGCTTTTTACGCTATAAACAAATAATCTCAATACTACCGATATGAAACCTACTCGCACACTGATAGCTATAACCCTGCTGCTGCTCTCTGCAACGGCTTGCGACAACACACCGGTAGTGGAGACACCCTCCAAAGAGGGCGACCCCTATAAGGAGAATATGATCAACGCCAACAGGGTGATTGAGCAGTCGGAAAACACACAGATAACGAGTTTCATAGCCCGTCGAGGATGGCAGATGGAGCAACTGAGCAACGGGTCGTGGATTGAGGAATACCAGCCAGGCAATGGCAAGGTGATAGACTACGAAGATACGATCGATGTGATTTACTCCCTCAGCGCCATCAACGGACAGACATTCTATTCGGGAGTAGAGGAATCCTTCGTAGTGGGAAGGCACAAGCCAACGGTGGGACTCGACCGAGCAGTACAGGGTATGCGCCGTGGCAGTCGTGCCCGTGTCATACTCCCCTCCAGTCTCGGCTACGGAGTAGTAGGCGATGGCGATCGCATACCGAGTAGAGCCATTCTTATTTATGATATCAAAATAAAATAGTATTATATTAAAACAATGTTACATTTCACTACAATGAAAAATGCAATAAAAAAGGTCACTATGCTGACCATCGCAGCCTTGACGGTTGCAGCGTGCGGTCCTAAATCCGACATCGAGGGTTTTACCAAGACAAAGAGTGGTCTGCACTACAAATTTGAAAAAGAAAACAAGGATGCCCAGCAAATCCAGGTGGGCGATGCCATCGTTGGCGAAGTAACGATGTGGTTCGAGAACGACACCCTCTTCAGCAACAGCGGCGAGCCTCAGCGTGTTATCCGCGTCGGACAGAGCATGTTCAACGGCGACATCAACGAAGGTTTGCTACTCATGCACAACGGCGACGAAGCTATCTTCGCTGTCGACTGCGATTCGATGGCTACCATGTTCACCCAAATGGAGATGCCTCCCAACTTCAAGCCTGGCACCAAGCAGAAACTATACTACCGTGTAAAGGTAGTCGACATTGTCAGTGCCGCCGAGGTAGCTCAGGAAGATGCCAACTATCAGGCCGAGATGGATGAGCGCAGAAACCAAGAGCCTCAACTTATCGCCGAATATGTGGCTAAGAACAACATCAAAGTGCAGCCTACCGACGAGGGTCTCTATGTTATCGTGACCAAGAAGGGCAATGGTAAGAAGGTTGAAACTGGCAAAAAGGTGACCATGAACTATGTAGGCCGTCTGCTGGATGGCAGCCTGTTCGATACTAGCGTGAAGAGCGTTGCCGAAGAGGCCAACAAAGTTCAGATGGGTCGCCCCTACGAGCCTATGACCTATATAGTTGGTCAGCAGCCCCTTATCAAAGGTTGGGAACAAGCAGTGATGGGTCAGCCCGCTGGCACCAAACTCACCGTCATCATCCCCTCCAGCCTCGGCTACGGTTCACATGCTATGGGCAACGAGATCCCTGCCTTCAGCACCCTCGTATTCGATATCGATATCCTCTCGGTCGAATAAAACATAAAACACGACAACTCACTTGATATAAGTTTTTTAAATACACTCTAAAAAATGCTGAATATTGTTCTTTTTGGCGCCCCCGGCGCTGGTAAAGGCACTCAGTCGGATCTGCTGGTAGAGAAATACAAACTCAACCATATCTCCACGGGCGACCTTCTTCGCAAAGAGATTGCCGAGCATACCGAGCTGGGCAAACGGATCAAAAGTATTATGGACTCGGGTAGTCTGGTAAGCGACGATATCGTTGTTGAGATGATCGACAAAGCTATCGCTAACGACACCCAGGGCATCCTCTTCGATGGCTTCCCCCGCAACGTAGCTCAGGCCGAGACCCTCGACCAGCTCTTAGCAAAGCATGGCCGTAAACTCACCTGTATGGTAAGTCTTGATGTGCCCCGCGAAGAACTGATACGCCGTATGCTCGAACGCGCCAAAGTGTCGGGACGTAGCGATGACAACGAGGAGACGATCAAAAACCGCTTGAAAGAATATGAGAACAAAACCCTCCCTGTGGCAGCCTACTACGAGAAGAAAGGTCAACACGTAAAGGTGAATGGTTTTGGCGATATCAAAACCATTTCGGAGAATATCATCGCTGAGATTGAAAAGCGCAAATAATTACTATTGTGTATCATACCCCGCCATCCAGCGACACTCTGTATCGTTGTGGCGGGGTCTTTTTTAAACAGCCCCAACAAGGGGTACTCTAAAAAACACTCCACCCATGAACAGCAATTTCGTAGACTACGTAAAAATCCTTGTCCGTTCGGGCAAAGGTGGTGCCGGTTCGGCCCATCTGCTTCGTGTAAAGTATAATGCCAAAGCAGGCCCCGATGGCGGCGACGGTGGCCGTGGCGGCCATGTGATTCTTCGAGGCAACAGTCAGCGGTGGACACTCCTACACCTGAAATATACCAAGCATGTGTTTGCTGAGAACGGTGAAAACGGCGGTCAGAATCTCTGTACCGGCCACGATGGAGCCGACCAAATACTTGATGTGCCTCTGGGCTGCGTATGTCGCGATGCTGAAACAGGCGAGCAACTGTGTGAGGTAACCCAAGATGGCGAAATGGCTATCATAGCCCGTGGCGGACGAGGTGGTCTAGGCAACGAACACTTTAAATCGCCCACCAATCAAACGCCCCGCTATGCACAACCAGGAGAGGCTGCCGAAGAACGGTGGGTGATCATCGAACTGAAGGTGCTGGCCGATGTGGGTCTTGTCGGTTTCCCCAACGCTGGAAAATCAACCTTCCTCAGTGTGATGTCGGCTGCCAAACCCGAAATTGCCGACTATCCCTTCACCACTCTTGTCCCCAACCTAGGCATAGTGAAATACCGCGATGACCGTTCCTTCTGTATTGCCGACATCCCAGGTATCATCGAAGGGGCCTCTGAGGGCAAAGGACTCGGGCTCCGTTTCTTGCGCCATATAGAACGCAACTCGATACTCCTCTTCATGGTCTCGTGCGAATGTATCGACATCAAACGCGAATACAAGATATTGCTGAAGGAACTTGAGAAATACAATCCAGAATTGCTCCACAAACGTCGCATTCTGGCCGTCACCAAATGCGATATGCTCGACGAAGAGCTGATGAAACAGCTCAAGAAGACCCTTCCGCGCAGCATCCCTACGGTGATGATCAGCTCGGTATCGGGACTGAATATTATGAAATTAAAGGATATGATTGTCGAAGCTATCGACAGTCAGCCTATCGAATAACCTCCCCTACCCTATGCAACTGCTTAACATCATTGCTACCCTCAACGAGTGGGATACCCAGGCACTCATCTGGGTGAATGGACATTATAATTCCTTTGCCGATTGGATTATGTGGTGTCTTAGTCAGCATTGGTGCATAGCCCTCGTGGTTGCAGCCACCTATCTCTTTGTTGTCTTCAAAGGGGAACGACGCCAGTGGTGGCTACTCTTATTGGGCGTAGGTCTTTGTTTTCTGTTGGCCGATCAGATATCCAGCAGCATCATCAAAGAGAGTGTGCAGCGTCCCCGCCCCTGTCACGTCCTCGACAACCTCCATATGTTCCGCACCCACTGTGGTGGCAGTTTCAGTTTTGTATCCTCACATGCCGCCAACTGTTGGACAGTAGCCATCTTCTTAGGATTGCTAGCCAAAAAGAAAAACCATATCTCTTGGCTTATGGCACTACTCATCGTATGGGCTACCCTCGTCTGCTATAGCCGCCCCTATCTAGGTAAACACTATCCTGGCGACGTTATCTGTGGTGCTATGCTAGGAATCCTTCTCGGCATGCTAGTATACTGGATATACTGCAAAGTACTGAATGCGATTGAACATAAAAAAGAGAGACAGCAAGTAGAATAAAAACCCTCCCCCCAAAAAAGCAGAAACCGTAAAAGATATATGATACATCTTTTTGGGAAAAAGCATAAAGAGTTTACAAAGGAACAATAACAATGATGATAAAAAGAGTATTCATATTGATATTAGGATCCTTTACTTCTCCTCTTCCTTAGCAGTAAGGACTGGAATAGCGTCGGCCACCAAGAAGATGCTACCCGTAATAAGGATTACATCCTTGGGTCCTGCATGAAGTCGAGCCGATTCGATAGCCTGCTTGCAGTGGGGATAGACCAACCCACAGCGACCCGTTGATTCGGCAGCCTTCGAGAGGATATTCACATCGAGAGCACGCGGCGTACTCGGTTGGGTAAAATAATACACAGCATCGGGTGGTAGCAGATGGAGGATACGAGGATAATCCTTATCGTTAACACATCCATATACCAGATGGAGACGCTCATAGTGAAGCGTTCTCAGTTTATCAAGCATCGATTTTATTCCATCAGCATTGTGGGCCGTCTCACAGATGATATCGGGCTGAGAACCATAATATTCCCAACGCCCGTGAAGACCCGTAGCAGAGACCACATGCTTCATACCCTCCCTCACCTGTTGTTCGGTTATCTCATAACCCACAGTACGAAGCACATCGACAGCACAGAGAGTGGTAACAACATTCTTTCGCTGATAGCTGCCCGTCAATCCGTAGAGCAGATGACTATAGGTAGTGGAACGTCCTTGTTTGATTTCAAGATCCATCATGCGCTCATCCGTCATTGGCGAATCAACCCGCACATGATACCGCTGATCGGCAAAAGTGATGGGGCTATGCATCGCCTCCGCTTTGGCAATGAACACCGGTTGTGTCGAGGCGAGGGTCTCCCCTATCACCACCGGCACCCCCTCTTTGATGATACCCGCCTTCTCGCCCGCAATAGCCTTATGGGTAGTTCCTAGGAACTGGGTATGATCCAACCCGATATTGGTGATAATAGAAAGATCGGGATGCACCACATTGGTCGAATCGAGTCGTCCTCCCATACCAACCTCTACCACAGCTACATCCACCTGATGGACAGCAAACATGTGGAAAGCCAATCCCGTCATCATCTCGAAAAACGAGAGACTCCGTTCTTTGAAATAATGCTTGTTCGTTTCAACGAACTCCACCACCTCTTCGGTCGAAATCATCTCGCCATTAATACGCACCCTCTCCCGCAAATCAACCAGATGGGGCGACGTATAGAGCCCCACCTTGAGTCCGCTAAATTGGAGTATCGACGCCAACGAATGGGCCACCGATCCCTTGCCGTTGGTACCCGCCACATGGATGGCACGGAAACGTTTTTCGGGATGACCCAGATGCTCCATCAGTTGCTCGGTATTCGAGAGGTCGGCCTTATAAGCCGCAGGACCCAGTAGATGGTAAGCGGGAAATGATTTTTCGAGGAAATTGACAGTCTCTTTATACGTCATAGTTAGAGCGATTGGGAGGTAATCGATAAAGTATTAATGTTTCTTGGTAGGGATTGTATAGGTAAGACCCAGCATCACGTTGAGACGCTGACTGGGGTAGTGACTCCAAAGGAAATAGCGTTGGCAAAGAATATTGTCGGCTTTGACGAAGAAGGAGAGCGCACGGGTGTGAACATATTCCACCTCCACGTTGAAACCATAGCGAACACCTAGCGTATCGGTCATCATATAATGACCATAGTCGGAACTGATCGCGTTCGTATAGGCAGCATCACCATACATAGGACCCACCATCAATCCTTGGATACCCACCAACACCTTATCTTTATAATTGATATGGGTACCCAGGTGGGCATCGAACTTAGGCTGGTAAAGCAGCGGGAAATCGCGATAGTCAGCATGAGCCGCATAATAGTTACCACCCAGATTGAGGCGGATCATCTCATCGTTAACAAACGTGATGTCGGCACCCAAAGTGAGTTTCTGATAGTTGCGATAGTAAGGCTCATACACGTTCTCCAAAGCATAGCAGCTATCCAGACGGAATAGGAGACCGTTGTTATATACCGTATAGAGGGCACGAGCATTCAGTTCCAGTTTCTTGTTAAAGCTGAAACGCATCCGTGCAAAGAAATCATAGTGCGAGGTAGCCTTCAGCATCGAGGCAGGAGCCACATAAGGGTTGAGGAGTCGCAGCTCGTCCCACGAGTTAGGATCGAGATTACCGGTAGCCCCAAGACTGATATTCATCGCATTGTGCATCAAATCTTTCGACACCATAATGTCGGGATAGAAATAGAACGACGAGGAGTCGCCCATCTGCTTGGGACCCACCGCCATACGAGCACCAGCATGAATCTGGAAACCACCAAAGAGGAAGTCGACATAAGGATTACCGTGGAGGAAATGGCGAGTATACATCACACTGTCGGCCGTCAGCGGCAGATAGTCGTAAGGCAGATACAGGAGCGTGTTCGAATCGTCGCTATACTGAGGATAGTAGTGGTTACCAAAGCCCTCCCATCCTAGATTCAGATAGGCAATAGCCTTATATTGTTTGAACATCGGGAAACCGTAATGGACCGTAGCATCGGCCTTCATAGCCCATTCCCCCATACCATAGCGTCCCCACAGGTTCTGCACATCATAGCTAGCCTCATAGCCGAACTGATTGACATCGGTGTTGAGACTCTTAGCACCGATATGCCACTGCAAACGGTTATACGCCATCGCATAGTCCTTCTTGCTCAGACTGTCGTGGGTGATGCTATCACGAGCATAGAGCAGACTGTCGGAGAAACCATAAAACATATGGTAGTCGTTGCTATAGCTGAGCGCCGTTTGGAACAGATGATTCTCTTTTAAGATATACTTACCATAGGCCGAAAGGTCGGTAGTAGAGAAATGATTCTTCCCATAATAGTCGGCCGAAGGAATCGAGTCGGCCTTCCCTATCTTACCCCACGAAGAGGTGTGGAGAGCACGAGCCCCATAGCTGAGATTCTTGTTGCGAGTGCTGTGATAATACAGATCGGCCAGAGGAGTCCAGTAATTGCCCATACCCAACCGCAGATAGTTGTTGTAGATACGAGTAGGCGGCTCGGTAATCTTCACATATCCCAGACGAGCGGGCGAGAAGATAGAGGTGAGACGCTGAGGGGTGATGCTATAAACAAAGCTGTGCTGCATCGTGGTAGCGGTATCGGTAATGAAAGGAGCCACATTCAGTTTTACCGCATTCTCGATAACAGGCTTATAGTCGCCTACCACGATCACGCTCTCGTTGTAAGAGGAGCTATCCGATTGGGCAGCCACACGCAGCGTAGGAGCGAGAGCGAGGAGGGCCAATGCTAAATATCTATTGATGCTTTTCATGTTTTCTTTGCGTTTAGGATTCATGGGTACTATTCTTCGAAGGGGATTTCGATCTCAAGCTCGGTCGATTCGGTTTCGGTTTGCGAAGCAGCAGCCTCAGCCGAAAGGATATCGTTGCGTTTCTGGATAGCCAGCGTAACGAGTTCCTCGCCATCATAGTTATCAATAATACTTTGTAGCGTCTGCTTAGCCTGCAGCGTATTACCTTGAGCACGGAATATATCGGCCCAAAGGATGAAAGTCTTAGCCAACCAGTAATCGTTAGGCGGATTGGCCACGATGTTCTCTATCGACTGCTCAGCACTCGTATAGTCTTTGTGCAGATACTGAATCTCGGCTAGGGTATAGACCGCCTCGCCGCTATATTCACCGTTAGCCGAATGGGTCAGCTGACGATAAATCACCTCGGCACTATCGTAAACATTGTTAGCATAGTAGCTACGTGCCTTGCTAATCAAAGCCTCCTCTTTCAGTTCGTTGGTAATCTTGCTCTCCTTGAGCAGTTCGTTGGCGCTAGCAATAATCTCTTGATGACTACCTAGCTTGTTCCAGCAGCGGAGAATACCGATGCGACCCTCCAAACGACTGTTGTCTTTCTCGGCCAACGTGAGCAGCTGCACGTAGAACTCCAACGCCTGCTGATAGTTGTTCATGCCATAAGAGATATGGGCCGCATTGAGCAGCGAGGTCTCCGTGTACTGGTTCTTGTTGCGACTGGCCACCGATTCGTAATGGGGCAACGCTTGCTCGCCCAACCCCTTGCGGTACAGACAGTCGGCCAAATAATAATGAGCCTTGAGGTTGTACATTCCACGGGGGAACTTCTTCAGATAAGAGTCGAGACCCGTGATAGCATTCTCGTAATCGCCCTCATAGTAACGGTTGGCTGCCACACTGAAGGTGATGCTATCCTGTTCCGACGAGCTGATGGTAATCTTAGCCCTATTCTGTACATAGTTAAAATACTCATCCACACGATTTTCAGCAATAAAGATATTCTTCACCGTTACAAGGGCATCCTTTGCCTCTTCGGTACCCTGATAGTTGGTAAGGAGCTGATCGAAACACTCTAGCGCCTTCTCGTTGCGGTCGGTATTATAATAAATAAGACCCATATCAAGCAGCGCCTCTTTCACATAGCTGCTCTTAGGATACTGTTTGATGAAGTTGCCGTAGTAAAGCAGTGCCATCTCATTGTTGTCGCACACCAAGTAAGTGTTGGCAATCTCAAACATAGCCTTCGAAGCGAGAGGCGACTGTTCAAAATGTTCAAAGATATAATTCAGATAAGTCAGCTTATCCTCGTTCTTGCCAATAGCACCATAGCATAGCGCCTTCTGGTAAGTAGCATAGTCGGCATCCTTGCCGTTGTGCGAGATGCTATAATTGTAGCTCGTAATAGCAGCCTCAAAATTCTTCTGTCCATACTGGCAATCGGCCAAACGATTATAGGCATCGCACAGCTGCTGGCCCTCCACCGCGGGACTCTTCATGCTGATGAAACGGGAGAAAGCATCGGCGCCATTGGCATACTGCTCGTTGCGAATACAGAGATAACCACTCGTGTAGAGTGCCTGACGGTAGTAGGGCGAGGTGCGGGATTTGCTGTTCTTGAAAAACTTGTCGAGAGCCGTCTTGGCCGACTTGAAATTATCCAGTCGGTACTGTGCCTCACCGTTCAGGTAAAGGGCATCGGCCGTCTTCTGCACATCGGCATTCACCTTCACGGCATTCACAAAGAATTTGCTAGCCTCCTGGAGGTTACGCTCGTTGAAGAGCTCTATACCGCGATTGATCAGCAGTCGCTGATAGGCCCTATTCATATCGGCATTCTTCGGCTCTATCTTCTCCATCAGCGTAAGGGCATCCTTATAGTTGCGGGTGGTGAAATAAAGCGAAGTAAGGATCTCTTGTATCTCCGATTTATGTTTTGTCTTGGGATATTTCGACAAATAGTTCTCAAAACTTTTGATGCTCTCATTGTAGGCATTCTGATTCAGTTCGCAGCTTAGCTTCGCATAATTGAAGAGGGCATCCTCCTGAATCTTGGCGTTATAGCTCATCTGGCTAGCCTGAAGGAACATCGAGCGGGCCTCACTCTTGCGGTTCAGCTGCACATAGGTGTCGCCCAGGGTGTAGAGAGCGTTCTGTGCCACACTGTCGTTACAAGCCGTTTTCTGCGACAAATAGGCAGCCGCACTGTCGTACTGGTGCTGCATATAGTAGCAGTAGCCAATCTGATATGCATTGTCGCCCACCACACAGCCCTGTATCGGTTTGCCCGTAGCAGGATCGGTGGCCGTGGTCTTCGGACTGTCTTGTGCCGAGAGGCGATAGTATTTCAGTGCCTGGTCATATTCTCCGCGATTGAAATAAACCTCACCCATCATCTGCTCCAACTCCTCCTTTTTGAACACATCATTGTCCTGCATCAGCTTCGGAGCCAAGGTAAGGAACTCATCCTCACGACCCAGATAATAATAGATACGGGCAATATAATTGTCGGCAATCCGAGCCAGTTTACCACTCACCCGCTTATCGTCGCTAATCTTTTGGAAATTGCGAAGAGCCTGCGCATATTCGCCATCCATATATTGAATATGAGCATAATAATAGAGGGCGTTGGTTTTGTATTTGCTCTTGCCGTTCATGATGTGCGAGAAATGGTTCTTGGCCTTCTCCCTATCGCCAGTATTGATAAGGCAATAGCCAATCTTGTACTCGAACTCATCGCGATGGCCATACTCTATCTCGTTCGATTCCACCTTATTGTAGTATTTCAGCGCCAACGAATACTCACCACGACTATAGTGGCAGTTGCCCTGATAGAAATAGGCCATATTGGCTTTCGAACTCTCAGGATAGAGACGCAGAAACTCCTCCAAACGGTACATAGCGTCGTTGTTGCCCAACTCCTCACTGCATACAGCAGCATAGTATACTGCATCGGCCTCGCTGACGGCAACCCCCACAGGGGCTTTCCCCACCAACTGATCGAACTGACGCTGGGCAGCCACATATTTCCCTTTGCGGAAAAGATCCATTGCCGACTCGTAAGCAGCGTTGTATTGCTCCACAGGGGTGTTGTTTTGGGCAAAAACCGACAACGATGCAAACCCAAACAACAAGGCAACAAATAGATTCTTAACTCTTTGCATATTACTTACTTATTTTTATAAGTTGCTAAATTAGCAATATATTTGCGATTACAACGAGCCCCAAGGGTTTATTTTTCAACATACCATTGTTTATTGGTCTCTCCTCCATCTCTCCCACTCTCCCCCGATGGACTTCCAACTGTAAAAATACGCATCCTTTCTATTGCTTTTTCATTACAACCATCAAAACGCAAAAAACGGATTATTAGTATCTACCCTCTCCGAAAAAGGACTCCCTATCATTCCTCTCGCTACCCTCTTCCCTTTCCATTATCACGAAAAAGAACAACCTCATATACTTTTCCACTTCATTTGGCGTTATAGCAGACAAAAGATAAGAATATGACGAAAGAAGAATGCTTCTATCTGGGCAAGATAACCAAACCCTTTGGAGTGAAAGGACAGGTGGTGATGTTTCTTGATGTCGACACCCCTTCCGACTATGCCGAACTCGACTCCGTGTTGGTGGAGGGCAAAGGAGGAGTACTGATACCTTATTTTATTGAAGATTTGAATCTTAACGGCAACAAAGCCATCGTCACCTTCGAAGACCTCACCCCCCAGGAGTCGTTAGCCCTCATAGGCCACGAACTCTATCTCCCCCTCACCCTGCTCCCCAAACTTACTGGCAACCAGTTCTACTTCCACGAGGTTACCGGCTTCAAGGTGGTCGACGACGAAAAAGGGGACATCGGCACCATTCAAACCGTTATTGACTATCCAGCCCAAGCCCTTTTCCAGATCGACAAAAACGGAACCGAAATACTGATTCCCGTTATCGACGAGGTCATTCAGAAAGTGGACCGCGAACAAAAAACAATCTTTATCAGCGCCCCCAAAGGTTTGATAGATTTGTACTTGCAAAACGAATAATCGACAAACAAATCTTTTTTTTTGATAATATGAAAAAGAGTTGTATCTTTGCAACTTCAAGTAGTCAGGAGTGAACCCCCTCCAACTACAAATAAACGTAAGAATAATGTACTAAAACCTATATACATTATTTAAAAGATAATAATTTTAAAACACCCTCACCATGGAGAAAAAAGAAACTACCGAGAAGACACGCTACTCTGCCGAAGAACTAGAAGAATTCCGTCAGATTATCCTCGAAAAAATTGATGAGGCCCAGAAGAATCTAGCCCTCCTGCAGGCCGCTGTAGCTAACGAGGGCAACGATGTTACCGATACCGCTCCCACCTTCAAAACGCTCGAAGAGGGCAGCAACGTCCTTTCCAAAGAACAGAACGCCAAACTGGCTGCTCGCCAACAAAAATTCATCAAAGATCTTGAAGCGGCTCTCATCCGTATCAACAACGGCACCTATGGCATCTGCCGCGTTACTGGCAAACTCATCCCCAAAGAACGTCTCCGCATCGTCCCCCACACCACGATGACCATCGAAGCCAAAGAACAACAAAACAAAAGACGATTCTAATCCCCCTCCTCGCCTCCGATGGCTCCACCCATCGGACTGTCTAGAAGGATCGGCAAAATAATCTATTATAGCGTAGCGGCAATAGAACCTCTCTTCTATTGCCGCTACTCTTTGTTTAGGTAGATTCTTTATAGGTGAATTCTATCAATTCATTTCTTGCGAACAACCCACCTTTATCCAACCCCCACTCGCTATGGGTTTCCCCCACGTGTTTTATTTCTTATATATGGTAACCTCTAAAAATTCCACGTATGAAAAGGAATAATAATAACCATACTTTCAG
>JAUNHX010000043.1 GCA_030523765.1 Bacteroidales bacterium | reverse complement strand
GAGTGAAAAAAATGCCCTTCCCTAAAATGGTTTGGCAAGTCAAAGAAAGTAGGGAATAATGCAGATCAATGGGTGGATGTAGATGTGCATCATCTAGGCGATGCCAACTGCAATCTTACACCCCAATGGTGACTTTGGCCTTATAGGGAGAGAGTTTGCGGCATATACGACTATCAAAGCGTTACAGCGTTTGATAGTTAAATTTAATATTGAAGATATCTCAAGTTTTGTTGATTCAGTCTTTGTATGTTTTTTTTGCTTATATATTATTTATAATATATATATTATATTTCTATATATCATTTGTTTATATTATATATTTATGTTTATAATACATAAGATATATAGAGATAAATCTTCCAATATTTTATACAATAGAAGACTTAGATAAAAAGAAGAAATCTGGGAGAGAGAAAAAGGGAGTATTAAAATATCAACTGTAACGTTGTAACGTTGTAACGCTTTGCTGTCTTTTCCTGATTTCGGTTGACATTTTTTTGCTTTTTTCCTGATATGGTTGTCACTTGTTTTCCTGTACAAGTTGACAAATTCCTAACATCGTTGACAGTGTTCTTGAAAAGGTTGACAACCACGTTTTTTTTCGGATGCAAAGATAGTGCTTAATTTGCATACTTATTTTTTTTGCACATTTTTATTAATAAATGTGTCAACCAATTTCAGTATAAGAGATTGTAAAGAATAATAAAAAACGTTGATACAAATTCGTATCAACGTTTATTGTATGAATCGATTAATAAATCAATGGTTCTAGGTGTTTTTATTCGATGACAATCTCATCGGTGAAGAGGTAGGAGGGCTGTCCGTGAGCTCCGTGAAATTCAGGCAACGGTCCTCCGTTGAGGACTTTGATACGGATATAGCGTGAAAGGATGGGATTAGCATCGAGACTGAGGGTATAGGTCTCGATATGGGGATCGGTTTTGCGTGGGTCGGGGTTGCAGGGCATTTCCATTCCCAGTTGCCATTGTTGGCCATCGGAGGAGTAGTAGACGAGGATGGCTTCGGGGGCTAGAATCCAATCGAAGGTGTGTTGGAAGAAACGCATAGTGATGCTGTTGACCTCTTGGGGTGTGCCCCAGTCAAGGGTAACATCGATGTTTTCGCCCCAATATCCTTGCCAATGGCCATCGGCATAGTTGTTGTCGCTGCCCAGTTGTCCATCGAGGAGAGCCTGATCGCCTCCACCACTATACATTTCGCGGTAGGTAGAATAGGGGGTGTGGAGCGTACAAGGATGCCCTAAACCCTTATGGAAGAGGGTGAAATGGCTTTGATAAACGGGTTCGTTCCATTGGTTGAAGCTGAGGGTTTTGATTTCGCACGAGCGATCAACTGTGAAGGGGCCCCGATAGAGAGTGGATCCTTTGGAGGGCTTGCGACCATCGAGGGTATAGTAGATGGGATAGTTGTTGTTTGGATGCCAGTCGAAGAGGGTGTTCAAGTTGATTGTGACACACGGTTCGCTCTTGGTTTGCTTCTTGCCTTTGGACTGTGGTTGTGGCTGGGTGACTGTTTGGGTGACGAATACGTGGCGATCGGCCTCGAGGATATCGGCTGCCAAACGATTGTAGCGATCAATAACGAGGTTGCGACTGTATTCTCCATTTTCGAGATCCCACAATCCTAGATACTCCGACTCGAGGGTGTGGCATAGTTGAACTAGCTGATCCATAGCCTTGCGGCAGTGGTTGGCTTGGTTGACATCATGGTTGTTATATACTTGATAGAGATCGCAGCGTAGCTGTGCTTTGCGAGCGGTGGCTTCCAAACGGTGTAGAGCGTAGATATAGGTGCCGTGAGCCATAGGGGCTTCGTTGAACATTGCATAGACGAGATGGGGGCGCTGACTTTGCTGTTCGAGGGTGGGGATATGGTAGCGGTAACAGATGTCTTCAATCATAAGTAGTACGCTGTCGGCTCGTTGGCGTGCTTGGGAGCCTATGGTGGAGGGATAGAAGTCGAGTAGCGGCTTGTCGAGTGCTTCGGTACGATACCAGTCGCCTACGAGGGGATGACCCAGGAGGCGGCTTACCTCATAGATGAAATCGGTGAGAGCGTAGCCGCGTAAGGTGGGGAAGTTTTCGCCGATGATTTGTTTGATAATCTCCTCATGACTGTCGAGTGATTGTTTGATACGCACTAGATTGGATGACTTAATCAGTTCTTCAAGCAGTATCTTTTCGGCCTCTTGAGCGGCAGCTTGAGAGAACGATTCTCCATCGTAGAGGGTGGAGTTGAAGGGGGTAGATAGGTAAAGATCCTCGCATCCATAGAATCTATCATCTTCGAATCCTATAGCTGACTCCCATTGTTCAACAAGATAGTTATAATTGTCGTTGAATTGTGCTTCGCGTTGTTGGTATTCGGCTGCTGCTTGTTTAGGATCGGTAGATTTGATAGGGTTCCAAGACATTTCGGCAGCCCAAGCGAGGGCGTGATAGCTATCGGAGATAAGGTCGAGTCCGCTATCGTCCCATGTGGTGGTAAGGATACCTGAGGCTCCGTAGCGGAAACCATCGCGTGCCAGATAGGCGATATTGGGCATATAGTTTTCGGTGCGTGCTTGGATGGAACTATAGTGGCAAGTGCCAGGGGCTACCCAGAAGGGATTGCCGTATTTTTGTTTGGCTTCGACATAGGGACGGAGGAAAGAACTGAAGTCGGTGGAGGGGGAATAGTTCCAAGCTATGAGGATCATATCGCTGGGCAGTTGGGCAATCATTTCGGGATGTTTGGATACGATATCGCCCCACATCATGATATCGTTACTATCGGTTTTGGCCATTTTGTATACGCGGTTGATATGCTGGCAATAAACATTGTTGGCTCCATTTGCGTTGACATAAAGGCTGGCACGTCCGCTGCCGAGAGCTTCGGTTTCATCGCAGTTGATATTGAAGAAATAATGCTTTTCGTTTTGGTATCGTT
Organism: Bacteroidales bacterium; assembly: GCA_030523765.1. GTDB lineage: Bacteria > Bacteroidota > Bacteroidia > Bacteroidales > P3 > Colimorpha. Next base: position 7,799 of record JAUNHX010000043.1, on the reverse strand, counting down.
GTTTGGTGTTATTTATTTGTTGCTGCAGCAGTTGGTAAGATTTTTCATTACTGGGGTCGAGATTGGTGGGGGAGTCTTGTAGATGCCAATAGTAGGGATTGCGGAGTGTTTCCTCGAAATGACCGAAACACTGCAAGTTGGCTACCTTTTGGGAGCAAGGTGTCTGGAAAGGTAGATTGTTGGTAGGGGAGCAGAGGTCGGGATAGGCAGGATTGAAGAGGGTATGTTCGGTATAGAAACTAGAGCCGTTGAAGAAGAGATGGCTCATGATATTGCTAAAATCAGTGGCAAATTTTTGGTTGCTTACGGGGCCGCGACTAATATCGTCTTGCCATATACGGAAGGCATAGGCAGGATAGTCGATAATGGTCATGCAGGGTAACGAATCGAGGTGGCGTTTGAATAGTTTCTTGAGGGTGCTTTTGGCATATTGCTCTCCTTGCTCGGAGGTGAAAGTAAGGATAATTTGCTGGGGCATGATGTCGATACGATAGGCTTGGCTTTGGTTGAGCGCGCCTTCGATACTATCGACAGTGACGGACCAAATGGGGATGAGTGTATTTTTTTTGCGATTCATCATCTGCTGTATGCTACGAGATGGATGGATAGGGGTTCCGTTGACCTCGGAGGCTTTTATCTCTCTGATTGTACAACTATTTTTATCAGTGAGGAAGTAGCCTTGATGGGTGAGTTCTACATGCTGTGGCGTAGGGATGATGCCGATGTTGAAGGACTGTGCCCAAAGGGGCATGCTGATGCTGAGAAGGGTAATAGCGAGGATGAATTTGGTGTATTTCATTGGTTGTATTGGTTTTACATTTTATTGGTTATCGGTTTTAAAGTGCAAAGATATGAATTTTTTTTGAATACCGATAGCTTTCTACCTCCTCTGTTTACGAGGTGAGGCTATAAAAAAAAGGAGAGCCACATAAAAATGTGGCTCTCCTAAAGCTAGGGCACTAGCTCTTGCGATGGAATAGGCGATAGAAGAATCCATGCTTCTCTTCCACTTCATCTGCCACTAAATCAAAAGCAACAGGAAGAGTGAAACTTGTGCGGACGGGTTTGCCTTGTTGCATTCCGGGATTCCATTTGGGCATCAGTTGTACTACTCGTATCACCTCTTGTCCGCATCCGCCTCCGATATCGCGTATCAGTTTGATGTTGGATACTGATCCATCTTTTTCGACCGTAAACTGCACAAAGACTTTGCCAGTGATGCCATTTGCTTTTGCTAGTTCAGGATACTTGATGTTTTCGCTCAAAAATTTTGCTAAGCCATCATAGCCTCCAGGGAAAGTGGGGTCTTGCTCAACAACAACGAAGATTTCTTCGTCTATTTCGACGGAGTCGCTCTGTGCTTGTGTGGGAAGTGTGAAGCCTAACAGCATGGCTAGAAGAGCCATAAGGAGTGGTTGGTGTGTTTTCATTTTCTCTTTCTTTGTGTTGTGGCAGACTCGTTAATTTATTTTATATTGCTCTTATCCGACTGAGGTCTGCCTTAACGGTCGAGTATAAGAGGAGATTATTGCTAGATATATGCCTTTTAATCGTTTTAGAATCCAAAATATTACAACTGAAGAGTAAATTTTTTTTAATGTTCTTGTAATGATTAGAATTTTAATAGTTTACAGATTGTTTTTTTTGATATATGGACGTTGTAGGTGGGGGTGAAAAAGATGTCGAAGCAATACCTGCGCATGCTGCGACATCGGTAGAATGGTTTCTATATACCTTATTATTTATTGAAGGCAAGTTAGATAACGGTGGATGGTTTCTTCGATGCCTAGATAGAGGGCGTCGCTGATGAGGGCGTGTCCAATCGATACTTCGTCAAGGAAGGGGATGTGTTGATGGAAATATTGCAGATTGTCGAGATTGAGGTCGTGACCTGCGTTGAGTCCTAAGCTGGCCTGATGGGCTACGTGGGCTGCTTCGACAAAGGGGGCTATGGCTTGCTCGCGATTGGCGTGATAGGCTGAAGCGTAGCTTTCGGTGTAGAGTTCTACACGATCGGTGCCAGTAAGGGCAGCGCGTTCGATCATTTGGGGATTGGCATCGATGAAGATTGATACCCGGATATTGTACCGATGAAATTCGGCTACGATATCTTTTAGGAAATCGAAGTTACGGATGGTGTCCCATCCAGCATTGCTGGTAAGGACGTTCTCGGCATCGGGGACGAGGGTGACTTGCGTGGGACGGATCTCTTCAACGAGTTTTACAAACGAGGGGATGGGATTGCCTTCAATGTTGAACTCGGTGTGGAGGAGCGGCTTGATGTTGCGGGCATCTTGATAACGGATGTGACGCTCGTCGGGACGGGGATGAACGGTGATTCCTTGTGCCCCAAAACGTTCACAATCGACGGCAAATTTCAGCACGTCGGGAACGTTGCCACCGCGGGCATTACGAATGGTGGCTACCTTGTTGATGTTGACACTTAATTGAGTCATAATGTTAGTGGTATATTATTTTTACTGTAATTCAAAAGCTTTGCGAATGCGATCCACGTAGTCGAGTTTCTCCCAACCGAAAAACTGCACTTTCTTGGTGACCTCATGACCATTTTGTAGTAGGGTGACCTCTTTTTCGTAGGGGTCGCGACCCATATGACCATAAGCTGCGGTGGGTTCGAAGATGGGATTGGTGAGTCCGAACCGTTCTACGATAGCGAAGGGGCGCATATCGAAGATGGTGCTTACCTTTTGAGCTATCTCGCCATCGGTAAGATTGACGTGGGCGCTACCATAGGTGTTGACATAGAGGCCTACGGGTTGGGCTACACCTATGGCGTAGGCTACCTGTACGAGGGCTTCATCGCATACGCCTGCTGCCACCAAATTCTTGGCTATATGGCGAGTGGCATAGGCTGCACTGCGGTCTACTTTCGAGGGATCTTTGCCTGAGAAGGCACCACCACCGTGAGCTCCACGTCCGCCATAGGTGTCAACGATAATCTTGCGTCCCGTAAGACCGGTATCACCGTGAGGACCTCCGATAACGAATTTGCCTGTGGGGTTGACGTGCAACTTGTAGTCGTTGGCTGCAAAGAGTTGCTGGATATGTTGGGGAAGACGCTGTAGTACGCGGGGGATGAGGATGGTTTCTACATCGTGGCGTATGGTGTTGAGCATGCGTTCCTCTTGGTCGAAATCATCATGTTGAGTGGAAATAACGATGGCTTCGATGCGTTCGGGTTTGTTTTCGTCGCTATATTGAACGGTGATTTGGCTTTTGGCATCAGGACGGAGATAGGTCATCTGCTTGCCTTCACGACGTATCTTGGCAAGTTCAATAAGGAAGATATGGGCAAGGGTGATGGGGAGCGGCATCAGTTCTTCGGTTTCGCGACAGGCGTAACCGAACATCATTCCTTGATCGCCTGCTCCTTGATCCTCTTTGTTCTGACGGACTACTCCTTGATTGATGTCGCCCGACTGTTCGTGGATGGTAGAGAGGACAGCGCAGGAGTCGGCTTCGAACATATATTCTCCTTTGGTGTATCCGATATGTTTGATAACTTCGCGCACTGTTTTCTGGATGTCGACATAGCCTTCAGTAAGCACTTCGCCGCTAACGATAGCGAGACCTGTGGTGACCAGGGTTTCGCATGCTACCTTGGAGTCGGGATCTTGACGGAGGAAAGCGTCGAGAAGGGCGTCCGATATTTGGTCGGCCACTTTGTCGGGATGGCCTTCCGATACTGATTCTGATGTGAAATAGTAACTCATAAAACTTTTACTTTTAATAATTTTGTTGCCAACGTTGGACTTTCGTTGGTGTCATAATTAAATGCAAAAGATTTGAGGCTGATTGTGTGTGCAGTAGTAATTCTTTTTTTAGCATTTTTTACTGTGGTTGCAATCATTACAAATCTGTCCACGTTTCCGTTTGCGACTGCAAAATTACATACATTTCTCCATATGGTGAAATTTTTAACACTATAGGAGAACAAAAACTTTCTTCTTTATTCTTAACTGTATGATTGTCAGCGATGTTAGGAAACAACGATTTGTTTCTGAGGGTAGGGGAGTGCGATAATAGTCGGCTGCGAGGTTAGAGTAGGGCGTTGTAGAGCGCTTCGAGGGTATTGATTTTTTGCTTTTTGATCTGCTTGAATATCTCGTTGGAGTTGCCGTTGCTAAGCACTCTGATAACAAGTTCTTGGGTGTCGATAATTTGGCGGAGTAGTCGGCAAGGGGGATCGATAGCGTTCCATTCAGTATCGTAGTTGCTTACCACATCGTCGTAGAGATTAACTAGTTGTTTGGATTGTTTCTTGAATGCATGGATGTCGTTTTCGCCTTTGGCAAGTTCTTTACGTAGTTCGATGAAGGAAAGGGTGCTATCTTGAAGTGCAAGCAGTCGGTTGATGCTGTTGAGTCCTTGCTGGGTGTTGGAGGTCATGACGAACTCGAAATTGTCGTAGTATTTTGAGAAGGCCTTGATGACGGATGCTGTGGTTTTGTCTTCTGAATTAAGTATTAACATTGTTTTTTCGCTCGATACATCGATAAGGTCGAAATATTGCAGATAGGCCTGCTGACGATCGCGCAAGGCTTGTGCAATCGAGATGTTGGATTCGATATTGTCGGAGGTGCCTTTGTGGAATGCGCTATAGTAGCTTTTGTATTCTTTGATAGCGCTTGATTTCTTTTTGTCGTCAACTTTGGTGATTTGTTGGTGTACTTCATCGATACGTGCACGGAGGGTGAGGAATCGATGGTAGTTGGCTGCCTGCTGTACTATGAGGTCTGATTTGGTTTTAATCTGTTCGAAGGTGGTAACACGTTCTTTGAGCAGATTCTTATGCTTTTTGTCGAATTCTTTGATAATACGTGATGTAGCTGATGTGTTCAGCGCGTTGATGCTATCAATGAGTTGTTGGGTACGCTCTTCGTTGGCGAAGATGCTTTGGACGGTGGCGAAGATCTCTTTGCGTTTGTTGAGGCGTTGTTGGTTGATAGAGAGGGGTGTGTTGGGATCGAAGGTAAGATTGGCGGTTTGCTCGTTGTAAGCTTTCTGCAATTCGTTTGACATAGGGACGGGTCGTGATGCTAGGGTGGATCCTGATTGAGTAATGAAGTCGTTGAATTCTTTTTGCAGAGCATCACGATCGCATCCAATCAAGTTGAATTTGCTGAACGATCCTTTCTGCAGGTTACCTTGGGCATCGATTTCGAAGGTGGTGTTGTAGTGGGCTTTACCTAGGGCTTGATCATAGTCGGTGGAGAGAATGCAAGAGACGGTGGCTACGTAAGTGTTGCCGCGTTTCTTTACTTGGTTGTCGTTGATTTGATAGGAACTGATTTTTGCTACGTTGGATTGGCCAGTTATTTGTCGCTGTTGGGGCGGATACATGTTCACTAGTTGGTTGAGGAAGGTCTGTCCTTGCGATGCGGCTTGTCCATGAAGGTTGGCTTCATATTGTAGTACTTGCTGCTTGTATTGGTCGATTACCTGCTGTGGTGCTAAGTAGGTAAGGTTGTTTAGAGTGAAGAAATGATCGTGTTCGATAGCGGCTATATCAAGTCCGTTGCCAAGTGCTGTCTGAATATCGTTGAGTGTGGCAATGCGCGATTTGGAGAGCATATAATAATTGATATAGTAGCGCACATTGGGTATTTGGATGCCGAAATAGTCCAAGGCTTGCTGTATGTGGGTGCCGGAATAGAAGTCGATGGGCTGATCCATAGCAAATTGCATGGTGGTAAAGATATATCCTAGATTGATGTATTGGAGTGTATCGCGTTGTTCGATGGGTATTCGTTTCCAATTGTTGGCCATCTGCTGTTCTGTATGAGTGGCTTTGTAGTAGCCTGGCTGCTCGACAGTTCCATTTATAAAATAGTTGGTTACTACTCCGTTATCGATAATCCATTGGCTGCCATCGCCGTTAGAAAGAGTGGCCGAGAAGGTGGGCATGAATTGCATCATATCGGTATTCATGATCAGTGTTTTAACCCATCCGTTTTCCCATTCAATGACGCCTGCTATCTGTGTTTCGCTTCCGTTCAAGGGATCGTTGGTGACCGAATAGTTATAGTGCCAGGTGCCGGTAGGTGTTCCTTTATCGAATGCTCCTGTTACTTTTTGGTAACTGATGCTAGTTTGCATTGGCTGACTCAGATTTTCGGATAGTTCGAACATGAAATCGCCATCAGGCAATCCTTGCTCAAAGCGGACGCTGCCTTCTACACTCCAGTCGATGTTGAGACTTACCTTCACTACTTGGCCGCTCTCGTTGTATCCGTTCACTTGCTCGGTTTTCTTTTTGTTTCCCTTGATTTGTTGTTGGCCTTGTTTCACCTCCTGGCCCGATGCATTGATGTAATACTGATAGGTGCTGAGGGCCGTGAGTGAGTAAGGACGTCCTTCGGCAAATTCTATCTTTTGGTTTTGGGTTTTGGTGTTTTGTCCCCAAAGAGTCGTTCCTGTGATTAATAGAAACGATAATGACAGCAGTGTGAGTCCAATATGTTTCATGGTCAATGTGTTATCTAATACGACAATAAGATAATGGCACCAAATTATTAATTACAGATACCTACAACTGTTTGTATGCATCGTAGGTTATATTCATTATTTAATAATTTCATTGTCAGAATGTTCCGACGTTTTTGCACCACGATATCTCTCTGCAAAGATACAAAAAAAATATAATCTTGTACAATGTTTCGTACCTTTTGTTTTTCTTTTTGGTTTTGAATTGCGTGTAACTCATTGTAGGTGATGTTGTTCCTATTGTTTCAGAAAGAGGCAATAAAATCTTTTCGTTTCATCTTTTTTCAAAAAAAGAAACTGATGAGTAATTTGTCTTGCAAGTTGCACTTTTTGGCATCATTATTGATACATTAGATAATGTAACAATTATGCTATCTCCAATGAAGAACGACAACGATTCAGATTATCAGTCTTATAGGAAATATTATAGCGAACAGCGATTTTGGAATAAACTGCGGCGTCAGGCCTCTAAGGCAGGTATGAAAGTGGTTTATGGCGCGCTGCTTTGCTATTATGTCCTTACTTCGCCCGAAGTACCTATTCGCTTCAAGGCGGCTATTGTTGGCGCACTAGGATATTTGATTTTCCCCATTGATGCTATCCCCGATTTCATCCCGGTGGCTGGCTATACTGACGATCTGTCTGCCATTGTGACAGTTTTGAAGCTTGTGTCGAGTTGTATTACACCTACTATTCGACACAAATCACTCGATAAACTTCACGAGTTTTTTGGTCAATTCGATGATCACGAAATCGATAAACTATACGCTTCCCATCAATAAAGACAATTTTTTTATATTTAAGGTCCTACCTAAGTTTAACATAAGTCTTACTCAAGTCTCACTCTATCGGTATTACTCTTCATGCAATCCTTTTTTAGAATATTTAGTGAAAGATAGGTGCTATATATAATATGATGTAATACATATTATATAATGTATAAAGGAAAGTTTCTTTTCAACAATAAGACAACACTCTAAGAAACTATATGATAGTGTAAGTTGTTTAAAATAAGTTAACTATGTATTTTGCGGCTGTTTGAATAAATAATTAAATAACACATAATCAATAAGATATATTATATGCTAAACTGCCCAAATAATACCGAAAGTCAATTTTATTCAAAAAATGGGTCTCGTATGGAATTTTGCAGACGCGAAAAAGGCGACAATACTAAAATATGAAATTTTTTTTTCGACTTTAAATCGTTGAAACAGAAAGCTCACGGCGATAAAGAGGGGAAAGATTTGAAAAAAAAATTTGGCAGTTTCAAAAATGGTCGTATCTTTGCA
>JAUNHX010000004.1 GCA_030523765.1 Bacteroidales bacterium | reverse complement strand
TGCAAAGATACGACCATTTTTGAAACTGCCAAATTTTTTTTTCAAATCTTTCCCCACCCTATCGCTGTTGGCTTTCTGTTTCAACGATTTAAAGTCGAAAAAAAAATTCAAATTCCTACTTTTATCGGTCAAAATAGACCATTATTTTTACCACTCACCCACCCTTTTTTCCGTAAAATCGACCTTCAGCATTGTTATGACACACGCGCAAAACAGTTATATAGTTGATTATCTTAATGTTACATTATTTCGAAAAACTTATTATTCTATATCAAACAACTGGTTTACTGGAACTTAAATGAATTCTATCGGGAATACTACTGCAAAGCATACTAGAGTCTAACCTAACGCAGCCTTAACGCTAACTCAGTTACGGCACTACACTTCCCTCCATCACTCAAGGAAGGGAGGAGCAACAATGGGGTCAAGAAAAGGAATGTGTATTATATAATATATTATATACAATTATATATTTGAGCCTAGGGTCTTCTATATATAGGAGCCTAGAGTCTTCGCAACTGGATAGTACCCATATCATAACGATAGGCCGGAATCTCGAAATCGCTACGCCGATAATGGAAGAAAGCGCTATCGCTATCAAGCAGATGGAGCAGTGGGATTTGCTGATATTCTAAAACAGGCAAAGCTTCAGCCTCTAGGCGGCGCTCCTCACTCAGTGGGTTGCCCTCCAAGTCGATATATTTCGCATCGGGGTAATCGAATTTCTGGTGACTCATACAAGGGGCCGATATCTCGAAATGAGTACACGGCTTTCCACTCACAAGAGTGAAACGGCCATTGGTATCGCTAAATGTATTGACACCGATACTCCAATCATCGTTCCAACCACGAAGCACAGCTCCCGCCACAGGCCTGTTGTCGGTATCGATCACCTTACCTTCAATCACCCAATGGGAATAGCCCAGCATATTGCGATAATTGTTGGGACGTTGCGAACAAGGATTGATAGGGCGATCCATCAGCGTTGCCACCGTTTGAGCCACAGGCTTGGGATAGGTGCCCTTAGCATCGTGGCGATAAAGACCGGTATACCTAGCCTCGTAATTGCCATATGGAGCCTCCTGAAACTCCCACCATCCATAGCCAGCGGCACCCAAGCTGCGAGCATAATCAAAGCTCTGCTCCATGAACCGTTGCTGATTGGCATACGAAACCAAACTATCGTCGGCAGGCAAAGCCGTTTCACCCACCATCCACGGTTTCCCGCCATAATGAGCATACCACCACATCTCATTGCCCACCCGGAGCGGATGATAGGTATGCACCTCAATAAAATCGACTGGCAATAAGGTTGGATCCCATTCAAAGACCTCGATAGGTTCACTGAAACCGATAGTAAAGAGTTGATGTGGCGCATATTGATCCATCAGCTCACGCCAACAACACACAATCTTGAATGCCGAATCTTTGCTCCGTTCGGGCACCGAGTCAAAATAGAGTGGCTCGTTGAACAGATCGTAGGCGAAGAGTGTTGGATTATCCTGGAAATGCTGCATCAGGATGCTTGTAAATTCCACCACCTCATCATCGATGGGCGACTTAGGCAGCAGCATTACCCGCAACCCTTTTCGATGAGCCATCGCCATAAGCGAATCCAAGTTAACTAAAATCTCCGCCTTATGCTGCCCCAAATAGATAGGCTCTTCGCGATTGCCATAAAAGAATCCCGTCGAGTCCCATCTCGGTTTGTCCATACATATACGGATAGCATTGAACCCTAGCCTACTCAACATAGCAAAATGGCGTTCCATCTGATTTCGTTCGCCCGTCACCGTCGTGTTGTCAAAACAATCAGGGTCATCATAATAGAAAGCTGGCGAAAGCACAACAGTGTCGCCTATGCGATGAAAATCAACCTTATAGTTTATCATCAGAGGAAACCAAACCGTATCGTTGATAGCAAAATGGTTGCCGTCAATATAAACGAAATCGACAGCCCTGGTTGTTCTAGGTTGAGGAATTGATAGCGGTTCAGGCTGTTGAACACAATTCACCATCAACAACGAACAAAGAAAAGAAAGAAGTACACTACAACGCTTCAACAACTTACCATTATTGCACATATTGTTTCTTTTTTTAAAAGTGTCTATAAAATAGCTTATAACATATAAATCAGATAAATAAATATGTCATCTTCTTACTATAAGAGACTAAAACCAATTGCAAATATACAAAAAAAACAAGTCTTCAATCCCAAATGTTCCGTTTTCGCGGAATTCTTGGGGAGGGGCTGACTAAAAATAGCAATAACCGTAAAAGATACATGATACATGATACATCTTAGAGGGAAAACCCGTGAGCTTTTGGGGTTAAGGGTTAGGCTGGCGCGGGGTGGATTTTCTGATTTTTCTTGAGGTTCTGGTTTTTCCGGAGATTCCGGAGATCTCGGATGCTCCAAAGGTTTGGGAGGTTCCAGAAGTATTGGAGGTTCTGAAAGTACTGGAGGTCCCAAAATTCTGGGGCCTCCAATAAAACCACGTGGAATACTCTTTTAGGGGAGATGTTTTAAAGAATGAGGAAAAATACCATACTATTCCTCACTGCAGTAACGCTTCAGATTCTTAAGGGCCTTTTTGGCCATTTTCTTATCTTCGTTGTGAGTAGCAACATCATAAAGGTTGCTCAACACGATACAGTCTTTTTTATCGATTTTGAAGGCCTTTTCTAGGAAAGGCTGTGCCGTTTTATAATCAAAGAAAAAACTATAGCTAGCAGCAATAAAATTGAGCGAAATCACATCGCGGGGATCGATCTCGTGCAATTGGGTAGCAATACTACGGACAGCCAAGAGACGCTGTTCCTCCTCATCACTGGGGATAGTCGCATTCAGATCAACACTAGAGAAGAGTTTCGCCAAATAATCCTCTACTGCACTCACCATTTCTTTCACCCCCGCCTTTTCTTGATCGAACATCCACTGATGATTGATCTTGCGTGAGTAATCGATCATAGCATTGATTCTATCAATAGCCTCATTCCACCGCTCAGCAGTCAGCAGCGTATATATCCCGCCCAAATAGACATCCATACGATTAGGCTGGCAGGCAATACCCTTCGCTATTTCAGCCATCGCCGAATCAACCAATGTTGAATCCATAAGAATAAAACCCATATACATATACCACGCCGTACCTGTCGAATCGTACATCACCATCACATTCTCCTCTCCTGGAGGATAAGAAGTATTCGTGTGCATCCCTTTAACAAAGGCTTGACGGAAGAAATAATTGAACCGAGCCACATGATAGTCGGCCTCCGAATCCCCACCCTGTAAGCGCCAAGCGTCGAGGATCTTTTCTTGTAATTGAATCGAATCGTCGAATATTGCTTGATTAAACTGCTCTTGGAAATCTTGAGCCCGAAGTGAATCAAGTGCCATCAACAGCACAGCAAAGAAGAAAAGTTTTGTTTTCATATCATTATTATTATTTGTATTCCTTTAATCTCCATAATTACGGCATAGTCGAATTATATATGCGGTGCAAGTGCAAAGATACAAAACAACAATCTCCATCATATAAAAGCCAACAACGATAACCAACTGAATTACATAATATATACCTCATATCCCTTTATTTAATACTCTAACACTTTACACCCTACAATCGCATTTGTGGAGAAAATATTACAGCCCCTCACAATTTTTTTTCAAAAAAGAGCAAGAAGAAGGAATCTCACCACCTTCAATCATCAGTCTTCCTCAGCCTTTTATAGTACACCCACCGATCATAACCATACTTCGTTACCATAGCCCCTTGTATATATCCCAGACGTTCTAGATTATGTTTGCTAGCCTCATTCATTGGCGACACCGTAGCACAGAGTAGCTCTATGCCCCGTTGCAGCGCTTCCTGTTCTAGCCTTTGTCCCATCCTCACCTGCAGGTGATCTCCCCGATAGCGAGCATCGACAATACACAGTTTATAGTTAGCACTGCGCATCCATTCCAATCCCACCCAATGCGACAGATCCTCCGCCTCATCGTGTAGTGGATCGTACAAGATAGCCACCGCCACCAACCGATCCCCATCGAAGGCCCCCAGCGTAAAATGGGGTGCCTTCAGGCAGACTTCGAAGCGTTGCCGCCCATTGGATCGCAACATATCGGGCCTAGCCAAATGTTGCAGGGTCTCGCTCTCTAGTTCACAGATCGCGTCGATATCGGCAGCGTAGCAAGGGCGGAACAGCAAAGCATCATCCATCATAACATCCTATCTTTAAAAGAAAGGCAGCCCTCCTCGATTTCGAAGAGGACCGCCCTTCATGAATATAATACACTAGGCCTAGTAAGCGAAGAGATCATCTAGTTTCACCTTCTTCACCTTACCATATTTGGCAAGCATCTGGAAGTCAGTATCAGCCTCATTGCCAAGAATGATGTAGCACTTCTTCTGACCCTTGACGTATTTGTTGTTGAAGTTCACCACATCCTGCATCGTCATCGAAGGCAACATAGCGAAGAACGTCTTGCTAGGATCGCTCTTCCATCCCATCCGTTCGAAAGTGAGGTAACGGTTAATGATGCCAAATTTGGTTGTACGAGCGGTACGCAGCAAAGAGATGCTGCTCTCCTTAGCCAAATCGAAATTGGCCTGAGCCTCTGGCATGTTGTTGAAGAGATCCTCGTAGGCAGCCAAAGCATCGCCCAACTTGTCGTTCTGCGTAACCACCTGAGCCTGATCAAAGAAATAGCCATCCTTCTCTCCCGTCTGACTATAGTAAGCCGAAGCATTGTAAGCTAGACTCCGTTTTTCGCGCAGCTCTTGGAATACGATAGCGTTCATGCTACCACCGAAATATTCATTATAGAGACTTACCTGAGGCAGCAATTTCACATCGTATTTACCACCACGGAAATATTCGTTCACATACGAGTTTTTAGCATCATAGTGGCAGAAGAGCACCTGGTTGCCACCCACAGCCACTGGCTGACGTTTCTTGTTGGCAGGAACCTTCTTGAGACTCTTGGGCGTTTTATGGATCTTGGTCACCGTAGCCTTCACCTGGTCTATCGAAGCATCGCCATAGTAAAGCACACGGTGTTTGTAAGCGAAGAGTCCGCGGATAGCGTCGACCAACTGCTGCGAGTTATAGGCGCGAAGTTCTTGATCGGTAAGCACATCCAAAAACGACGAGTTCTCGCCATACATAGCATACTGAGTCAATGCACGGAAGGCGTTCTGCTGATTGCTCTTGTTGTCCTTACGACCCTTGATGATACGTTCTACGAGCGACTGCAGAGCCTCGTCGTTGGACTGCACATCGCTGAAAATCTCCTCAACCAAACCCATAGCCTTCTCCATATTCTTCGACAAGCCGCCAATATGAACCGAAATCGTCTTGTTGCTCACACTCAAACTATAGTCGCAAGCCAGACGGAAGAACTCCTCGTTCAGCTGATCAACGGTATGTTTGCTCGTACCCAGATAGTCGAGCAAATCGGCAGCCAGATCGATGGTCTTGTCGGCATCGGAACCGAAATCGAAATAGTAGTTGAGCGAGAAAGTACTGTTCTCATTATTCTTCACATAGAGCAACTCGCTACCGTTAGCCAGTTTCGTTTTCTGCATATCCTTGTTGAAGTCGACAAACACTGGTTCGATCGGCGTTACTTGGTGCGACTTGATCTCGGCCAAGAAATCGCTCGTTTTATCGCGATTCACCTCGATGGGGGTGATGGCCGGTTTGGTTACCTTCACTATAGGATCGGGGGTACCTTGACGTTTGTACACCACCGTATAAGCACCCTCACGGAACACCTTGTTGGCGAAAGCCACCAGATCCTGCTTCGAGATTTTGCGTAGCTCGTTGATCTCATTGCAAATCTCATCCCACGACTGATGTTGAACAAAAGCATAGGCCATCTGGCGAGCTCGACTATCGTTGCTCTCGGCCATCTTCTGGATGGTATACTCCACATTGTTGATAGCAGCCTCGAGCAGCCACTCTTCGAACTTGCCCTGCTTTACCAGTTCCACTTGTTGCAGCAGCAAATCTTTCACATCGTCGAGACTTTGACCCTGCAGCGGGCGACCGCTGAACACATAGGCTATATAATCGTTCAAAGCATAGGTATAGGCATAAGCACCCATACATTTCTGCTGTTGGTTGATGTTGAGGTCGATCAAACCACATTTGCCATTACTCATCACCTGATCCAGCAAACTAGCCAACAGGGCCTCATGGCTACCATTGCCAGCATCGATACGATAAGCAATAGTGATATTTTCAGGATCGAGACCCGTTACCGTACGTACTATAGGGGAGGTGATAGGAGCCTCAGGCACCTTGTGGAATTCCGGCACATTGCCTGGTTTCCAGCAGCCCATATACTTGTCGATAATACGGATAGCCTCATCGGGATCGAAATCGCCAGCCATAGCCACACACATATTGTTGGGCACATAGTACTGAGCAAAATAGTTGCGGATGTTGCGCATCGAAGGGTTCTTCAGATGCTCGATGGTTCCTAGCGTGGTTTGTTGTCCATAAGGGTGATGAGGGAAAAGGGCAGCCATCATCATCTCGTTAGTCTTGCGACCATCTTTAGCCAGACTGATGTTTTTCTCCTCATACACAGCCTCCAGCTCGGTATGGAACAGACGGAGCACCATATTCTGGAAACGGTCACCCTGCACCATAGCCCATGTTTCGAGCTGATTGGAGGGGATATTTTCCACATACATCGTGTAGTCGTTGCTCGTAAAAGCATTGGTACCCTTCGATCCGATAGCCGTCATTGCCTTATCATACTCGTTGGCCACCGAGATCTTCGAAGCCTCATAGCTTAGGCTGTCAATCTTATGATATATCACAGCACGAGTAGCGCTATCGTCGAACATACGGTACACCTCGAAGAGATCCTCAATCTGTTGGATAATGGGACCCTCTTTCTCCCAGTCGGTGGTGCCCAGTTTCTGGGTACCCTTGAAGAGCATATGCTCCAGATAGTGAGCAAGACCAGTCGTCGTCGACGGATCGTTCTTCGATCCAGCACGCACAGCCACATACGTCTGAATACGAGGAGCATCCTTGTAAACGCTCATGTAGACCTTCAATCCATTATCGAGGGTATACTCTCTCACCCCCATCGGGTCGTTGTTAAACGTCTTGTAGGTGTACTGCTTCTGAGCGAAGATCGACGATCCTAGCAAGAACATCATCGCTACCAGGGTAGCCAAAAATCTTACGTTTCTTTTCATCTTAAACTTGTTTTTTGAATGATTAGTATTGTTATTTTGCTTGTTTTTGATCCCTTAGGGATCAGTTTTCTTCTTGTCTCTGTTTCCACCTCTCTCAGTCTCTCTTCTCTCTGACTCACGCAGAATTAGCATGATACATCTCTTCAGCGTCGTTGCCATCAAGATAAAAACTTTTGCAAAGATACAAAAAAACTTCGATTTGGATGCAACTCTTTTAAAAACATTCATCGATTGACGGGTCGATGTAGAACACTATCTTTGGCTGACGCAATGGAAATGAATCCTTTGGGGTCGGCAAACTGATTAACGGAGGTTATGGGTGTCATGTATTTTCTATTTTGGTTTTAAATAATTAATACTTGGCTTTTAGGCCATTTTTGTGATTGCCTGTGCTAGGAGACTTCATCGCGCGAGGGTGTGTCAAAAATTATATATTATATTTATATAGGGCTTACCTTTGACTTGCACCAGGGTTGTAGCTGCACTACCTATCACTTGAAATCACGATGCAAAGATGCAACCTTTTTTTATTCTGGCAAGTGTTTTGAGGGAAAAGTTTTTAACATATTATTAATATTTATGTTAATTGTTAAATTACTAGCAAGTTACAATCGAAAAAAATTGAAATTTAATCGGTAAAAAAACGAAAGTTTTAACAACTAAGGGGTGTTAATTGGTGAATTTTTCGAATGTTAACTTGATTTTAATAAAGTTTGACTCCCAAAAGACTCCCTTTACGAGGTGACGCTGATGTTTGGAGCCAAAATGTGCAAAATGACATCTTCGAAAGCGGTTCGTCATCCACTCCCAAAATGAGCTTTTCAACCAACCTCCAAAATGAACCCCAAAAAGACCCCAAAATGACCCTCCCAAACGACCCTCGAAAATGAGCTCAAAAACGACCCTCGAAAAAGGCCATTTTGGGGCATTTTGCCCAAACTCATGATACATCTTAAAAAGTTACACTGCTGATTTCTTGGCTTTTGAGTCTATCAAGATGTATCATATGTCTTTTACGGTTAGTGCACTTTTTGAGGGGGGCCTTCAAATTCTATTTATTAAATAAATAATATATATTAAATTATAAGGAATAGGCGTGAGGAGTTTCGCAAAAGTGGCTCCCCCCAAAAAAAAGATACATGATACATGATACATCTTGGATTTTCGCAACATAAACAATTAAAATATAATGTTTTATAGATTTAAAATGTATCTTTTGGGTCGAAAACGAAAAAGATACATGATACATCTTGCGACTCATTTTTATGAAAATAACATATTTTTATAGGAAGATGTGTATATTTTTCTCGACAACATTCCGAAAAAAACGACCTTAAAACGTCATAGATCAGCGAAATGAATCAAAAAACCGATTTTGCCCCCCCCATTTTCGAGTATCTTTTTGTACACTTTTGGGTACCCCTGATTGGGGTCTAGCCCTTGCTAGTACTGGGATAGGTGGCAAAAAACTTCTTAATCGCATTTTTTGATGGGTCACAAATAGTTAGAAATCAACAGAAAGCAAAAAATCGGACCGCGATTTGTGATTTTTCGCCATTTATGACATCTCGATATAATTTGAGTCGAAAATGTTCCAAATTTCCATTTTCAATCGAGGAAATATATCCGCTATACGTGACAAATTTCAGCCCTTCAATCGAGGTTTGATGTCCGCGTTAAGAGACCTTTTTGCCACCCTTCGATCGGGGTTTGATGTCAGCTTTAGGCGCCCCATTGCAGCCGTTTATAATATATTAGTATTTTCAATAATAGCACTTAATAAAACACTTATACCGATACTTTTATTTGGAAGATTTGGAAGATCCGGAGGCCCCAGAGGGCCCGGAAGATTAGAAAGAAGATTTGCGACGGCTTTCTATCCCACAAGATGTATCATGTATCTTTTACGGTTATCATCTTTTTTTCGGAGGTCCCAGATGTTCCGGAAGACTTGGATATTCTGGAGGAGCCGGATAATCCGGAGGGCTTAGAGAGCCCAGGGGTAAAACTCATTTTTTCTATGTAAGCGGCCTTATATCAAGGTATAAAACAATGGATTAAAAGTTATCAACTAAGGATGAGGAAAACTTTTTGAAGAGTATGGCTGGATATTTAATAAATAATTGTATTTTTACAATGGCAAATTATATACAACAAAAGCATATATAAATCTGTAAATAAGAATAATAGATAAGATACATCGAAATGAAAAAAGGAGTAATTCTTCTCAAAGAGAAAATAACAAGCATGCTAGAGGTACTGAAACGCATGGAAGAATCGGATGCCGAGCTGACGGTCCTCGACTGCGACATATTGCTTAACTTGATGCGTGAAACCTACCAGTCTGTTCTCGATATGAACAAACCGGAGGTAGAAGAGACGGAACCTCTCGAGGGAAAAATAGACCGTATGGTGGAGAAGCACTTCAAGACTCAGTCGGAGAGTCTGGAGCAGCTGATGAGTCGTTTGGAACAACGACTCGATACTATGCTCAATGAAAAACTCTCTTCGATTCTCACCTCTAAATTGGAGGCAATCGCTTCGACGACAATGGTGGCTGCCACTATAGATCGCAATGCTTCCGCTCCTCAAACAGAGGCTCGGACAGAAAAAACGATTGCTACCGAAACTCCTATCGAGGAGGTCCCTCAGCCGAAGGAAGAACCCTCAGTGGAACCACAGCCTGAACTTACGGTAGAAATCGAACCTGAAATCCAACCTGAGCCTAAGGCTAAGATCTCTATAGAAACCCCGAAGGAGCCCGTAACCGAGACTCCCAAAGCAGTGCCCCCCGTTGCCGAGAAAGTACAGCCCACCGACGAAGCCCCACTATTTGCCCCCGAAGAACCCGTTACAGAGCCGGTAAAACCCAACGACGCACAGACGATGGAACAATTGGAGGGACACCAAAACGAGTCGCTTTTTGAGGAACCCCAACCCAAGAAACCAGCCGCCAAAGAGAACAGTACCACCCTATGGGATATGCTGCAGCCCAAAGAGGGCACTGCATCGGTAGCCGATCGTTTCAAACCAGGTCATTCGCTGGTAGATCAATATAAAGTGAACGACAAAGAGAACCCTTCCGTTACCACTGAAACCCCTACCAAAGCAGAGGTGAAGAATCACGAGCATACTACGGCAGCCCCCAAACAAGAAGAACCGAAACCTGTAGAGAAGGTGGCACAGCCTGTAGCAAAACCTGTAGAAAGTGCCCCACAACCCAAGCCAGTGCAAGAGAAGAAAGAGAGTGCTAACGGTTCGATCTTCGAGATGCTCCACCATGAGGCACCTCAAGCCAAAGAAACTACCACCCGCACGCTGGCCGACCAACTGAGCAACAACAAACCCAACATAGAACAATCGATCGAAGAGAAGGTAAACGCCCACAAGGTGACCGATCTCCGTACAGTGATCAGTATTAGCGACAAGTTCCAGTTCATGAACGATCTGTTCCATAACAATATGAAAGCCTACAACGACTTTATCTTACAACTGAATGCTGCGCCCAATAGGGCTGCCGGACTCGAGGTGATGGCTGCCACAGCCGCCTCCTTCAACTGGGATAAAGACTCGCTGACGGTAAAGAAATTCCAAACCATATTCGACCGACGCTTCTAACCCTATAAAACATCATCTTAAAACCATGAACAATCGGAAAGCCATACTCTTTTCAGCCCCCTCAGGTTCGGGAAAGACAACCATTATCAAACAACTGCACCAGTATTTCGACTGTTTCGAATTTTCGATCAGCGCCACCAGTCGTCAGCCTCGCGAAGGGGAGTTGCACGGCAAAGACTACTATTTTCTGAGCATCGGCGACTTCCGCCAACGGGTGGAACGGAACGAATTTTTGGAATGGGAAGAGGTGTATGAGGGCACTTGCTACGGCACCTTGCGTAGCGAAGTAGAGCGAATATGGGACAACGGACACGTGATTGTTTTCGATGTGGATGTGAAGGGGGGCATGAATCTGAAAAAGATATTCGGCGACGACGCGTTGGCCATCTTTGTGATGCCACCCAGCATAGAGGTGCTAGAACAACGGCTACGCAATCGCGGTACCGAGAGCGAGGAGAGTATACAGAAACGCCTAGGACGCTCGGCACTAGAATTGAAAGAGGCTCCCAAGTTTGACGTCACCATTGTGAACGACGATTTACAACAGGCTGTCGAGGAGACCCGACAAGTGGTAAACCATTTCCTCGAATCGTAGCGATTACTTAAAGAAACATGCGACAACTATTAGAGTTTATAAAACGATTCAACTATGTGTTCCTCTTCCTTCTGCTAGAGGTGTTCTGTATTATCATGGTGGCTAAAAACAGCTACTACCAGAACTCGCGCATTATTAGTTGGGGCAACAGCATTGCAGGAAGATGGTACAAGGGGGTGAACTCGGTGGGCAGCTATTTCGGACTGAAGGCCGAAAACGACCGCCTAGCAGCCGAAAACGCCATGCTGAGAGCCCAGCAAGCCGCCTCCTACATCTCATTTAACGATAGCGTTTTCTCGATCAACGACACAGTATACAAGCAGCACTACACCTATACCGAGGCCAAGATTATCAAAGCCTCGTGGACTCAACACAACAACTACTTGATGATTAACAAAGGATCGCTGCACGGCATCAGTACCGATATGGCGGTGATCTCACCTCAAGGCATTGTAGGTGTGGTGGTGAACACTACCAGCAATTTTGCCACCATTATGCCAGTGTTGCACTCCAACAGTCGCAACAGTGTGAAGATTAAGCGCACCGACCTTGTGGGCACATTGATATGGGAGGGGGGCGATTATCGCTATGCAACGGTAATCGATATTCCTACCACCCACAAACTGTATCAGAACGACACGATTATCACCTCCGGCTTTGCCAACGATTTCCCCGAAGGCATCGCCGTAGGCTATATTGAAGAGGCCCGCACCGATCAAGGAAGCGGATTCTATCATATCAAAGTGCGTTTGGCTACCGACTTTGTGAATTTGGATCATGTATATGTGGTAGACAACCATTTCAAAGCCGAACAGGAGGCTTTGATGGCGGCTACTGCCGAAAACGACGAAGAGGATTAACACCATGAACAACAATATTGTACTCCAAAATATAGTCCGCTTTATAGTACTGATGCTCTTGCAAGTACTGGTACTGAACAACGTATATCTGGGACAGTTTATCAATCCGTTCCTATACGTGCTATTTATATTGATGCTGCCTACCAACCTGCCGCCCCTCTGGATGCTGATCATAGCCTTCTGTACTGGACTGGGGGTTGATGTGGCGGCCAATATGTTGGGATTTCATGCTGCCTCGGCCACTTTGGTTGCGTTTTGCCGCATTCTGTTTGCCAACAAGATACTGACGAGGGGCGAAGATGTGGTAATCGATACCCCTTGCATCTATACTGTGGCTACCCAAACCTTCCTCCTATACCTCTTTATAATGCTGCTGATCTATAACACCTTCTACTTCCTTATCGAAGCTTTTTCCTTTCAAGGATGGTGGCGACTGCTGTTGGCTTCACTTATAAGCACCCTGATTACCTGGCTGTTGGCCCTCATCTACCAAGTACTATTTTTACGGCGCATGAAGGTTAAATAAAGCCTAAGTTAAAATCCATAACCATGAAAAAACACCGCATATTTCCCATCCTCGCTACTCTTCTGCTCATCGCCTCTACCCTATGGGGCCAAGGCGACAACGATGCTATAGGCATTGGAAAATGGCGCGACCATCTGTCGTACGGCCAAATCAACACCGTGGCGATGGGTAGCAGTCAAGTATTTGGCGCTGCCAACCAAGGGGTGCTGTACTATGATCTTGACGACCTTTCGGTGGAACGACTCAATAAAACCAAACGACTGAACGATGTAGGGGTGCAAACGATTGCCTACTACGATGAGATGCAAGTGCTTGTGGTGGCTTATACCAACAGCAATATCGATTTGGTATACGACGACAAGACATACAACATTTCGGGTATCAACCACAGCAGTCTTAGTGGCAGCAAACAGATTAATAACATCCGTTTCTACAATAAGCGGGCCTACTTGGCTTGCGACTTCGGTATTGTGGTGATTGATTTGAAACGACATGAGATTGAGGACACCTACTACCTGGGCACCGATGGAGGCTATCTGTCCATCAACGATATTGCTTTTACCAATGATTTGATTGTGGCTGCTACCGCTACGGGATTGCGCTACGCTTCGCTTTCGCAACCGTTTTTGAACATCACCACCAACTGGAGCACCGATACCCTTTCGGCTGTGGCCGATATGGAGGTGAGCAAGATAGAGCCGATGAGCGACAAGCTGTGGGCTTTGGTAGAGGGGGTTGGAGCCAACGATATATTCCAACTGCAAGCATCGGCAACAGCCCTCAGTTCGGAGAGCTTGGTGTCTTCGCTGAGTGGCGACATCCGTTCGATGCATGTGGATTACGGGAAACTGGTGGTTTCTTATTATACCACAGTAAAGGTATATGATGCCCAACTGAACTTGGTGGACGAAGTAGGCGATGTGTCGTGGATGACGATGGCTGCCCTCGATGCCCATATGGATAAAGCTGGGGCTTTATGGATAGCCACCAACTGGGATGGTATGGCCTGTGTGGAGGCGGGGAGTCACGACTTGTCGACCTTCTTTTTTTCGGGTCCTGTAACAGATAATAACTACCGTTTGCTCCCCTATCAAGATAGGATGATCCTATGTCCTGGTGGCAAATCGACCACCTATATGTCGGCCTATATTCCTGCCAATACTTGCACATTCCGCAACAACCGTTGGCAGAATATGATACACAACGATGTGGATGCAGGACTCTATGACCTCTGCGATATTGCTATCAATCCGAGAGACACCGCTATAGCGCTAGCGGCTGTATGGGGTGGCGGCATTTTGGAAATACAGAACAATGTGCCAACTACACTCTATACGAACGAGAACACCAATGGCGCTTTGTCGGCCTACACGCAAGGTAGCTATTCGGCAATAAGGACCGCTTCGATCTGCTTCGACAACAAAGGGAATGCTTGGATGACCAATTCGCTACAAGATAACGGACTGGTGGTACGCTACAAGGATGGGTCGTGGGCTTCGTTCGATACCCGCAATATGGTAGGCAACAACGAGATTGACCACATCCTTTGGGATAGCATTCGCGACTATAAGTGGTTTTACGGTAGGGCCAATCGGATTTATGTGGCCGATGGCAACGGCAAAACGGCCTATGTGGACCCCAACAACGGCAGCAAGATGGAGACTTCGGCAGTGACGGCGATGGTGCAAGATCATAATGGCGATTTATGGATTGGCACCAACAAAGGACTAAAGTTGCTGAGCAACCTTTACCGAGTGTTCGATAATGGGGGCAACGGGGAGAAATCGCCTGTGACGAGTCTTAATATTGTAATCTCGTCGGGCGACATAGCCGAATATCTGATGGCCTACGAGAGTATTACTTGTATGGCTGTGGATGGGGCCAATCGCAAATGGGTAGGCACCTCGTCGGGGGGATTGTACTTGATTTCGGCCAACGGATTGGACGAGGTGTATCATTTCACTGCCTCCAACAGTGCGCTATTTTCTGATAAGATTATATGCATTGGGGTGCATCCACAAACGGGCGAAGTGTTTGTGGGTACTGACAAGGGGCTGCAATCGTTTCGATCGACTGCCACTTATGGTTCTTGGCAACCCCAAAGCGAGATCTATGCTTTCCCCAATCCAGTGCGACCTGGATATACGGGCGCTATCGCCATCAAAGGATTTACCCGCAATGCGTTGGTACATATTACCGATGCAGCAGGACATGTGGTTTTCTCTACTACTGCCAACGGGGGACAGGCTGTATGGTATGGTCGTACGCAGAGCGGAGATCCTGTGGCTTCGGGCACCTACTTTGTTTTTGCTAGCGACGAAGGCGGTTCTATGAAATCGGTGGCCAAGGTGTTGGTGATCCGCTAAGGGCTACGCTTCCCAATAATTTGAAGAAGAATAATACAATAAGACAATATGCTTCTCTCAACACAGGCCATAGTACTCCACACTACTCCTTTCTCCGAAACATCGGTGATAGCACAAGTGTTTACCCGCCAGTTGGGATTGAAGACGTATATTTCGAAAGGGGCTCGTGGAGGTCGAGGTAAGGGAAGAACGGCATTGCTACAACCTATGCGGCAACTGGATATGGTGGTATACGATACCCCTAAAAAGGATATCAACCATATCAAGGAGATGCAGATGAGTCATCCTGCCAACGGAAACACGATATCGACCCTTCGAACGTCGCTTCTTTTCTTTATGAATGAGGTACTATACAAGACGCTCCGAGCCGATGAACCTAACCAACCGCTGTTCGACTATGTGGACAAGGCGATTAGCGACCTGGACAACGGGCGGCCCGATGCTGATTTCCCTATTCAATACCTATTGATGGTGGCTCGCTATTTGGGCATTGAGCCTTACGATAACTATAGTATGCACGAGAGGGTGTTCAATATGAACGAAGGGCGTTTCCAATCGTCGCCATCGATGGTCTATTTGTCGGAACATCCACAGGCCCGTTTTTTCAATGTAGAACAAAGTCAACACCTACACCAATACCTCAGCGCCCTACACTCCAACGAGCCGATGCCTACACTGAGTTTGCAACAACGCAGAGGACTGATAGACTATCTGCTTGATTACTATCAAGCGCACTTACCTAGCTTCAAAAACTTCCAGTCGCACCATGTGCTCCACGAGGTTTTGCGGTAGCAAAAGAAGGTGAAAAATACTACATAAAAGTAAAATAAACAAAAAAACGAATCTATATGTTGTTATATAGCAGTAGTAAAAATCAAATTTATTTTTCTAATATACAGATGATTAAATATGAATTGGTTAAAATAATCGCTAGTTAGGTATGAATAATTGGAATAAATTATGTATTTTTGCATTGCTTTTTAATAATAGAGATAGTTGTTAAGAAGTACAAACCCAGTACGATTAATTACACTCTGAAAATCAATATCATTAAATAATAAAACAAGAATATTATGTGCGGAATCGTAGGATACATCGGGGACCAGCAAGCTTACCCCATCCTTATTAAATGCTTGCACCGTTTGGAATATCGTGGATACGATAGCGCCGGCGTGGCTATGATTAATGAAAATGGCGACCTTTCCTGCTACAAGGCTAAGGGCAAAGTGTCGGCTTTGGAGGCTGCTGTTGCCGACAAAGATATAAGCGGCACCATCGGTATTGCCCATACCCGTTGGGCTACCCATGGAGAACCCAACGAAGTAAATGCTCACCCCCATTTCTCGCAAAGCCGCAATCTGACACTGGTACATAATGGTATTATTGAGAATTACAAATCGCTACGTAGCATGCTAACAGAGCATGGCCGTACTTTTTGCAGCGAGACCGATACAGAGGTGTTAGTGCAATTGGTAGAATATACGCAGGAATCGCACAACTGCGACCTTTTTACTGCTACCCAGTTGGCACTGAAGAGTGTGGTAGGAGCTTATGCAATCGCTATTCTCGATAAGCATCACCCTGATACGCTGATTTGCGCTCGTAAAGGCAGCCCCCTGATTATCGGTGTGGGTCGCGATGCCGAAGGCAAGACCAACGAATTTTATCTAGGAAGCGATGCTACCCCTATTATTGAATATACCGATAAGGTTGTTTACCTGCAGGAGGAGGAGATTGCCAAGATGGATCGTGCTGGCAACCTATTGATTACCAACCTATCGAACGTAAAACAGACACCGCAGCTGTCGACGCTCCAACTGAGTCTCGACCAACTGGAGAAAGGTGGTTTCCCCCATTTCATGCTCAAAGAGATTTGGGGACAACCGGATGCTCTACGCACTTGTATTCGTGGCCGTTTGAACGTGGCCGATAAGGATGTGCTACTGAGCGGTATTATTGACCATAAAGAGAAATTCATTAATGCTCGCCGCATTATCATATGCGCTTGTGGTACCTCGTGGCATTCGGCTTTGATTGGCAAATATTTCATCGAAGAGGCTGCTCAGATACCTGTAGAGGTGGAGTATGCATCGGAGTTCCGTTATCGCAACCCAGTTATCTATCCCGACGATGTGGTGATAGCAGTTTCGCAATCGGGTGAGACGGCCGACACGCTGGCTGCTATCCAGCTAGCTAAGAGCAAAGGCGCTTTCTTGTACGGTATTTGCAACGTGATTGGCTCTTCGATAGCCCGCGCTACCGATAGCGGCACTTATCTCCATGTGGGACCCGAAATTGGTGTGGCCTCTACGAAGGCTTTCACGGGACAGGTGATTACTTTGGCACTGCTAGGTTTGGCTATTGCTAAAGAGAAACATACCCTAAGCGATGATATGTTCCATATGCTGATCGATGAACTGCAGATGATTCCCGACAAGATGCAATGGACGCTGGATCACAACAAAGATATTGCCCCCTTCGCACAAATGTTCACCTATGCCAAGAACTTCATCTACTTGGGTCGTGGCTATAACTACCCCGTAGCTCTTGAAGGTGCCTTGAAACTGAAGGAGATCTCCTACATCCACGCTGAAGGATATCCTGCAGCCGAGATGAAACATGGCCCTATTGCTCTGATTGACGAGGAGATGCCTGTGGTAGTGATTGCTCCTAAGAAAGGAATGTACGAGAAGGTGGTAAGCAATATTCAGGAAATAAAATCGCGTAAGGGTAAGATCATTTCGGTGGTTACCGAAGGCGATACGGTGGTTCGCGATATGAGCGACTACAGTTTTGTAATTCCCGATACGCGCGACTGCTATGTGCCTCTGTTGGCTGTGATTCCTTTACAGTTGCTCTCCTATTATGTGGCTATTGCTAAGGGTCGCAACGTTGACCAACCGCGAAATTTGGCTAAATCGGTTACGGTAGAATAAGTCTACTAAATATCGACATACGGCGGGTAGGATACGAGTGATCCTATCCGCTTTTTTCTTTTTTGTAATGAAAGAATGATGGTTTATCGCTGGTGGATTAAATAGAGTGTGCCGTTGGTGGAGAGTACCTCATAATGAGTGGTATCGGCAATGGTTTTCTGAAATTCGACTCGGGTATCGTCGTAGTAACTCCAATGATCGTTGAAGACCAACATATAATCGGACATCGAGGCCATGATGGGGAAGAGGGTGATATTGGAGCGTAAGCAGAGATGGGGAACAAAGGGAGCAGCAGCACTGACGCTAGCATCGGAAGGGATCATCTCCATCAGTTGTTTGGCATACTGATCGTCGAACTGCGATTGGCGATAATGATCGGGCGAATAGAGACAGACGTTATCGCGGCGGATATTAGTAAGGGGATGATTAGTAGCATAGATAGATGTGGCCAACGTGGCAAAAAGCGATAACACTGCCACCATCGATGCTCCCTGGTGATAACCTCTTTGTTGCCAACGACAGAGGACTAGGAAACTGCCTACCACCAACACGGGGGCCATTTCGACGTTGTAATGAAATCCTACCCCCCAGAAGCCGGCATCGCAACTCATCATTTTCATCAGTACGGGGGGAATGATCATAAGCAAGTAGTTGGGTTTGAAGAGGCAGAGTAGCATGCCCGAAGTAGCGCAGCAGAGCCAAAACTCGAGTTTCAGGTTATTGTAGTCGGCATCGCCAGTGAAGTTGGTAAAGAAATAACGAAGGGCTTGCAGTGGATGGGTGATGAGATAGAGGGCCATACTACCCATACTTTCGCCGAGATAGCTATAGCGCCAGAAACCACGACTACTGCCTCCCAACTGTGGCATCACCACCATCGAGATAACAACGAAATAGAGCAAAGAGAAAACAGCATAGCCGATAATCCATTGGCGAGAGGTTCGATCTTTCCAATAATCGAAAAGGAGTGCCACGAGGATAAAGAGGGTCCATAGAGCGGTGGTTTCTTTCGATATACAGAGCATGACTACGGCTACGAGTCCGCCGATATACCGCTTGTTGCGTATGGCCAATAGTAACCACGGGAGGAGATTGACGGCCACTACATTGGAGTGATAATCGAAGGCTATAGCATGCCATATGCCGAAGAAGGAGAGATAACAGATCATAGCTAGGATAGGTAGCCATCCTTTGCGATCGTAGGTTCGGATAAGGCGATAGATACCCCACCCTCCTAAAAGCAAGGAGATGATCTGTATGATGAGTAGGGTGTAACTGCCAAAGAGTTTCACTAGGGGCGAGAAGAGGATGATATAGAGGTCGAAATGATCGTGGAGGAGATTCTGATTATCGGCTGGCCAAGTAAAGATACTGCAATCGGCCCACTCGCCATGAGCATACTGCCACAGGGCATGGGTATAAACACCTAAATCGAGGGCATAGGTGCGCAGTTTAAGATGATTCACTATCGAGACCAAAGCGTAGAGGAGTGCAAAAAGAAGGAGCACTCCGATTACCCAATGGGGATTGAATTTTTTGCTATGCTTGGTGAATCGTGGCATAAGTGAGAGTGGGAGATGAGGGTTAATAAATCTCTAGGATAGTTTGACTTGTTCCGTTAAAGGAGAAGGTGTCACCTACTTTTTTCCCTTGCATAACCTTATAGATAGGCACTTGGGCCGAGATAGCGAAGAAAAATTCTTGCGATTCTCCTTCAAAAGGAACCTTGAATTTGCCAGCACCGATGCTGAGACAGAAGCGTTGCTTGTTGGTAATCACGATAGCCCCGTAGTCAACCGTTTCGAAAGGGGACTGCTTGAGCAACTCTTGGAGATGACGTATACTTTCTATCGCATTGCTATACTGTCGGGCATACATATCGCGAGCACGCATCATCTTGGTGCGAAAGCTATCGTAGCGATCCACATTCTGACCATAATCATTGCTTTGCTGTTGCGCCGAATCCATCTCTTTTTTCGCGGTATCGGCGATATGCTGTTGATGAGCGATAAGCGCTTGTAATACCTGTTGGCGTTTTGCTTCGGGATTCATGGTATTTAACGGTTTTAGGGAACACTGCGGTTGTCCTTGTGGTTGTTTCGCTTTGCCTAATAAAAGGAGCAACGGCAAGATAAACTATGGGCCAGCAACAGAGGTGCTAGCCCATAGATTGGATGAGAGTCTACGAGAGACTTATTTGTTGAGACGGCCAGGGTATACCTTCAGAGCCTCTTCGAGGCACTTAACGGCATGCTTGAGGTCTTCAATGCAGAGGCAGTATGTGATACGTGCCTGATGACGACCCTTTTCGGGATCGGCATAGAAACCAGTGGCGGGAGCCATCATAAGGGTTTCGTTGTTGTAGTTGAAATCGGTGAGCAACCACTGGCAGAATTTGTCGCTATCGTCGACGGGAAGCTCTACTACAGTGTAGAAGGCACCCTTAGGATTGGGGCAGAAGCAGCCGGGGATTTTGTTGATACCCTCAACGATGACGTTGCGGCGAGCCACATACTCTTTCGAAACAGCGTCGAAATACTCCTGGGGGGTATCGACGGCAGCTTCACCGAAGATCTGACCGAAGCTGGGAGGAGAGAGACGAGCTTGAGCTAGACGCATAGCGATGGAGTATACTTCTTCGTTTTTCGTTACCATGCAACCGATACGAGCACCACATGCGCTATAGCGTTTCGATACAGAGTCGAACAGTACTACGTTCTTCTCCAGTCCTTCGAGCTGCATTACGCTGAAATGCTCATGTCCGTCGTAGCAGAACTCACGATACACTTCGTCGGCAAAGAGGAAGAGATCGTATTTCTTCACCAATTCGGCCACTTTGAGCAATTCCTCTTTGGTATAGAGGTAGCCGGTGGGGTTGTTGGGGTTGCAGATCATGATGGCGCGAGTGCGAGGGGTGATAGCTTTCTCGAAGTCCTCGATGGGAGGCAATGCGAAACCACCTCTGATATCGGAGGGGATGGTCTTGATGGTGGCATCACACAGTTTGGCGAAGGTGTTGTAGTTGGTGTAGTAGGGCTCGGGGATGATGATTTCGTCGCCAGGATTGAGGCAAACAGTGAAGGCAAACTGAAGCGCTTCGCTGCCGCCCGTGGTAACGATGATCTGGTTCTCGTTGATGTGGATATCGTGGCGGTTATAATATTCCACCAGTTTTTTACGATACGACATATTGCCGGCGCTATGGCTATAGGCTAGTACACCAATCTCGGTCTCGGCTAGGGTCTTCAAAGCACCTTTGGGGGTCTCGATATCGGGCTGTCCGATGTTGAGGTGATAGACATGGATGCCACGTGCTTTGGCGGCATCGGAGAAAGGCACCAGTTTGCGGATAGCCGACTGGGGCAGTTCGTTTCCTTTTTTGGATATCTGGGGCATGATAGATAATAATTAATTATTCAATAATGATTTGTTTTGCAAGGTTTTCCTAAAAAAGAAAAGCAAAGGTAGTGGGATAGCTCTGCCTTAGCAGACTGTTCCCTACTACCTTGTGTTTCTATCTGATTTTTCTTATAGATAAGATCTCTTAAACTAGACGGATAAGCGCCTTGGTAGGAGACCTATCCTCAATGCATCTTCTTCTTATTTGTTGGCGTTGGGGTTTTGAACATTGCCCTTGATTTTGAGCACTACACGGGGGTTGTTGACTGCATTGCTGGTAACGGTGATGGTCTTAGTGAAACCACCTACGTTGTTGGTGTTGTATTTCACTTTGATGGTACCAGTTTGACCGGGCATAACGGGTTCTTTGGTCCAAGAAGGAGTGGTACAGCCACAAGAGGCGCGTACGTTGGAGAGGATCAGAGGTTCGGTACCTTCGTTGGTGAAGGTGAAAGCGCAGTTGCCGTCGCCACCTTTTTGGATCTGACCATAATTGTGTTCAAGTGCAGCGAATTCAATTTTCGGACCGTTAGCAGGAGCCTGCTGGGTTGTTGTGTTTTGTGCTTTCAAAGCACCGACTGTAAGAGCTACAAAAAAGCTCAGTACTAAAAGTTTCTTCATGATATTGAAATCTTTAACTTGTTTTACGTTCAACTTTTATTGCTGTTTTAGGTTGCAAAATTACAACATATTTCGCAATGGATAACACCAAAAGTTTTTTTTTATTGTCCTTTTAGTATTTTTTTACATTTCTTTTTTCCTTCTCTCCCTCCAACAATCGATGCCACGATGCTTGGATATTGGGGCTGGTGGCACCTTGGCGCGGGGTAGAAAAATAATAAATAGGTAGGGGAGTTCAAAATAATTGAAAAAAAACTACCAGTTATCAAAAAATTTGTATCTTTGCAATCTGATAAAGCGAAGCGTTGATTACGCCTCGATGTGGAAATCAAAGCCTTACAAGGTTTTTGATATTTCTACTGAAAGGGTGCGATGAGCGTTAGCCAATCAAAGAAATAATATTATTAATCATATAAAACTAAAACTATGGCATTTAAAGGACAAATAGTCATCGACACCGAACGCTGCAAAGGATGTGGAGTATGCGTAGGAGCATGCCCCCTGCAGTGCATCGCCTTGTCGAAGCATGTAAACGGCAAAGGTTACAACTACCTAGAATCCGTAAATGACAAGTGCATCGGTTGCGCTAGCTGCGCTATCGTATGCCCCGATGGTGTAATCTCCGTCTACAAAGTTAAATGTTAAACTGAAAAACGTTAAATAGAAAATGGCAAAAGAATTGAAATTAATGAAGGGCAATGAAGCTATTGCTCGCGCTATGATTGCCAGCGGTACGGACGGCTACTTTGGCTATCCTATCACCCCGCAGTCGGAAGTTATGGAAACCCTGATGCTCGAAAAACCTTGGGAAACCACCGGTATGGTTGTTCTTCAAGCTGAAAGCGAAGTGGCTTCCATCAATATGGTTTACGGTGGAGCTGCTACTGGTAAGAAAGTGGCTACCTCTTCCTCCTCGCCCGGAATCTCGCTGATGCAGGAAGGTCTTACCTACCTTGCTGGCGCTGAAATCCCCTGCCTGATCGTTAACGTTATGCGCGGTGGTCCCGGACTGGGTACTATCCAACCTTCACAGTCCGACTACTTCCAGTCGGTTAAAGGCGGTGGACACGGTGACTATCAGCTTTACACTTTGGCTCCCGCTTCTGTACAGGAGATGTACGACTTTGTATTCGACGCATGGGATATCGCCTTCAAGTATCGTAACCCTGTTCTGATTCTTTCCGATGGTGCTATCGGTCAGTGCATGGAGAAACTCTACACTCGCGACAACCTTCCCCGTTGGACTGAGGAAGAACGCCGCAAGAATGCTCCTTGGGGCACCTGGGGCAAACCTGCTACTCGCGACCACAACATCATCACCTCGCTCGAGCTCGACTCGGCTAAGCAGGAAGTCTTCAACCACAAACTGCAGGCTAAATACCGCGAAATGGAGAAGAACGAAACTCGCTACGAGATGATCAACTGCGAAGATGCTGAATATATCATCGTTGCCTACGGTTCCAGCTCGCGTATCGCTATGAAGGCTATGCAACTGGCTCGCGAAAAGGGCATCAAAGTCGGTATCTTCCGTCTCATTACCCTCTTCCCCTTCCCCAAGACCCAGCTGGCCGAAGTTGCCAAGAACGTTAAGGGCATCTTGACTGTCGAAATGAGCGCCGGTCAGATGATTGAAGATGTTAAGCTCGCTACCAACTGCGGTGTTAAGGTTGAACACTTCGGCCGTTTCGGCGGTATCATCCCCACCCCCACCGAGGTACTGGAAGCATTAGAAAACAAAATCGTTAAATAAGAATCAGTATGGCAAATTTAGATATAGTAAAACCCGAGAACCTGGTTTATAAGAAATCGAGCGTACTGACCGAAGCCACTATGCACTACTGCCCCGGTTGCGGTCACGGTACCACTCACCGCATCATCGCCGAAGTTATTGAAGAACTTGGCATTCAGGACAATGTTATGGGCGTAGCTCCTGTAGGATGCTCCGTATTGGCCTACAACTACCTCAATGTCGACTTCCAAGAGGCTGCTCACGGACGTGCTCCCGCACTGGCTACCGCAGCTAAACGACTCAACCCCGATATGTATGTATTCACTTATCAGGGCGACGGCGACCTCGCCGCTATCGGTACTGCTGAGACCATTCACGCTGCTAACCGTGGCGAGAATATCACCATGATCTTCGTTAACAACGGTATCTATGGTATGACCGGTGGCCAGATGGCTCCTACCACCCTCGTAGGTATGCGTTCGGCAACAACTCCTTACGGCCGTAATGTAGAACTCAACGGTTATCCCCTGCGTATGACCGAGCTGCTGGCTACCCTGCCTGGCACCTACTACATTACCCGTCAGTCGGTACACACTCCACAGGCTGTCCGCAAAGCCAAAGCTGCCATCAAGAAAGCTTTCGAGAACCAGAAGCTGAAGAAAGGCGTCTCCTTCGTTGAGATCGTTTCTAACTGCAACTCAGGCTGGAAGATGACTGCTCCCGCAGCCAACAAGTGGATGGAAGAGAACATGTTCCCCAACTATCCTATCGGCGACATCAAAGTTGACGGCAAACTGGCCGAGGGCGTTGATTTGAACCGCCTTGTCATGGATCACGCACTGAGTGTACAGTCCAAATAAAAAGTAGATACAATAGGAACAACTTACACGCTGTAGTCGATTCCCCTTATCTATTTTAAGTATTATTCATTAATCAATGTCGAAGAGGCTATCAGCCTCACCCTAAAGGCTCAACCCTTCGACCGATAAACGAAACGAAAAAAAAATGACAGAAGAAATAATCATCGCCGGTTTTGGTGGTCAGGGCGTACTCTCTATGGGTAAAATCCTTGCCTACTCTGGCGTAATGCAAGACAAAGAAGTAAGCTGGATGCCCAGCTACGGTCCCGAAATGCGTGGTGGTACTGCTAACGTGTCCGTCATCATCAGCGACGAACGCATCAGCTCGCCCATCATCAATGAGTTCGACACCGCTATCATCCTCAACCAGCAGTCGCTCGACAAATTTGAGCACACTGTGAAACCTGGCGGCGTTCTTATCTATGACCCCAATGGTATCACCCACGAGCCTACCCGCAAAGACATCAATATCTATAAGATTGCTGCCACCGCTAAGGCTCAGGAAATGGGTATCAGCAAGGTGTTCAACATGGTTGTCCTGGGTGGTTTCCTCAAACTGAAACCCATCGTGGCTCCCGAGTTCATCCACAAGGGTCTGGAGAAATCGCTCCCCGCTCGTCACCACAACCTCATTCCCCAGAACGAGGAAGCTATCGAGATCGGTAAAGGCCTCATCGAAACTGTTCAGACTGTGTAATTCCACGCTGATTAACAGTTAGTAAATAGAAAGCGGCATCCTAGTAGGGTGCCGCTTTTCTTTTATGCTAGTTTCATATATTATCACACCTAGATACTTATCTTATAGTCGATATTTCTACGAGCGAGAGGAAGAGGATACAATGAAGTTATGGGTTGGTGGTATATTAATCGTAAGAAGAGGAGGATACTATGAGGTTACCAATCAGACATATAATAATAATGTATACATTTTATATATTTAGCAGCGATACCATTTGGCGTACTTGCTGCTCATCGGTTACGCTTTCGGTAAAGGGAAAAAGGTTGGTGCCTCCATCGGTAGGGTTGCCTGCTCGTTTACAGGAGCCGTGAACCTCGTTCACTCCCGTTGCTTCTACCACTTGCAACACATTGTAGGGAGTGATGCCAGCGGCAGCAATAATATCGATCCGTCCGCGCGATTGTTGTACGAGTTGGCGAATTGTGGCAGCGCCCTCTATAGCCGAAGGGGCACACCCTGAGGTGAGCAACTTGTGGCATCCGCATGCTATTAACTGTTCCAATGCCTCGAAGGGACTGCAACAAGCATCAAAGGCACGATGAAATGTTACCTCCATAGGAGCAGCCAACTCTACCATTCGACGTGTTGTTTCCACATCGATAGCACCTGTTTCATTTAGGAAACCTATCACTACTGCAGCAGCCCCTATCTGTCGACACATCTCAATATCACGGGCGATGACTTCGAGTTCGTCGGTAGAATAGGTGAAATTACCTGAACGAGGACGGATCAAAACACGCGTCTCCAATCCCAACTGATGGACACAGTAATCAATCAAACCAGCCGAAGGGGTGATGCCACCCGAGGCTAAATCTTGACACAACTCCACTCTTTTGGCACCACCGAGACAGGCAGCTTTAGCCGATTGCAACGAATTAGTACAGATTTCCAACAACATAACAGATATCATATTATTTATTAAACAGTGCAAAGATACTAAAAAAGGGCCATCTGGCAGTCTCTTTTTACAAGAATTAGTGAATCGCTAAAACGTTTTTCACTACAATTAGGTATCTGAAACTCTCTGAAACGGTAGTACTTTTGCAATCGAAAAGAGAAAGAAAGGATTTGACTCTTTATTGCCATCAAATAACAGACAATCAACAATAAAAGGTATCCGAGAAGGACCCAAAAACATGACTTTTAGTTTTAGGATTAATAATTTCCTTTCTCTCCTGTCCGCCGACACAATGTCAAGTGCCCCTTTAGCATGGGCGTCGGCAAAGAAAGAGCCTCAAAACTCAAACAAGGACCTGCGGTCGGGAAACCGTATGAGAGAGAAAGGCTGCCACCCAAAGGCAGAATGGGAAAAGCGCCACTACGGGAAGTGACGCTTTTTTTTGATATCATTGAGTTGATGTTTTACTGACTTTGTGTGAGAGGAATAAATTGTTAAAAAGTTAGATTTACATCGGAGTTACATTAGAGTTACATTAGAGTTGAATTGGTGGATTTCCTCTTTTATAAAGATGGGGGTTCAATATGCAGAAACCACATATCCTATTATCTCAAATAAAATCGTATATTTGCAGTTGAAAAGGAAAAGTAATACTTACAGTGAAACAACTGATACATATACTGTTGACTGCTGCAATGCTGCTTTTGAGCATCACTAAATTGCAAGCACAACTACCAACGGATAACCCATTGGTGATAAAGAGCAGTATGGACACCCTTCAATGCGAATTTGAAATGGGGCGATTATCGATTGTTTATCCTACTGAGGGATTCGCACTACTCCATTCCCCCTCGTTGCCACATAGCAACACGAAAGAGGGATTCCCTACCCTACCAATGGTAAACCAGATTGTGGTTATTCCTGAAGGGGGCGAGATTGCCGTCGAGGTGTCTGATTTGGAGAGTGAAACTCTATCCCTCAAGCAGTTGGGTTGTAGTCTTCCGCTGCTCCCAGTTGCTGAATCTGCCTCACGTAATCTTCCTTCGCTGCTGCCCAAAGTCAACCCTACCATTTACGATGCCGATAGTTTTTATCGGCTCCCCCTTGTAACCCTAACTCCACTGGGAACTATGCGAGGTCAGCGATTGGCGCTACTCAGCATCGCACCTATAGAGTACAATGCTGCCCAAGGTATGATAAAGGTGCACCGCCATCTAAGAATCAACATCACTTTCCCTGGTAGTAACAGCGATGCCACCCTTCAATCGTGGCAGCAAGGGGCATCGCCTTTCTTCCCCAATCTAACAGGAAAAAATCTCACGCCTCAACTTCCAATACATTATTTGATAGTGAGTCGCCCAATTTTTGCAGAAACATTAAAGCCCTTCATTGAATGGAAACAACAGCAAGGCTATGTAGTTGAACAACTACTGATTGACACCTATAGTCGCGATACCATCCGCCAAAGACTCCAAGAACGTTACCATACTCCATTCACCCCTACCCCCACATTTATCCTACTTGTAGGCAACAACGATCTTTTGCAAAGCAATAGCAGTCGCCACCAACTTCCCGGTATGAGCAGTCACCCTACCGACCTCTATTTTGCCGAATTTACAGGTGATGAATTACCCGATGCACTCATAGGTCGATGGCCTGTGGCCGATAGCTCGCAACTGCGTGCTGTAATAGAAAAAACTATTGCCTACGAAAAATATCAGCTTGCAGACACCTCTTATCTAAACCGATCCCTACTGATTGCTGGCACCGAAAACCGCGATGTAGCGCCCATCACTACTAATGGGCAAATCAACTACGTGAAACATCAACTACTTGAAGCTAATAGCCACATCGATACCCTCTGCTACTATAATCCCACATCGATAAACCAACGCGACAGCATCATGCTTCAATGGCAACAAGGGGCTGGGTTGGTAAACTATACGGGCCACAGTTTCTCTTCCGGCTGGTTTCATCCTACCATCAACACTACCGATATCGATTCTATGCCTGCCAACGGACGCTATAGTATGGTGATCAACAACTGCTGTTTGGCTAATCAGTTTCAAAGCAACTGTTTTGGATCACATCTTTTATATAAAGAGCAAGGGGGTGCGATAGGGAGCATCGGAGCTACCAACGAAACGCTGTGGAACGAGGATTACTATTGGGCCCTCGGAGCAAAGAATCCCTTCACATTGATACCCACTTACGACTCGCTCCACCTAGGGATGTTCGACCGTTGGCTACATCATCATCAAGAACCCCACACCGAATGGATACAAACGGCAGCACAGATGCTGATAGCTGGCAATATGGCAGTAAGCCAATACGGATCGCCCTATGCACCATTCTATTGGGAGGTATACCATTTGCTAGGCGATCCTTCACTGATGCCTTATATAGGTATCCCTTCCACGATGGAGATTGAGTTTTCTACTCCTCCTACCATTGGAGCCACCACCTTAGATCTTCACGGCGAACCTGGAGCCTTAGCAGCCTTAATGCAAGACACCCTCCATATAGGTAGCACCCTGCTAGATGCTCAAGGCAACGGCACCATTCATCTGCAACAGCCCCTCTCTTCCGATAGTTTGCTACTTACCGTTACGGCACAAAACCGCCAACCGATTATACGCCGAATGGCTGTAAACGAAAGGGTCGAAGAATGGATTGTGGCTACAGAGAGTTGGTTACTTTCGGGTGATAATACGCTGACAGCCAACCAACCGCAGCAGCTACAAGTAGTGATAAAAAACGTCGGACAACATACAGCATATAATCATTATTGGATTCTCCATTCTCATCACATGCAGATGGCACCGTCGCTGATGGTTATCGACTCGCTTTTGCCACAGCAATCCGACACCTTATCATTTTCCCTTACCGCATGGCCACAATTAACGAGTGGTAGCATTACGCTGAGTATGAACGATAGTTGCGAGGGAGCTATCATCACTTCTCAAGAACTATATTTCAACCTAATACAACCCGAAATAGTACTCGATTCTGTTCTCCTATTGCTGAACAATGAACCGGCCAAAATACTGATGGGCGATACCGATTATAACATTCAGCTAATGTGGCGAAATCAAGGAGCAGTCGACGCCGATTCGGTAAGCATGATGGTTTCGTTGATGAACAATAGCGCTACTTTCGACGATCTAGAGACAACCTATTTCGACATCACTGCTCAAGGATATCACACCCAATGGCTGCATTTCCATACGACCGACAGTTTGCAGGCGCTCCATTGTCAGCTGCAACTCACCTATAGCGGCATCAGTCATCTCTTTCCATTCTACTACCTAGCAGGTTTCGCTTCCGAGACCTTTGAAAATGGTAATCTCACTACATTCCCTTGGAGTAACACGCATACTAACCCATGGCACTTAGTAGACGACACCGTTCACGGGGGCCACTATGCCATAAGAAGCGACAGTATAAGCAGTCGTCAAACATCGATAATCGAGTTACCCATTACGGTTAACGCTGCTGATAGCATCAGTTTCTATGTACGTACATCGAGCGAAACGCAATACGACCGCGTAGGATTTGCCATCGATGGAAAAGGTAAAGGTTCCTGGTCGGGCATAAACAACTGGCAACGAGTAGCTATCCCCATTGCCGCAGGCAGTCATATACTACGATGGAGTTACACGAAAGACGATGATCACACCTTGGGAAGCGACTGCGGATGGATTGATGATATTCAACTCCCTCTATCCCTATGGAGCCACGAGGTTGGTTATCCCTATTGGGTTGGCAAAATCAATGATTCTACCTTAGGGATTATCCCTATCGAAACGCTGGCGCCCATACGACTGTACCCCAATCCAGCACACGATTGGGTAACCATCGATTTTGACCGCTCCTCCATCTCAGCCACCATCACCGTATACGATGCTGTAGGAAGGAAGGTTGATTTTTTTGAAACAAAAACGGGGTCGCCAATACAATATTCCACCCAACATCTGCGTTTAGGGATGTATTTTATAACTGTCAGATACAACAACGAAACCTATATGTTGCGACTGATGAAACAATAAAAACGATGTTATGCGCCAAGTAGATACTACTGCTCCAAGCTCTCAGCAGCCCGCCCAGCAACAAGCTGTGGTTGATTCCACCCCTCAGGTGGGACTGCATCCTTATATGGAGCATCAGCCTGCTACCAACAACGCCAACATCAACCCCAACCCTATTATAAATACTCCTGTCAACGTTGCTATTTCCTCTCCCTCCGATAGTGGCAACCACCCTTTCTATTTCTACGACACCACTCTCCTTTACAACCCCTTGGAACTACAGGAGGCCGAAGGGGAAAACGTAATTGATTTCGATTCAATCCTTTCTCACTATGAATGGCCCGAGATTGCACTACGTAAAAGTCTCTTTACTGGCCACTCGATGAAGGTGGAGCATCCTCAACAAGAACGACTCGACAATCAAGGTATCGGCTGGGTGTTTGGCACCATTGTGTTTGCGGTGCTTTGCATCGGTATCTTTCTTGCACGAACCCGCGTGAAACTAGTGGAAGCAGTAAGTTCAGCCTTCAGTTTGCGTTCAATGGCTCGCACCCTTCGCGAACATAATATCGTTAAGATTTCAACGCTCATACCCGGAGGACTCATTTATATGATTGAGTTTGCGCTCCTCGGATTCTACTTTGGCGGCGAACATATAGCCTCGAGTCTCAGCACCAGTGCCTATACTGCATACCTCATTATTTTGGCAGCATGCATGGGTGGATATCTGCTACGATTAGGCACTATCTCGCTATTAGGCAATATCTTCCAAAACAATGCAGCCATAGGTTTATACAATACCACCTCATTTTTATTGCATCTTGTCGGTTCGGTAGGTATGGCTCCCCTACTGCTACTCCTCTACTTCTACGAGCCACTTAGCAATATTGCTTTGTGGACAGCACTAATCTTTGCCGCTATCCTATTTATAATCAGACTTATTCGTGGTTTACAACTAATTTTAACACATTCAACTAACTCACGAATCTATCTTTTTTACTATCTTTGCATCGTCGAAATTGTGCCGTTCCTCATCGCTTGGAAGCTCATAATTTCTTCATAAATAAGAAATTGCTAATACAATAGCTGAACCAATGAAGATAGAAAAAATCCTAATTTCGCAGCCAGCACCTCCCGATTTGGAGAAATCGCCTTGGCGAAATCTCATCGGCACCTATAAGGTCGACATCACCTTCTTTAAATTCTTTGATATTGTAGGCATCTCTGCAAGCGAGTTTCGCAAAACGCGTATCCACTTCGGTGATTTCACCGCTGTGATCATGAACAGCAAAAACTCGGTCGATCATTTCTTCCGTATGGCCAAAGAGTTGCGCGTTGCTATTCCCGAAGACACCAAATACTTCTGCACTACCGAATCTATTTCACTCTACATGCAAAACTATACACAGTATCGCAAACGCAAGATGTTCTTCGGACAACAGAGTTTTGCCGATTTGCTTGAGGTGATGTCCAAACATCGCGAAGAGAAATTCCTTTTCCCTTGTAGCGATGAAAAACAAACCGAGTATACCAAAGCCCTCGACAAGGCCAAGTTCAAATATACCAAAGCCCCACTCTATCGCGCCGAGCCTAAGGATCTTTCTAAATTCAATATGAAAGATTATGATATGCTCTGCCTCTTCTCGCCCAGCGGTGTCCGCTCACTACTCCATTCCTTCCCCAATTTTGCCGAAAAGCCGTCGCCCGTCGCTGCTTTCGGCTCCTCTACCCAAGCAGCTCTCAATGCTGCCGGCATCCCTATCACCATCGCCGCTCCCACCAAGGTAGCTCCCTCTATGGCAATGGCTATTGAGAACTATATCAATGGCAAACCCAACGAAGTGCCCACTCCCCCCAAGGCCACCGCTTCGCGCAGCAGCAAATCGAGTGCCAAGAACTCCTCAAGCCAAATTACTACCACTGGCCGCAATGGAGTTACCAAAACCAAATCGGTATTTGCCTCGAAAGACAAATATCGCAAACTGATGGAAGAGAAGAAGGCCAAGAGCGCTGCCCGCCGAGCCGAACGCGCTGCCGAGAAAGCACGCAAAGAGGCCGAAGCTGCACTAAAAGCCAAAGAAAATCCGCAATAGATCACTATTGTAATGCCAAACAGCAAACTAAAGAATAGAGAGTAGGCCGTGCATCTTCACACCTACTCTTTTCCATTTCCAATCCGAGCCATGTATACCTTCAGCAAATCCGAACGTCTCTGCAGTCAAACGCTTATTGATCGCCTTTTTCAAGAGGGTGAGCATCTGATGGTGTTTCCCTTTAACGTTCGCTACCTAGTATGCAGCCAGGAGGTAATCCCTACTCGGGCACAAGTACTCATCGTGGCTCCGAAAAGGAGACTGCATCATGCAATTGATCGCAATCATGCCAAACGACTCATGCGAGAAGTGTATCGTCTGCATAAACCCCAACTATACCAGCTGTTGGAATCGCGCCAACAACATCTACTGCTCAGCATTAGCTACACCCATCCTGAAATCTTCCCTTTCGATGTAATGGAGAAGAAATACCTAAAACTGCTTTCCCAACTAGAGAAATCATTAGCCCCTCAAGACAATGAAATATCTCAGTAACGCACTTCAGTGGCTGATGTTGGCGCTGATAGCTTTTTACCAAAACTGCATCTCGCCCCTCACCCCTCCAGCTTGTCGCTATACCCCTA
Source organism: Bacteroidales bacterium (assembly GCA_030523765.1). Lineage (GTDB taxonomy): Bacteria > Bacteroidota > Bacteroidia > Bacteroidales > P3 > Colimorpha. Next base: position 116,477 of record JAUNHX010000004.1, on the reverse strand, counting down.
CCTGTTCACAGTATGCCAAAGAGGCTATCACCAAATATGGACCTTTCAAAGGAGGTTGGCTGGCACTGAAAAGGATTCTTCGATGCAATCCCTTCGGAGGATCGGGCTACGACCCGGTACCCTAAGTATCCTTTTTATAGGAGTTACGATATTATTCAAAAAAAGTAATGCGGCCCTTGCTCAATAAGGGCCGCATTACTTTTCTAAACACTTTCTGTAATGCTATAAAGGGTACTAAATAGTAGTTCGAATTATCGTAGATAATAAGTAACGTAGGTAACTACACGTACTTTCTTCACATTGGGAGTGTAGGAATCGCGATCTTCGATACTGAACAATCCTTGCTGAGCCTCTTTGATTTTACCCAAACGACTGTGGGAATCTTTAGCAAACTGCTCAGCAGCAGCGCGAGCGTTTTTGTTGGCCTCTTCAATCATCTCGGGCTTGATGTCGTTGAGGGCTGTAAATTCGTATACCGTAGGACTGTTCCAATCGCCACTATAAACAGCAATACCTTTTTCAAGGAGTTCTGACTGTTTGGCCGAAATATCCTTTACTTTGTCTACCTTGTTAGTATAAACCGAAATAGTTGATCGAACCGAATAGCGATCATTATAGTTACTATAGCCTTCGGCATAACGGTCAGTAACTTTGGGAGAAGCCACAGTAATCTCTTTGTCTTCGAAACCATTCTGTTTCAGAAAATCGATTACCACTTGGTTCTTTTGACTGATATCAGCGTAGATAGTAGCGGGGTCTTCGCCCGTAACACTGAACGAGAGGGGATAGATAGCTAAATCGGCAGCTATCTCACGTTCGCAAAGTCCGCGGACACTTACACAACGGTCGTACGATTTGAAACGACCTACAGCCAGTAGCACGAAACAGCCTGCTAGGGCAACGGCAATAATGGTGGGGATTATTCTTTTCATCTTGTAAAATAGGTTTATTATTTATCGCAATAACTCAACTCTGCTTACTTTATTGTTCTAATTGCAAAAAATACTATTTAATGATAAAAGGCCGAATAAAGACCTCTTCGCTTTTAATATAAAGAGAATCCCTCTTATTTAGTCATCTTCAAGATAGTTTCGGCCAATCCAATGCGATAGCCTTCGCTGTGGAATAAGATTTCACCTTTATTATTGACTAACGCCACCAATGGATAGTCGCCCTTAAAATCGAGTTTCAATGCATCGATAATCTGATCGCGGAGAGGATCCTTATCGGTTGCTTTGGCCGTAAAGCAGTCGGTATTAGGCAGATTCCATGATAGTGCTTTAGCTTCAGTAGGGGCTACTAGATAAGTCATACCGCCCCATGCCTTCCACTCTTTACTAATAGCTTGCAGTTCTTTGACAAGATGTTTGGAGGGTTCGCGATAATCACCCAAAAAGACGAAAAGCATCCCTTTGCTGCCAGCATAATCGGCCAACGTCACTCCATCAAACAACTCGACAGAAGGATTTATCGAAGCCTTGTCTCCTTGCTGAAGACGGGGATTGACAGCTTCGAGTGGGCGGATCATAATCTCTTTCGTTAATTGGTCGCCTTCCTTCACCTCGAAGAACTCTACGCGTGATAACACATCGCCTTCGGGGTAACGATTGCCCGTACTAAGCATATAATAACCAGGCACTAAATCGAGGGTGGCGGGGAAATGAGCTAGCCGATCGTCATTTTCGTAATCGAACGTTACAAAGTCGCCCTTCTCATATTTTGCCAACGTGAAGTGAATCCAATATACAGGGTTAGTTGGAGTTTTTCCTTTATAGGTTAGCGTAAGTTTGGCGGTCGGTTGTTCGGCTTCTTTCTCCTCGAACGTGATAGTTTGCCAACGGTTGTCAGAATATACATAGATAATATTGGTAGCATTATCCAAATAGGCAGGGATATTCAGCGAACGACAAGCTGCCACATAGAAGATATCGCGGCTATGGGCATCACTACGACGCAGTTCGAAAACACCTATCGGCGAGATAGGACAGTTGTAATAGTTGCCCGTATCATCAACAGCCACGTTCTTTAGCGTCCACTCACGTACTTGTTCGGCATTTGCATTACCCATCCCTTCTTCCGAGAATTTCTCAACAAGATAACGGCCCCAAGGACGTACCAATTCATTGGAAATACGAGCTGGCATCAGACCTTTCTTATATACATCGATTGGGAAAGTCTTGCTATCGAACGTCAACTGTGCTTCGAACACCTCAGCTGGAGTATCGCGCAAATCTTTATCCGAGAATGAGCATAGGTACTCGTATAAATAGATATCCTCTTCTTGTTGGAAATGGTTATTCAAGAAAAAGGCCACCTCACGGTAATTGCCTTCCGAACGGTGAATCAGATCCCAAGCTTGTGCATCGGTAAGATTAGCGTTGGGCTTAAGTAACTCTTTGTAGTTTTGCTGGGTGGGGAAAGTTGCCACATAAGCTCCACGAAGAGAATCTTCGTAAGCAATCCGTTTGGCGTTAGTTTTAACTTTGACTTCAGTAGGAGTTACCTTAGCCTTGCCTGCTTCGGGAGGCACCATTTCGAAAGTCTCCTCGTAAGCTGTTCCTGCTTCACGGGTAAGGTAGAGTTCGAGCGACTGTTGCTGGCGAACATCCAGTTTAGCATAGGCATATTGTTTCCCATCGGTTGCCCAAATCAACAAATCACCTTTACCTGTGGTTAGTTGTGCAACACCCTTACTATTTGTTTTCACTGTTGCTAAAGGATAATACTCCGAGTAATTGTAAAGTTTAAACTTAACATCGGCACCTTCTACAGGCTGATTGTTAGCATTATATACCGTTATCGAGACCTTCTCTGTAGGAGCATAGTTAGGCAGCATATTGATCTTAGCGTAGAGCGAGTTTTGGAAATTCACCTCTTCGCTTCCACGATAAGGGCCAAAGCAGTTGCTATGTACCATCATAGTACGGGTAGAGGGAACCGAGAACCAACCCATATCGAGTTCAGGATCAGGCTCACAAGCCCCAAGAAAATACCATCGACCATCAATCCACACCTCAACCCACGCATGATTATCATCGCAATGGGCCCATCGAGGGGTATAGCATTGACGAGCAGGGATGCCTACCGAACGGAGGGCTGTAACGGCAAAGGTGCTCTCTTCACCACAGCGACCCAACGAAGTACGCATCGTTGCCAAAGGAGCAGAAGTACGACTGTCGGCAGCACGATAAGCCACATGTTCGTGACACCAATGATTTACTTCAAGGGCGGCATCGTACATTGAAAGATTTCGCACCCTCTCCTTCAGTTCGCGTTGCATTATCCAGCGAGCTGAATCGAGGTCTTCGTTATTAACTCGATAAACGAGTACAAAGTGGCGAAACACATCTTCAGGAACAGTTCGACCCCAAGCAAAAGTGTCGCGAGCTGCAAAAGCCGAACGCACCTGACGTAGGAAATAATCGCCATCATAATCGGCCAAATCACTATAAGGCATATAGGCGTAAAGGAACTCCATTGCCTCACGCTCTTCCGTTGAGAGGGTATCCATCATAGCAAACAACACGTCAGCTCTTCTCTCAGCCAAAACCATGCGATTCTCATAATCGGAATGTACTTGGTTGCGGTATTGCTTGTCGGTAATAAAATGAGTCTCTTTCTTACATGCTGTCATCATAAGCAGCATCGTCAGTAGGAGGAGCACCCCATGGTGCCAACGAATAGATTTAATCATATATTCAGTTTTAATAATTAATGATCTCAATGCCCCTAGCGGTTGGCAGAAAGGCATTTTATCAGTTGATAATCACGTTTCAACAAAGCACGCTCAATTGGGCAACATAATGCAAATATACATCTTTTATTTCAAACGGCAACAAGGAAAAGACATCTTTCTCTCCCACAGCATCTAAACCATATTCCGTTATTCCCAAGTGAGTATCATTCTGCATCAAACGAATCCTTTATCTATGTTTTTGAAATAAAAAGAACAAAAAATAGTGTAAAACCAAAAAGAATTAGTATCTTTGCATTCCCCATTCAAGGCTGATATTATTAATAATAAACTATAAATAAAATGATTACCAAATTAGACCAACTGATTGACCTTGCCAAGAGCAAAGGTAAGAAAAGACTTATAGGTGCTTACGCTAACGACTCCCACACCATTGGAGCTATTAGCAACGCTATCGACCTCGGTATCGTTGATGGTACCCTCGTTGGCGATATCGAAACCATTAAGAAAGTGTGCGCTGCCGAAGGTATCGACGTAAACAAATTCGAGCTGGTTCAGGAAGCCGACGAAACCAAAGCTGGCGTTAAAGCTGTTGCTTTGATCAACGAAGGTAAAGGCGACCTTCTGATGAAAGGTCTGCTCAGCACCGATAAATATATGCGTGCTATCCTCAACAAAGAGAAAGGTCTCATGCCTGGCACCAAGAACGATATGCTGACCCACATGGCTGTTTTTGAAGTTCCCGCTTACCACAAACTGCTTGTTTGCTCCGACGTAGCCATCATCCCCGCTCCCGATTTGAAACAAAAAACCGCTATCCTCAACTATTTGGTAAAGACCGCAAAGAGCCTCGAAATCGAGAAACCTAAGGTAGCTGTTATCTGCCCCACCGAGCAGATGCTTACTGGCATCCAAAGCTGTGTCGATGCTGCTATGCTCTGCATGCAGAATCGTCGTGGCCAAATCAAAGGCTGCGAGGTAGAAGGACCTCTGAGCCTCGATATCGCCGTCAACAAAGAGGCTGCCGAGACCAAGAAGCTTGTTAGCCCTGTAGCTGGCGATGCCGACTGCCTCCTCTTCCCCAACCTCGAGACCGGCAACGTATTCTACAAAACCGCTACCAAATTTGCTGGTGCCGAACTGGCATGCATGGTTGTTGGTGCTCGTATCCCTTGCATCCTCACTTCGCGTGGCGACAGCGCTAAAACCAAACTCTATAGCATCGCTCTCGCATCGCTGCAGTGCAAATAAAACTAACACACACTATATGTTAGAATCTATCCAACTGCGGCAACTACCAACTCTAGGTGGTTGCCGTAGTTTATTCTAACTTGCATAATCTAAACCATTTATCCTAAAACAATAAAAAGAAAACTATGGAAAAATATTTTGAAGAACTCCCGTGCGCCATCACTGTAAGCGATGTTGATGGCAATATTTTAGACATGAACGTCAAAGCTGGTAGTCTCTACGAGAAGAGAGGTGGACGCGAAGCCCTCATTGGTAAAAACCTCCTCGACTGTCATCCAGAACCTGCTCGTACCAAACTGATAAACTTGCTAGAGCAACACAATGTTAACGCATATACCATCGAGAAAGAGGGACAAAAGAAACTCATCTATCAGACCCCTTGGTTTGAGAATGGCGAGTTCAAAGGCTATATCGAACTCTCGTTAGTCGTTCCCTTCGAGATGCCCCACTATATTCGCAAACCCAAAGTACAGTAATATAATCACCATCAACCATAACCCCTTACGTAATGTCAAAAGGGGAAAAATATATACAATGAAGACATACAGACTGGCGCTCCTACTGCTTATGCTGTGGGGGAGCGCAACAGCCTTCGCCCAAGGTAGTATTTCGGGCAAAGTAATCGACAAAGCATCCAACGACGGAATAGGATACGCTTCTGTATCCATCCATAAAGTCTCCGACTCGGCATTAGTCAATGGTGTCATCACCTCCGATAACGGCAATTTCGTAATCGAAAAACTTCCCAACGGCCGCTACCTACTTAGAGTCACCTTTATGGGATTCCAAACCTACTGGAGCCCCACCCCTATTTCTATTAGCGATTCCAAGAAAGCGATCAACGTTGGTCGCATCACCATAGCCCCGACAGCCACAACAATGCAAGCAGTCGAAGTAACGGCCGAACGCAGTATGGTTGATTATCAGCTAGACAAACGAGTGATCAATGTCGATAAAAACATCGTAGCAGGAGGCGGCACAGCCACCGATGTGTTAGAGCAAGTGCCCTCCGTTACGGTCGACAATGACGGCAATGTAAGCTTGCGCGGTTCCTCGAATGTCAAAATACTCATCGATGGGCGCCCCTCCGAATTGTTAAGCAACGATCTCTCAGCTTTATTGGATCAAATTCCAGCTAGCAGTGTTGAAAATGTGGAAGTTATTACCAATCCTTCAGCCAAATACGACCCCGAAGGTATGAGTGGCATTATCAACATCAAACTGAAAGATCGTGCATCGAATGCACTAGGTTGGAACGGACTAGCCAACATCAATATTGGTAGCCCTATGCCCTTCTCTATCCCCGATGAAATTGGATTGTTCATGCCTACAGCCACCTCCTCAATCAGCATGAACTACACCACCGAGAAATACAACTTCACCTTCTCGGCCGATGGTGGACGCAGAACCCGAGGTCGCACCACCGAGACGTATATTAGACGCTACGGCATTAACCCTAGCGAGGATAGCCTCTATATGATGGGTTGCAGTCCCTCCTATATGGGAAGTATCAAAGTTGGTTTCGAGTACTTTTTCAACAAAAAGAATTCGGCCATGATCTCCTATCAACTGCGAGGAGGCAACCGTGTTCGTGGCCACTATATTGAGGATCACGATCTTCTTTACGGTGGATTGATGAACTACATAGAGGGCGACACCAGCGAAAACCGCGACCTAAACCACAGCATCAACTTCAACTTCACCCATAAGTTCGATAAAGCCGATCAACTCCTTACCCTTGATGCCACCTACAGCCGCCGTCACGGATGGGGCGAAGGATCGCAAGATCAGTACTACCCTTATACCCCTTCCAATCTACAGCACTATTTCCTCCGCGAATCGGAGTCGGACAACTATAACAACAACTTCAATGTCAAGTTGAACTACACCCATCCTTTTGCCGAAAAATGGAAATTCGAAACTGGTTATGAGGGACGTATTACTAGTAGCGATCAAGACTACGAATATTATCTTACACAATACGATGCGTTAGGTGTCCTCAACAAAGAACGCGATAGCCTATCGTCAATGAACTATCTTTTCCAACAGCAAATCCACGCTGTCTATGCCACCCTAGGAGGTAAAATCACTGATAAACTCTCGGCGCAAGCAGGCCTTCGAGGCGAATATAGCCACGTATACGGCGTAGACCACGAACACCCCCAATCCGAAGAGGTCAACAAACCCTACTGGCAACTCTATCCTACCATTCATATCAGTTACGAGATCAACAAAAACCAATCGTTCCAACTCAGCTATAGTCGTCGTGTTCGTCGCCCTTGGATGTGGGACCTCAACCCCTACATCAATGTACGTGAAGGATCTCAGATGTCGTTTGGTAACCCCAGCCTTGACCCCGAGTTCACCAACGCCTACGAACTATCCTATAATTTAGGCTTCAAGCAAACCAATATATACACCTCACTCTACTATCGTCAAACCAACAACCAGATGACGTGGTTCGGTTTCGTCTGGGATTCGCTCTCCGTACCCTACTATGCACCCTGGATGTCGTACAATCCCGACTACGACAATTACTGGGCCTCAACAGCACAAAATTTGGGTAGCAGCGTCAATGCTGGCCTCGAACTGATCATCGATCAACAGGTTACAAAATGGTGGAAAGTCAACGCTAGCGTCAACCTCTTCAACAGCAGCATCACAGGCAATAGCACTATTGGCGATAGCACTCGCAGTGCTTTCCATACCAATGCCAAACTCAGTTCCTTCATGAGTCTACCCAACGACTGGACCATCCAGTTATCGGCACAATACAACTCCCCCTGGTTCGACCTCCAAACAGATATGGATGCCTCATACTGGGCCGATCTAGCCATCAAGAAAGATCTGTGGAATAAACGGGCCACCCTCAACTTCCGCATCTCTGATGTCTTTGCCACAGGAGCCTGGGGGCACACCACGATCAACAGCCAGATGTATCGCGTAATGAAGTCGAAACGAATCTCACCCAACTTCACCATCGGTTTCTCCTATAAGATCAACAAAGGTCTACGTCAGCAGCCACAGATGGATTACGAGGACGAGGGTAGCAGTCTTTCGTACTAAAATACGCCAATCAGCACGACAATGAACACATACCCCACACTCAACCTGCCTCAATGCAGCCTTACTACCCGCCAGGTAGAGGGCCGCATTGAGGTATTTGATATTGCACGCAAACGCTATGTCGCACTCACTCCCGAAGAGTGGGTGCGACAACATGTAGTCCATGCGTTGCACTTCCATCAAGGCTATCCGCTCGAAATCATCCAAGTAGAAGGAGCTATCTCGTTGGCAGGATTAACCAAACGATGCGATGTAGTGGTATACAATTGTCACACCCAAGCCATCATGATTGTCGAATGTAAGAAGACCGATGTACCTCTTACCCAAAAAGTACTCGACCAAATATGTCGATACAATCAAGTACTTCATGTCCCCTACCTCTATGTCACCAATGGACTAAAACATATCGTCTGCAAAGCCGATTTCGACCATCAGTGTCTCCTCTCCCTTTCGGCATTGCCCACCTGGGAGGAACTCAAAAAACATAACTAAAACGTAACATCTCTTCATTAAAGAGGTAAGTGTGATACAGATCTACTACAGATCCTCAGGCCTTACTGAAAGCTGTATACCATCCAGTTTGGCCGACATCAACTCATCCCCTTGATATACTAGTTTCAACGAGAAGAAAGGTTGATTAGGAGTATCGAGAAGTCGGAGAAAGATCCGATCGCCTGGCCACAACGTTAGATCAAACAAACGGCGTTTGTCTATCCACTCTAAATCGCCCTCATTGCATTCAATCTGAGTACCCTTCCAATCGGTACAAACAAATAGGTGCATATATTCGCAAGGCCAAATATCACTGATAAATGTCACGATACCTCGATATTCCCACTTCACGATATCTAGTCCCGTCTCCTCTTTCACCTCACGTATCATACACTCATCGGGACTCTCATCTCCCTCACATTTTCCACCTACACCAATCCATTTATCATGGCTGGCGTCATGATCCTTCTTTATGCGGTGCAGCATCAAATACTGTCCATCTCGTTCCAGATAACAAAGGGTTGTTTGCTTCATCACCTATTCTATTTGTTCTTTAAAAAGGATACTTACGGTTCGGATTTTTAGGGAACCATCCCTTCCTCACACGCTCTTCCTGTTTGATCAATTCGTGAATAGACCAAAAGCTAGAAAAAGCGAAAACGCCCAAAATAGTAGAAAGCACCAAGTTCTTAATCAACAACGAAGCCACTAACGATATTAATCCAATCAACAAGAAAACCCACCAACAGTGTTTCGACCAATAGTACTCAGCCTTTACTACAATAGGATGAAATACACCAATGCAAAGAAAGGAGGCAACGCCTATCAGTAGGCCTATAAAGTTCAAATCTGTACAATTCATGGTTACCTAATTAAAACATATATAACGAGAAAGGATCGATGTTATTTTATCGCTACCTGTTATTTTTACGCATAACTATGCAATCCACCCAATATAAGGTTCACACCGAAATAGGTAACAAGAACAGAAATGAATGCCACCAAGACATATAAATGGAATGCCATAGGCTTACGTAACCAAGGGATGCTGCGAGCATGTAGTGGTGCAGCATAGATGATGGTAGTGATGAGGGCCCATACCTCTTTAGGATCCCACGACCAATAGCTTCCCCACGAAATATTAGCCCACACAGAACCAACTATAATACCTGCAGCCATAAAGAATACAGCAGGATAGAGTAGCAATTGTGAAACCATTTGCAACCTCCCCACCTGTACTTGCCATTCCTTGTTTGTCAGTCGTACCACTACAGCCGCTATCGAATTGAATAACGTAAAGGCCAACAACGCATAGGCAAACATCATGATTGCCACATGAATTAGCAGCAGTGGCGATTTTAGGACAGGGATGAGCGGTGTAGCAGGAGGATTAACGCCCTCAATCATAGCCGCCATCAGTGCAAAACCAGCCATCAACAAGCCGAACGGCAAAGCCAGTTCGAATTTACGATAAGTAAGCAACGCAGCTATCGAGATACAGAGTGCCAAAAAACACATGGTCTCATAGCCTCCCGCCAAAGGCACATAGCCTGAAAGAAGCCAGCGCATCACAAAAAGCATCAGCAAATAAACCGATAGCACAGCAAGCAGTAATGCATTCACTTTTTTGCGCCATTTTTGCTCACCCACACCGCCATACTGAATCAGCGTCATAGCAAAGAATACCAAACCTAGCATAATGCATATGATTGCTATCGGCCTCGTCAACGCGATGCTATTATAGAAACGCTCGGCATTAAAAACGAAACGCGAAGGAATCGAATTACCTCCACGCTGCTCTTGGTATATACGGTGCTTCTCGAAAGCCTCACCTAACGTTTCCATATCGCCCACAGCCACTAGTTCTTGATAGAAGCTTTGCTGTTTGCGTATATAGATATATTCCTCATCGCTAATCGCCTCGGGGGCAAAATTATCGCTCTGCGAGTACCAACCTATCAACCCTTGTCCATCAGCCATCGGGAAAATCTTCAGCAGTTCACCACTATATAGTTGCACCAAAAGGTTATACTTCTTATTAGCCTCAGCAAATTTAGCACGGCGAGGATCATCGAGCGCCATACTGTCGAGCATCTTCCCAACGATATTTTCACCCTGTCCATCCAAGAACTGCATTAGCGAAGCATAACGCCCCTCCATATGGAGCGTATCGCGAACCAACTTACCTTTCACTTTAATGCAAGGCTCATCTTTCCAATCATCGTAGAAAAACATCCAGCCAGCCAGCACCTGTTCTGCAGTTAAACCATTGTACGAAGCACTCCCATAAAGTTGATAAGTAAAATCGCGAGCAAGCGTCTGCACTGGACATACACGATCTTTATAGAGAACATACATATTGCCCATCTTTTGGGCTGTCGACAGCGGCAACGTCCTGGGGTTAGCCATCGTAGGTACTGCTGCTGTTACCATGAGTAATAATGTTACGGCCTTCAGCAGAGGATTGCGAAGCAATTCCCGGAAACCGCTCTTTTTATCGACAAAGAAGAAGAAAAGCATTGCAAGCAACATCAAAGAGAAACCAGCATAAACCATTCCGATCCCCCACGGATCGTGTGTCACCTTCAGTTCAACCACACCCTCCTCATTGTAATTGCTGATATAAAAACGGTAGTTTTTATGACGTCCAATATTGTTCATCGAAACCATCGCTGGCTGATTACCCAAAGCAACTGTAGCCACAAAATCCATCGGTGCACGTGTCCCTGGATAATTCACTACCTCAAAATCCTCAAGAACCACATCAAAAGGCATCGCATATTGCTCCCCATCCTTGTCAACAAAGCTGTTATTCGGTTCGTTGGGATATAATTCAATCATCCCTCGTTCTCCCGTAAGACCTGTCAGCATAGCCCCAATAAAGATAATCATCATAGAGCCATGCAGTATAGCCAACACAGGACGCCGGTATAGTTTATTACGAAGCATCAACACCACCGTCAACACCATCATCACCACCCATAAACCAATAAAATAAGGGGTATGATAGATATGTTCCAATGCCTCAGCCGAACCGTAATTACTTTCGTATACAGTACCTACGGCCATAAACAATATCAGTGCAACAAGCACACTAGGAGTAAGAATTTTTACGATTTTCATAATCTTCTTCTTTCTTTAGGTCAGTTCTATACATTAAAACTATCGTGGATTTGATAGAATCTGAGGTCATGGTCAATATTTAGAAAAAAGAGCCGACAGAGTATGTAATCTCTGACGGCTCGACCACAAATTACATTAATAATACGATTAAAAAAATGAAACCAATACTCATATTATATAGGTTAATTCTATAAATTGCTTACTTGTTATATACACTTATTTTAGTTAGAAATCTGGGAAGAAGAACAACACGATGCAGCGTATTAAGCATTGCGGAAGTCAAGAATAAAGCAATCATGCTTACTCTGCCGCGTAATAGCGATACCGCTGAAAGGCTAGGGTTCACTCATATTGACTAACTATTTTTCAAAATAAGAATTTATAAAACTTACCATCATTATATTGCATTGATGAAGGCAACCACAGCATCACGATCCTTCTTTGATAGCTTGCGGAAATTCTCTACCGAACGGCGAGCATCACTTTGAGGAGCACCATGCCACATGATAGCCTCGATGACATTGCGTGCACGGAAGTCATGCAAACGATCGCTAGCACCCGTACAGATCTGCGAAAGACCACGACCCCACAAAGGAGTAGTACGGCACCAACCCGTACGGATATCGTTCTTCATAAACAAACGGTGCTGTACCATATCGGTATAAGGCCAAATCTTCTGATTGGGATAGCGAGGCAAACGAGCGTCTCCATCTTTAAAGAAGCCGTTAGGATCAGTGAAGTTATCGCTACCAGTAGTCCACGAAGGACGATGGCAATAGGTACAACCCATCTCACGAAACAGTTTGCGACCACGTTGAATGGTAGTGTCGCTGAGGTTACGTGCAGCTGGAACAGCTAAACCACGATGCCAAACCATAAAGTTCACATAGTCCTCATCTTTCATCTCAACAGGTAGTTCTTTCGAGGTCAAATAGTTGTATATATCGGTCTCCACATTACCCGTCTTGTTCCAATCAGGGAAATAGTCATAGAACGAAGCCTGAACATCGGGATCTTTTGAAGCGGTAGTAGCGTAGATGGTACCATTCAAGTCAAGATAATGCTTGCGACGATCGCTACGAGTTACGTTAGTAATATTCCATATAGCATTAGCACCAGCAGCATCTTGCAGCGGGCCACGACTTAGCGCATAGGTGAAACGTTTCGGGTGGTTGGTGTTGCCATAGAGCGATGCCCAATCATTGCCAGCCCAGATAGCAGGATTCAGTTCCACACCAGCATCATATTCTCTCTGATACTGAGCCTTGAGTGAATCGTCAGGAATAGCATCGAGCAAACCCGTGCCATATATACCGATAGTGCCCTCCAAACGGAACGCCAGGTTAGCATAAGGTGTTACCAATGGAGCATAGAAAGCATCCTCAGGAATATTTACCTCTGGATAGATTAGATCATAACTCTCACCATCATCGAAACGATTGCCCCATTCATCGGTGTAGTTGAGCCAAGCAATCTGAATTTTCGACTCATCGATAGGCGCTTTGAAAGGTGCTACTGCCTTGGTTTGAGGCATACCAGCCACCGATTTCTCATAAGCATCGGTAGTCCTATCGTATACCACAAGTAGATAACCATTACCCCAATCATCGGCACGGTAGCGATCCATACGTTTTCCATGACCATAACCAGGATGACAACTAATACACGACGAACGCACATAAACGGGACCCAATCCGTTAAAAGGGGCATTGTTTTGAGTGATGGTTCTTTCAAAGAAATACTCACCATATTTGAACTCATTAACCAAGCCAGCCCGTTCCACAGCAGGAGTGGGATCCTCATAAGCCGAAGCCGAAGTATTGAATGTAGTACCTAACAACCCGCCAGCATAAGTCTCTTCCATAATGCTATTCAGATTAGCATTATCGTCGGTCTCATTGCGGTTACAACTTACCATCAACAATGGTAGTACCAGCGCACCACACACTAGCAAAGATTTAAAATGTGTTTTCATTACATTATATTTTATTAATAATTCTTGAGCCTTCAACACCCAAAGAACCCCTCTTATTGGGGTTCTCTGAATATTGATTTGTTATGTCAAAAAGTTATTTTGTTCTCAGTTTAGTTGCTACCTCAGCCAAAATCTCGTCAACAGCCTGACATGCTTCGCTAGCTACACCAGCACTAGCATCAGTAAAGTTATTAACAAAGGGAGCTTTCATATTTTGGATGGCGGTGAGCGCATTGTTGATAGCAGCAATCACACGTGCATCAAGATCAGCATCGAGCGTCTTCACATAGTTATGCAGCGATTTCGACTCATCACGACTGGTACTAATGCCTCCCATGTAGGCATTCTGAATGCTAATAATGTTGTTGTAGAAATCGAGGATCGATTTTTGGCTATAAGGCGACTCAATATAGGTAGGATCCTCTCCATTGTGAGGCTTGCCTATCTTGCTAGTACCCACCTCATCGGCAATAGTACGGCAGCCATCAACGATAGCCAACAAAGCCTGAGTCTTGGTGCTATAGGTGCTACCAGCCTCACCAGCCTTGCGCATGTTATCGCCATAGGAATTATCGCTACCATTCACAGTGCAGTTCAGTTCAAGTTCTTCAACGCGAGCCACATGTGAAGGAGCAGCATCGTCGCCCAACCAGCTAACCTCGAGTTGGAAACAGCGATTACGCAGATCGCCAGCCACAGCCACAGCATAAGTCATATGCAGATCGCTAATCTCGCTAGCATCTTTAGGCTGACCGTTGCTAAACAGGATATACTCTATACCGTGAAAACCAAGCAAAGCATTGCCCAAATATTCACCAGCATAGACATCACCTTCTTCGCCAGCCAACGCCTGCATCTGCTGCGTATTGCTCATCATGGTATTGAAACCATCCTCATCGAGCGGCCACGAATCGATATGAGGATCGATACCGAAATCGCTAGCAGCACCAAAGAGGAAAGCCTCACTCTTCTCCCACTGCTCACGAGCATCGAGGAACACATCACAAGCAGCCGACACATTTGCATTGGTGCGACTGTTCTGCAGCGTCTGCAGCGCTTCTACCAATTCTTGTGTTTTGTTGGCTAATGCCGTGTAAGTAGGAGCCACCGTTCCATTCAGATATTGATCGATAACAGCAGCTTTGGTTTCGTTGTTTTCTTCTTCTGTTGTGTCTTTACATGATGTCATACCAGCCATCAGACCGATGACAGCAAGACCTAATACAACTCTTTTTAATTTCATAATACTTTTTATTTTAGTTATACAATTAATATAATCAACAAAAAGAACGATGTACCACTAGGGAACAGGAGCATTCAAATTCTATTGTGTAGTCGCTTTTGTTTTGCATCCTGACAGACAGTTTGTTCCACATCGTGGCACATCGATTCAAGTATTAATTAAAAAATCCGCTATAGGCAATACCTAAAGCAATCCAGGGTTCATTATTATATTGGCTAGCAAACATACGGTAGCCCACCTCGCCCTTCACCACAATCTGAGGCATCGGGTAATAGTTAAATCCAGCACTCACCACACTACGTTCCGTCCAGGGATAATCGGCCAAAGGCACCTCTTGTCCACTCGATATTACCTTCGCAGGACTATATGAATCATAATAATCGTAGCGAGCAAAAAGCAGCATTCGTTTAGGACTTGTAGGCTTGAGGATATTGCATGCCAGTTCCAATCCAGCAGCACAAGCGGTCTCACCCACTAGCGTGTGAGGATAGGGAGCCGAACTACTGTTAGGCAGATAACCATTATAGCGACTTATGAGTGCCGCCTCCGATAAGTAGCCATAATCCACATTACCGCGAGCCAACAATCTACCGCGACGATACTGGAAATCGAAAGCCCCTATCACCATCGTCCCTTGCACATTTGCATAGGTAGTAGAGTTCTCTTCAGTAACAATATCATTATTAAAGGTATTACCAACAAAACCGCTCATGCTCAACCGCAAGCCTGGTATCGTATAGTTATCAACACGGACAGCCAAAGCTGGTTTGTTTGCCACACGGAACTCATATGCTGACGGAGAGGCATCGTGAGCCCAACCACTAACATTGAACATAGTGCTATTGAGCGAAGGAATAAGTTGCAACTCATAACGCCAATTATTGTTACGGCCCCAAAGACTGATACCTGTTTCATGCCAGGTACAAGGCAGAATAGTATTCTCACCTTCAGGACGGAACACATTGCTAAACTCAGTAGGGAGATGAGCATTATTAACAGCTCCCACCGGAACAACGATATGACCCACACGCAGGTTCACTCCGCGTCCCCAACTCTTCTGAATCCAGAACTGCTCCAACGCTACCTCGCCGCCACGCTCTATCTCTTGCTCGAACTCACCCGTCTCCTCCTGCTCTATCTCTAAGGCAGCCTCAACACCCCCGTGTTCAAACTCCACCTCAGTACCCATTGTCCAACCATTACCAAAGTCGTAGCCAAGCATCAGAACTACATGAGGCAGATCCACTTGCCCATGCCCCTTCGACTCAGCATATCGGTTAGCATAACTATAGCGAAAAGCATTATCGCTATAGAAATTGTATTTGAATGTTGCTTCGCCATAACCACCAATAGTCAAGCGATCACTAATCTTGTTTTTTACGTACACCGTATCGGTTTTATGCGTTTGTTGAGCAAAAATAGTACCCGCTACCAATAGGCAGGTAAAAAGGCAAAACGCTGATAATCTATATTTCATATCAAAGTCTTATTATCGATTTTCAATTGCAAAATTCATATTATTTCCCCAATCCCAATCTCAGTATAAATAGCGATTTAGTGATAGGTGAATCACTAAACATAGTGAGATTACTACTATATACTCTAAGGGAGAATACAGAAAAATCAAGAGCGGCAGCCTACTAGGTATAGGCTGCCGCTTTCTTAACTAAAACAATCGATTAGAAGTCTATTTACTTCCCAATACTACCTCGTGAGGTTGACCGTCGTCAATCAACTCGATGGTAACAGGATTGATTGGTGTAGGGGAGGGTGAGGATCGACGATAAATGATGGTATATAGCGTCGAACCAAAGCGATAACGCATCGAGAAATGATCCCATTCCGAAGGAATATGAGGTTCGATAGTAAGGCTGTTGCCCTGTTTCTGCAATCCCAAAATATTCTCGATACCCGTCTTGTAAGCCCACGAAGCCGAACCTGTGTACCAAGTCCAACCACCCCGACCGGGATGCTGACGATTGCTATAGATATCAGCAGCAATACAATAGGGCTCCACTTGATACTTCAGCACATCGGCTAGCGAAGAGGTACGATGGATAGGATTGATAAGCGAATATAGGAAATAGGCCATATCGGTACGGCCCTCTTTGAGTTGAGCCATAATATACCACATAGCACCATGCGTGTACTGGCCACCATTTTCACGCACCCCTTCCGGATAACGCATAATGTATCCTGGATTGTTGGCAGAATGCTGGAATGGAGGCGTTAGCAGTTGGATGATCTCGTGTGCACGATTCACCAAACGAGCATCCGTTTCGCGGAATACCGACACCTTCTGTTGTTCAGTAGCCACATCGGTAAGAATACTCCACGCTTGCGAAATAAGATCGATCTGACACTCGGTATTGTTGCGCGAACCCATCGGATCACCATTATCGAAGTATGCACGGAGGAACCATGCTCCATCCCATGCATTATCTTGAATAGAATCGTTCAATTGCTTGCGGAAAGTCGAAAGCTCGCTGCAATAGGAGAGATCGGCACCCGGCATCATCAGTGTAAGTTGTTCCATCTTAGGCAGCAAATCCATCATAAAGAAGGCCACCCAAACACTCTCACCCTTACCAGCAACTCCAACCCTACTCATACCATCATTCCAGTCGCCACAACCCATCAACGGCAATCCGTGAGTGCCGATACGACTCATTGAACGGTTCATCGAACGGCGCAGATGCTCATACAGCGGAGCATACTCAAAGTCAGCATCTTGCTGATCCTCACTCAAAGCCACCTTGTGCTGAGGAACCACATAGCGGATACCCTTCTCAGCTTCACCATCGGCCAAATGGTCGCCCTTACAGAAGGCTACTTGTTGGGTAAGGATTCCCTTATCGCCTGTTACCATAATATACTGATAGGCCACATATACGAGCCACAGATAGTCATCGCTGAAGGTAGTGCGAGCACCCATCAACATACTTTCATGCCACCAGTGTAACACATCGCCTTCGGCAAACTGATGGGCAGCATGCTCGAGAATCTGCCTACGAGCATAATCGGGATCGCTGTAAAGGCAGCTCATCACATCCTGTAACTGATCGCGGAAACCGGTAGCGCCACCCACCTGATAGAATCCCGCACGAGCAAACAGACGAGAAGCATAAACCTGATACAAGTACCAACGGTTGAGCATATAGTTGAACGACACATCGGGAGTATCCACTTGGATCACACCCAGTTTTTCGTCCCAGAAACGACCCACCTTAGCAAACTCCTCCTCGATGATAGGTAGCGAGATCTTACGCAGCTGCACATCATCGTTTTCCTGTACAGCCATCACGAAAGCCATTTCGTGACTGCACTTAGGATCGATAGCGAACTCCAAACCTAGACGCTTGCGGTTGGGGAACTCCAAATCAACACTCGTTAACGGCTCAGTAGCGGTAATTTGAACCTTCACGTTGCGATAAATCTCGTGGTATACATTACGAACCATCAAACTGTTGTTCTCAGCATCCCACTCAGAGTAGAGATAACGAGCCGTTTGCTCTTCGCTCAAACCTAGCACCAGTTTGTACATCATATCGAGTTGTACAGGCAACACCTTATCAGTCTTATTCTCAATCCTGATTTGGTAATACTTTTCGGCATATTCAGAGGAAACAAACAGACGCACCATTACCTTCATATCATCATATTCAGCATCGAAGGCCGAAAAGCCCTGACCGTGACGAGCCGTAGCAGGGACGAAACACTGCTTGTTGATAAGCAGCATCTCTGAAGAACTATCGCGAACAATATCGTTGCTCCACCCCGTCAGTTTGAACTGCTGTGCATTGAAAGCGAAAGTGAATCCCGCCATAGTAGAACTTACAACGCATCCGAACCGAGGATTAGCCATTACGTTAACCCACGGCATAGGCGTATTGGTATTAGTAATCACATAATCGCGACCCTCATTATCGAATCCACCATATTGGTTGTAGAACTGAAGAGAACTCCACACATGGAACTCAGCACTTGGTTTCCGAACAGGATATTCCACCTGATCCTGATAATGCTGATTGATTTTCTCAAGCCGCTCTAACTGTTCTTGAATGGTCAACCCATCGCGCGTATTGAACGTCAAACAAGCCACCGTGCGGAGCAGCGTACGTTCATCATCGCTGATATCGGTGCCATTAAGCACATACACATGACCCGCCTGCTGATGCGACATCCAAAGATGCTCCGTATTGGCCAAATTGCGGATAAAATGGGTAAGACCCTCTCGCTGTTCGCCCTGCTCATCGTTGATAAACACGATATCGAGCATCAATCCATGCACCTTATAATATTCATATGCTCGCATCATCTCTTTCGCATAACCCGAGCGGTTAATATTATCGATCTCAACAAGCAAGATAGTCAGATCGCCCGAAATACCAAAACGCCACAAGCCCGATTGCGAAAGCTTATTCTTAGCCAATACCTGCTGTCGCTCGTTGCCCAAATTGGCCGTTTGCAGCATATATTTAGAAATATTGTTGTACAGCCGCATTTGCGAACCCTTGAGGAGCGACATCGAAGTGCGCATATTGTTGAATACCGAAGCGGTATCAAAAGCATGATCAATATCAACCCCATCGTTGTACAATTCAGCAATATTCAGCAACTGTTCGCGCGATTTGCCAAAGCCCGTAAGCATAAAGGCCGACACCTGTTTGCCCGCAGGCACATGAATACGACGTCGCATACTCATAATAGGATCGAGTGTAGTGCCCACCGTGTTGCTCAGCGTACGGCGGCTTTCGAGCACCAGCGCATGCGCCAAACTACGTCCGCGACCCAAGAAGCGCAAACGCGAAGTCTCATATTCAGTAATCGACGACGACAAATCGTTCTCCTCGTCGGCTACAAAGAGCTTATGCATAACGAAATAGCGGCTATCCACCACCCCTTGTACCGTCTTGCTAAGCAGCAAAGCATCGTGCTCCTTCTCATATTCGCTAAGAATATTCATGCCATTAAACACACGGTGGTTCTCATCGTCCTGATGAGGAGCTAGCACCACTTCGCCATAGGTGGTCAGTTCAAGATCCACATCACTATTGGTATTATTAGTAAAGCTATAGCGACGAATCTCGGCCAGTTGATCCTTGATAACGGTAATTTCGGTCTTCGTTTCTATTCCCTCATCGATGCGGAAGAAAGTAATCTTATCGGAGGCAAAAACCACCCGATAGCCTTGCGGCACCACATCGAGAGGAGCATAGGTACTACTCCACAACTTATCGTTCTTCAAGTTGCGCACAAAGAGGTATATACCATAATGATCGGCACTGATTTTGCGATAGCGATTCAGCATGATATTTTTATAACGCGAAAAACCAGAGCCCCTATCGTTGAGTAACACCGTATAGTGCCCGTTGCTGAGCACACCAATTTCAGGCATCGTAGCAATACCCTCATATTCACGAGCATCACTCTCAGTTTGTTCTTTCGAGTATTGGTAACGCTTATATTGTGTAACCTTCAAATCGATATAAGGCTTCACCTGAGCTTTCTCCTTCAGCAACGTCTCCATCGACTTCATTACTGGCTCCGCCATAAAGAAGCGTTGTAAGCAGTGATCGCCCAAATAGTTTGCCAAGCTAGCCAAAATCATACCCTGATGGTGAGCATAATGCGCCTCTACGGGTACACGATCCTCCTCATCGTACGACTCATAGAATCCCATATCATCGTACATATTCAACCGCTTGAACGACTGCATATTCTCATATACAGCCCTATCGTTTACACCGATGGTCATCAGCGAACTATACGGCGAAATAACTATACGGTCGGGAGTAGTATTTTGGAACTTCAGATAAGGTACACCAAAGGCATGATACTTATAGTTTTGTGCATCGTCCAACTCGTGATAAGCTGTCTCCGAAATACCCCAAGGACAACCCTTCTCAACACCTCGCGTCGATTCCATATTGCGGATAAACGACCGTTGAGCACGAATAGCGAAACTATAGGTTTCATCCATCAGCGTATGCTTATAGGTGGGCAGGAAAATAAGCGGCATAAAATACTCGAAGAGGGTGCCGTACCACGAAGCCACACCCTTATAGCCCTTATACTGCACCAACGTCTTGTCGAGGCAGAACCAATGCTTATACGGTGCATCGCCTTGAGCAATAGTAAGGAAACTCGTTAGTCGTGCCTCCGAAGCGAAATTATTGTAGTGATAAGGCAGCAACGAATGCATTCCGTAGTCGTAACCAATGCTAAATACATCGAGTTCAGGATTATAAAGCTTCGAGAAATCGGTTTGGTCAATCAAACGACTAATGCTATGAAGCAAAGCCTCGCTGTCTTCATCGTCAAGATGTTCCTCCAAATACCCCTTCACCACATAGAGGCAAGCCACAAAGTTACCACTATCACAAGTAGAGATAAAGAAATTGGGCAACGCCTTCAGCGTTCCGATATGATACCAGTTAAAGAGATGTCCATTCCATTTCTCCAATCGGGTAATGGTATCAATAACGTGACCTATGCGGTCGATAGCCGACCTATGTTCAATGAATCCCAGTTGGGCAGCCGAAACGATAGCCGTTAGCGAGAAACCTATATTGGTAGGCGACGTCTTGTAGTCGGCCTTATTTTCGCGATCCAACTGATAATTATCGGGAATCAAATAATTGTTTTGCTCCACAATCATGCTATCGAAGAAATGCCAAGTATCCTTTGCCAATTGGCGCACCTCGGCCGTTTCCTGCTCGTTAAGATGCTTCTTGTTTTGTGGAAACTTCTTGCCCAGCCAGTACATCAAGAACGGAGCCCCACACCAAACCACACAGGTGATGACCGCTGCAACAACAGCCATAATATCGGCAACCGTCACTTCGCTACGATTATTGACTAGTAAGCAGGTAAGCAACAGCAAGAGGGCCGAGCAAATATAATTGAACCAAAACTTAACCAAATAGTCACCCAGCGTTCCTTTGGTGCTCTTGGCAGCCTCATCGCTAGTAATCCACGCCAACAAGTCGCGATGCGAGAACCACATACGGTAGCACGCACGCACAAGGGCATCGGTATACATCCAAGCCTCTTTAGGCAATAGGGCAAACTGCACTACCGAACGATAAATAATCACTTTGAAACCTCGCATTAAGGTAGCATAATAATGGTAGCGCTTACCGAAGGAGGGCAACTTGGTTATTTGTCCCAAAATAAAGAAAACGATAGGACTAGCCACCACAATAAAGGCAGCCAAAACATACCAAGCGGCACTGAAATCCATTATCATACTATTTCCGATGCCAAAGGCATAACCAGCAAAAATCATTACTACTACTCCCAAACTGAGCACCGAGCGACGCAGGTTATCAAAAATCTTCCAGCGACCCAAAGTGTTAACTTGGTTCTTCACCTTGTCGCCCTGTTCATTGCGAACACGGTTTTTGAGCCATCCAATAATTTGCCAATCGCCTCGTGTCCAACGGTGATGACGTTTAGCATCATCGATATAGTTGGAGGGATTGTCATCAAACAACTCTAGGTCGTTGATCAAACCGCAGCGAATGTGACAACCCTCTATCAAGTCGTGACTCAAAATCAAGTTTTCGGGGAAAGTGCCTTTCAGTACTTGCTGGAACACACGGAGATCGTAGATACCCTTTCCGCAGAAAGAGCCCTCGTTGAAAATATCTTGATAAAGCTCAAAGCTAGCGGTAGTGTACACATCTAGGCCTCCCAATCCAGCAAAGAGTTGCGCATAGCGACTCTTGTTGGTAACCTCAACATCAACATTAACGCGAGGTTGCATAATGCCATAGCCTTGATCTACGCGACGACCATCGGCACTCAAACGAGCTCGGTTCAACGGATGGGCCATCGCACCAATCAGTTTCTGAGCCGAATAGAGCACCAACTCGGTATCGGTGTCGAGGGTGATGATAAACTGGATATCGGGTTCCGATCCCTCGAGCCACTGACTGATGGTTTCGCAGCGGAAACGCTTTTCGCGGTCGGCCTCAGAGGTCTGCCCCAACACCAAATCGTTGAAATGGAGTATAGCTCCACGCTTGCGCTCGTGTCCGAGATAGGTTTGCTCCCCATCGCTCCAGGCACGTTTGCGATAAACGAAGTTGAAGATAGGAGCTCCATATTTTTCGTTCAATTCCTTCACTTTGGTCAAACCAGCCTCTACTACCTCATCGTCCCAAGGGGCATCGGCCTCTTTGTAGGCAGCAGCATCGCCAATAAGGGTGTAATAGAGATTTTGCGGACGACCTTCTAAACGCTGTCCATCGCTAGCGCGATTGATATTCGAGAGGTAGTATACCTCGAGCTGTTCCAACAACTCGACCGTTTTCTGTTTGTTTTTCAGAATGGTAGGCATAATCACCATCGTGGCATACTCCTTGGGGATAAGTCCGTCCTTGAATTTGATTTTGAAGGTGTTGATCGGCTTGTGGATTCTATAAAGCAACTGGTTGAAAAGATCGATAACCACCTGACTCATAGGCACCAGCATCAGCACCGACAACACTATCGTAATCCAATTCCACTCACCTACAGCCAATCTAGCAAAACCCACTCCCAAAGCTGCTGTGGCCAAAACCACGATAGCAATATACCAATGAGCTCGGGCATTCCAATGCTTTGGGGGAAATAGTTGCCAACCCACATGTTCCTCTTTCTCATCGGCTTTGGCCACTAGTTCCTTCACCAAATCATACTCCTTCATGTGGCGTTTCTTAGCCAAACGGATAATGCGGGCACGATAGTCGTCTTTCGTCTTATCGTACATTTGGTCAAACATATCAGCCTTCTCCCCTTTCAGCACCCTTTCAGAGAAACTCACTTGTTCGATCAGTTCCGAAACGGGCAATTTGGTAACCTTTTTCAATGAATTGAAAATATTCATCATCAGCAGGTTATCGCGAGCCGACTCGTTGAGGCGCTCCATATCGGCTGCCGCCTTATCGGTAGGGGAATAATGGTAGGCACCACTTTCGCGAAGCCTATGGCACAGTTCGGCCAATTCGCCAATCAGCACCGTTTTCAGTATGGGCAGCAAGGCATATACCTCAGGGTAGGTAAGATAATCTTTCTGTTTCAACTGCACTTGTGAAAGGAACCGCAGCAACAGGGTTTTATCTATTTGAAAATGACATTTCTGCAGATAGCGTTTCAATAGTTGACTGATAGCCTCAAGGCGCTGCATCCCCACATTCCGGAACTCTTTGCTCCTCAAATCGGCACGCAACACTTTCTCCTGCTCGCTTATCATATAATAGTTGTCCAACACCCATTCGTTGGTGCTACCCACAATGCGTTGCGACTGCGTTTCTTCTACCAATAGGGAATAATATCGCGTTATCTCTTTTAAACTATCCTTGAAATACTTATACTTGTTTTTCATACTAGTGCTGACTATTTTAATATTCGACAAAGATACGAATAATTTTTCTTTCTACAACACTTTTTCTTCTATTCTCTCGCTTTCAGCACCATAACGACACATTATTCTCTTTTTCGCCCTTTTCTTGGGTGGTTCGTTTGGCAAAAAAAAATGATAGTTTTCTAGGGTTCAAAAAAGTCAGACTTAAGTTAGACTTAAGTTAGAGTTAGAAAAACCGATTTTATGATTAAATCCGGACAGACAGACGCTCCACAATATGACTCTTCCATAAGCTATAGTCGCCATCAATAATATGTTGACGAGCCTCTTTTACTAGCCAAAGGTAGAAATGAAGGTTGTGGATGGATGCAATTTGTAATCCCAACAGCTCTTCGGCCTTGAAAAGGTGATGTAGATAAGCTAGTGTATACACCCTATCGGCCTCAGCGTTACTATCGGGATCGATAGGTTCAAAGCATCTTTCCCATTTCTTGTTCTTTATATTAATGGTGCCGCGACTTGTGAAAAGCATACCGTTGCGACCGTTGCGTGTAGGCATCACACAATCAAACATATCTACTCCGCGTTCTATCGCTTCCAAAATATTGGCAGGAGTTCCAACACCCATCAAATAGCGAGGATGATCTTTGGGAAGAATGGTATTCACTACCTCTATCATTTGGTACATTACTTCGGTGGGTTCGCCAACGGCCAGTCCTCCAATAGCATAACCCAAAGCCTCTTTGGAGGCGATGTATTCAGCGCTTCGTTGCCGTAGGTCGGTATATTGGCATCCTTGAACAATAGGGAAGAGGGCTTGCTGATAGCCATATATCGGTTCGGTTTCATTGTAGCGTTGGATGCATCGATCAAGCCAACGATGGGTCAGTTCCATCGATTTCTTAGCGTAAGCATAGGGGGCATCGCCCGGACAGCATTCATCGAACGCCATAATGATATCGGCTCCAATAACGCGCTCAATATCCATCACCCTTTCGGGGGTGAAAAGATGACGAGAGCCGTCTATGTGACTTTGAAATTTACATCCCTCTTCGGTAATTTTGCGACTATCGGCAAGCGAAAACACCTGAAAACCACCGCTATCGGTAAGCATGGGTCGTTCCCATCCGTTGAATTTGTGTAATCCTCCAGCAGCTCGTAGCGTTTCTAATCCCGGTCGTAAGTATAGATGATAGGTGTTGCCTAATATGATTTTGGCATCAATATCGGATCGCAACTCTTGTTGGTGAACAGCCTTTACTGTGCCGGCCGTTCCTACAGGCATAAAGATGGGGGTAGGAATATCGCCGTGATCGGTGTGAAGAATGCCGGCTCGGGCGTTGCTGTGCTGATCAGTTGATGTGATGTCGAAATGCATGCTATAAAAACTGTAAAGATATAAAGTTGTTAATAAATAGTTGACAAGTTTTTTAAAATCGTGGTGCAAAATTACAACTATTTTGGGAATTATAAGTAATTTTGCAGTCGAAAACTTAGAGTCAAATGAATATCTTTTCCACTTTAACTAACACATATGCACTGACTTTGCTCATTGTTGCATCGTTCTTTTTTCTTGTTTTAGTCCTCTATTATGCTCTTGCATATTTCCGTGTGGGACGACAAAAAAAAGGTGCTGAGGAACTGCAAAACAATATTTCGGATGCCGATTTGCCCTCGGTGTCGGTTGTTATGACGGTTCACAACGATGCCTATCTGTTGAAAGATAATCTGGTTTATTTGCTCGAACAGGATTATCCTCGCTACGAGGTTGTTATTGTTGACTATATGTCGCAAGACGATACTCCCTATGTGCTAAAAGTCCTCAAAGCCAATTATCCTC
The DNA here is from genome assembly GCA_030523765.1 of Bacteroidales bacterium. GTDB lineage: Bacteria > Bacteroidota > Bacteroidia > Bacteroidales > P3 > Colimorpha. The sequence goes on along the minus strand of JAUNHX010000004.1, from coordinate 90,441 downwards.
ATTTAAAAGTGGTTAACTTCAAGGAGGATGTAAATATGTACAAAGGACCTAAATATCCCCTCTCTATAGGTATTCGGTCGGCTACCAACGATGTTATTCTCCTAACCGAACCCGATTGCAAACCGCTCACATTCAATTGGGTGAAGACAATGGCTGCGGGATTTGTTCGCGGTCACGATATGGTGGCTGGCTATAGTGGCGTTCGTCAAGAAGTAGGAGGACTCAATATGATGATGCAGTACGACAATATGGAATCTACTGCAACTATGATAGGTATGTCGATGATGGGTTGCCCCTATACTGCTATGGGCAGCAATCTCTCCTATAAGCGATCGTTCTTCATGAATCGCAAAGGGTTTATTAGCCACTATAGCATTCCTGAGGGATCGGACGATATCTTTGTTAATCAGAATGCTACCCGTAGCAATTTCCGTTTTGTGTTGCACTCCGATGCTTTCGTTGAACGGGTTCCTGCTAGCGGTTACAAACAGTGGCGCTTGCAACGCAAGAAAAGATACGCCACTAAGCATCTCTATTCCTTCGGACAGAAGTTATTGCTAATGCTTCATCCCCTTTCGTTGCTGCTTTTCTACTTGTCATTGGTGCTGATGCTGGTACATGATATCATGTTATGGCCTTTTGTTGTAGCACTTTTTGTGTTAAAGATTGCTTGGCAAATAGTGTCGTTTGGCGTTCTTAATCAGGGATTTGGTGTTAAGCAGGTACACTTCTGGTCACCCTTGTATGAATTTTATTTTCTTGTGGCAAATACTTTTTTATATTTTTCTTCGTTAACAAGAAAAAATAAATAGTAAGTGGAAACAAGCGTCAACTTATCAACAGAGAAAGCTCAGCGCGATTATCAGCTGGTGTTACGTGCTCGTGACGAGGGCGATGAACGGGCCTATGCCGACTTGATGCGTACCTATCGCGAACCTCTCTATATGATGCTTTTCAAGATGACGAGCGATGCTACAGCGGCCGAAGACCTTACCATCGAAGCTTTCGGCAAAGCTTTCCACCAACTAAAAAACTATACTCCCAACCACGCCTTTAGTACTTGGCTCTTTGCTATTGCATCGAACAATTGTATTGATTATCTGCGTCGTAAACGTAAGGAACAAACTTACTATATTGATGATGTGATCGCTCCGAGTTACGATGAATCGCAACCTGTTTCGCGCGAACTTAATATCCCCTCCGAAGCCAACAACCCTGAGGAGGATATGGTGCGCCAACAACGTATCCAAGTCATGCGCGAGGTTATCAAGCAACTCAAGCCGATGTATCGCTATATAGTCGAATTGCGGTACTTTGAAGAGCTGTCGTACGAAGAAATCGCTGCCAAGATGAATATGCCTATAGGTTCGGTTAAATCTAAATTGCACCGTGCCCACAATTTGCTGTTCAGCATCCTTTCCAAACGCGACGATATCTTTTAACCTGATTAGATAATAACTACAATAAATTGTTGAACTAAAATGAACGATAAAGATCGAGACCGATGTAGCGACGGTGCAGGACCCTCCGATTTGGATGATGGACCTTCTTGTTGCTCGTCGCCACTTGTCCGCTATATATTAATTGTATTCATATTATTATTGTCTTCACAGGGTTGGTCGAAAACCGATCCTGATGTTTCGTTCTGTCTCAACAGCAATGATCGGCAATGGAGTATGAGTCAACTCAATGACTCTTATTCGCGCCGCGTTCCTACCTCTACTCACTATCAGTATGGTCTTTCTCTAAGTCTTGATGCTGGCATACTCTTGGCAAGCGATTGTCACGCCAATTTCTATCAAGGCATCGAATCGAACGTAAACTCCATCTATCGTATCATGCATAGCGAGGCTTTCGGTATGCAAATGTGGAACGATCTTACAACGCTCAATCTTATCGGTTCCGATATCACCAACTATCAGCAACTCTCAATCGATGAATATGGCGAAATGTCATATCGTATGGCTCTCCAAGTGGGTATGGGTTTTCGGTATGATTATGGCAACGGATGGGGTTGGATTATTCGAATGGATTATGCTAAGCTTACTGCTGTAGGTGTTTTTATGCTCAATGCTACCAACGGTACGGGCATCCTTACTAATCAAGATAGGTGGGTGCGTTGCGGTATAGTGGGGCAGGAAAAACGTATCAATATCGACTTGGGAATATCTCGTAAGTTCAAAATGCAGAATGGTCTTGATTGGGGACTTGAACTTGGAGGACAAGTAAACAATACAGAGGTGCTGGCCAACGATATCGAAGTGGCTGGACGTACCTATAGCATCCTCGATATCTGGAACGGTCAGTTCCCTTCGGCTAGTAGCTATGCCTACGACTATATCAATCAAGGCGGCATCGGTTATGGTGCGTTCGCTACACTCAACTGGGGGTATACCCTTCCCAGTTATAGCACCCTTACGTTAGCTTACACCTTATATTACAATCGTATCAATTTGGAAGGCTACGAGATGTTTGCACCTCAGCATGTTATCACACTGCGATTCGATTTCGATGGCTTCAAGTTGTTCGACTCTTAATCGTGTTTATTATTGAATATTAAATAAGAATAAAAGATATATAAAATGATAGAATTTTCCACTTTGTCCGAATCGGGACATCACCATTTTGCCAAAGAGCTCTTCGAGGATTCGTTTCCGAAAGAAGAGCGTCCTCCGTTTAGTCAGCTCGAGGACCGCGACGAGCATAACTTCCATTTCTTGGTGGCAACCATCGACGATGATGAGCCTATAGGTATCCTCTCTTACTGGACCTTCGAGGAGTTTACCTATATTGAGCATTTCGCTATCGCCAAAGAATTTCGCGGTCAAGGACTTGGACGTGCTGTCTTTCTTAATTTCATGATGCAGCACCCCAACCAAGTGGTTCTCGAAATAGAGATGCCTATCACTGAAACTGCCGAGCATCGTCTTGAATTTTATGGTGATATGGGATTTACACGCAACCCTCAAGAATATTGGCAACCTCGCTACGATGGTAAAGGATTGGCTTTGCAGATGATTGTAATGTCGAAATATGAGCTTGATGATGGTGAGTTTGAGGAGGTTAAACAAATACTCTATAAGAACGTCTATCGCTACGACCCCAAAAAGTAGATTTTTACTGCCAAATCCCTTTGTTTTTTCGCCTTCCTTGAGCATTATTCAAAAAAAAGTTTTATCCGTATACTTCAGCAAACGAAACCTTTGCGTAAAAAAGAAAGAGAAAAAACGAAAAAAAATTTGGTGGGTTCTAAAAAGTTTGTATCTTTGCACTCGCAAAACGGAAAGATAAGGACGTTTTAACAGATGGCTCCCTAGCTCAACTGAATAGAGCATCTGACTACGGATCAGAAGGTTGTGGGTTTGAATCCCGCGGGAGTCACAAAGAAAAGGAATCAATAATTTGATTCCTTTTTCTTTTACATTCCTCCGTCTCACTTCTTCCTTATTGTACAGTTAGTGTTGTATTGGAGTTGGGTATGAGTTCTCCTATTGCTATTACAATACTATTTGAAGATATATAGGTGTGATCTTTTAATAAGACGAATATGCTCTCTATCGCATAAACACTACGTGATATATACGTTACTCTTGTTTTATTGATAATGAATAATTGGTTATTGCTCCAGCAACAAGAAATCCTTCATCAGTTCGAGGTACCAATCGGAACGGCTGTGATCAGCGTTGCTTAACACAAAAGTTTGAGAATCCACTTCGTTCACTATCCCTTTCTTGAAAACCACAATAAAGCGTTTGGGTTCTTTGTGGGGAAGTGTTTTAACTGCCCAAGAGTGGGCAAGATAGAAACCAGCAAAGCGGCATTCACGGATAAAATCTTCGAGCACTTCAGGGGGAAGACATACCGAGAAATAGCCTTCTTCATCGAGCATCAGAAAGGCACCTTGCGCCAATACCGAGAAGGGAAGGCTTGATGAATGACGAGCACGGGTACGTCCTTGACTAGGACACTTTAAGCTACGATCAAAATAGGGAGGGTTACACACAACACTGTCAAACAAGGCTCTCTCCTCATGCTGTCGCACATATTCTTGAAAAGAGGTATGATGCAAAGCAATCTGATGGCTGAATCGCGACTCGCTAAAGTTGTGTTGTGCATCGATAACGGCTTGCTCATCAATCTCGATGGCGGTAATATGTGCTTTGGGGAAACGTTGCGCCATCATCAGTGCTAATACACCTGTTCCAGTTCCTATGTCTAGGATATTCTTACCACCTACAGCTAAGGCACCAAGCAAATCGCTATCGGTACCCACCTTCATGGCTGCATGTGATTGGCGAATATCAAACTGTTGGAAGTGAAAAACAGGATCTTTCATAGATAATGGGTGCTCCAATGACTTTTAATGACCAATAAGAAATACTGTATTGCGCTTATGGAGATCAATCGTTGAACGCCTCTTCTTCCATGAAAGAGCTGTATCGGTAATTATTTGTTGGGAGGGCATCGTGATATCGACAGCCACACAGATAAGGGTGTTCGCCGAAAGAGTGGAACTTAAGGCTTCGAGCATTTGGTTGTTGCGATAAGGTGCCTCAATAAATAGTTGTGTCTGACCCTCTTTAAGTACCCGCTGCTCTAATTGGCGTATCGCTTTTACCCGTTCTCCCTTATCAACAGGCAGATAACCATTAAAGGCGAATCGCTGTCCGTTAAGTCCCGATGCCATCAGCGCCATCATCAGCGAGGAAGGTCCTACAAGTGGAAGAATCTTGAATCCTCGTTGCTGTGCCTGTCGGGTAACAAGCATGCCAGGATCGGCCACACAAGGCAAGCCTGCTTCGCTTAGTAACCCTACATTTTCGCCGCGAGCAATAGGATCAAGGTAATGGATTGTCTCTTCGAGGGTAGTGTGTTCGTTGAGAAGATAAAAAATTGTATCGTCTATAACATGCTGATACCCCGCCTTCTTGAGAAAGCGACGAGCTGAACGTAACTCTTCAACAATAAAAGTGTGGCATGAGTTGAGCCATTGAAGATTCTTTTCGGGCAACGAATATTGGATGTCATCGGCTCCAATAGGTACAGGAAAAAGTATCAGTTGTGCTTCGGCAGCATTGGTCATATTCTATTTAACTTTATTTTTCTTACTATCAAACAACGAATTGCACAAGTGCAAAAAATCTTTTTCCTCTTTTAACCTTACAGATAATAATTTTTTCGTACTTTTGCATCGTCGTTTTGCTTAACGAGAAATAATAAAATAAATTATATACAATATTATAGATTATGACAAAATTTGATCCCGCAACCGCTATCCAACGCCTCGATGGTCAAGATTCTACCCGTGGCGTGAACCCCTCTATTAACGATAGTGCAACTTTCTGCTTCCCCGAAGCACACCTGATGACCGACACCTTCCACGGTGAAACTGAAGGTTTCTTCCTCTATAGCCGTCACTGGAATCCTACCAATCTGTGTCTTTGCAAAGCTCTTGCAGCTATGGAAGGCACCGAGATGGCTTGGGTTACCGGTTCTGGTTTGGCTGCCATCACCACCGCTTTGCTTCACGAAGTGAAGACTGGCGACCATATCCTCTCCAGCATGACCACCTATGGCGGCACTTTCGCCTTCATGAAGAACTGGTTGGCAAGATATGGTGTAGAGACTTCTTTCGTTAACTTCCAGGATCTTGATGCTGTTAAGAAAGCTATCCGTCCTAATACCAAGGTGCTCTATACCGAGACAATGAACAATCCTCTGCTCCGCATTGCCAATGTTCCTGAACTGTCCAAGATTGCTCATGCTAATGGTGCTAAGTTGATTGTTGACAATACTTTCACTCCTATGATCTTCAGCCCTTGCCGTTTGGGTGCCGATGTCACCGTTTATTCGATGACCAAGTTCGTTAATGGTAAGAACGACTGTGTAGCTGGTGCTATCTGCGGTAGTGCCGATTATATCAATTCGTTGATCGATGTAAACAACGGTACCGCTATGCTTTTGGGTCCTGTATTGGATCCTATGCGCAGTAGCAGCATCTTGAAGAACCTCCATACCCTCCACATCCGTATGCAGCAGCATGGCCGCAACGCTATGTATCTGGCACAGCGCTTCAAAGAGGTAGGCTTCAAGTACAACTATCCTGGTTTGCCCGAGCATGTTGACTATGAGTTGACCAAGTCGATGATGAACGAAGGTTACGGCTTTGGTGGTATGATCAGCATCGATATGGGTACTGCCGAGAAGGCTGGCCGTATCATGGAAATCATGCAGAAGAAGGGTGTAGGTTATCTCGCCGTATCGCTGGGTTACTTCAAGACCCTCTTCAGTAATTCGGGTAAATCGACCTCGAGCGAGGTTCCCGAGGAGATCCAAAAAGAGATGGGTATGAGCGAAGGCTTGATTCGCTTCTCCGTAGGTCTCGATAACGATATCGAAGCTACCTTCCAGCTGATCAAAGAATCGGTTGATGAGTGCGGTCTCTAATCGCAAACTCTCTATAATTATAGTGAATAGACGATGGGTTTTTCTCCCTTGTCTATTCACTATTTTTTGATATTATCACGCATCATAATGAGACTTTCTAACCCTCATCAACATTTGTTTCACAACCACTATATACACCTATTTATAATAATTAAACACCATGAAGAAAGTAGCAATAATCCTTTCGGGATGTGGTAATCGTGATGGCAGTGAACTGCAAGAATCGCTGTCGCTCATGTTGGCGTTAGATCGTCACAATATAACCTATCAATGCTTTGCACCCAAAACCACTTTTAAAGTGGTAAGTTATTTAGGCGATGCTGTTGAAACTGGCGAAGAGCGCAACATCTATGCTGAAGCAGCACGCATTGCTCGGGGCAATATCCTCGACCTAGCTTCCTATCAAGCACTCCATTATGATGGGCTTCTCTTACCAGGGGGTATGGGTGCAGCACGCAATCTTTCCACCTATGCTTTCGATGGAGCCAATATGAAGGTGCTTCCTGAAGTAGAACGAGCCATCCTTGAAACCTACAAACTTTCCAAGCCAGTAGCAGCTGTATGTATTGCTCCTATGGTGTTGGCCAAAGTATTGGGCCCTATGCATGTTACCCTTACCCTAGGCAATATCTGTGCCGCTTCGCAAATAGCAGAATTGTTAGGTGCACAGCATAAGGTATGTATTCCTTCGCAAGCCGTTATCGATCATCAGAACCGAGTGGTAACCTCGCCTGCTTATATGGTAGCCAATCGTATATCAGAAATTTTTGATGGTGCTGAAGCGGTAGTAGAAGGTATGCTACAACTGTCTAAACAATGAGAGGACGCCTCCTAATCCTCATGATTACCGTAAGTTTTCTTGCGGTTTTTTCGTCGTGCACCACTAGAGTCGTTACTTTATCACCTCCAAGTGATAACTATAATATAAAACTCTATACTATTGATGGTAACCTTACCCTCGATATCCTTTCCCCCGATGATTCGTTGATTATGAGTGTGGATCATCTTGGATTGATGATCGACAGTATCGATTTTTCTCAGGGATGGAAGTTGAAGCACTATAGCAAAACAAGGGTTAATCGTAGATGGACACAACCTTGGGGTGAGAACAAAAAGATGGAGGAATGCTATAATGGTATGACACTAGATTTGGTTCATACTGATGGCATCCAAATGGCATTAGAGATACGTGCTTTCGATGATGGGTTGGGTTTCCGCTATCGCTACACGCTTCCTCATGCTCCTCAACACCTCTTGCAAGGCGAAACCACCCAATTCGTCTTTCCCCGCGAAGCTACTGCATGGAGTATTCCTGCCAATTTTGAAAGCTATGAGTTTGCCTATCGCGAACTTCCCCTCTCCCAAACAACCGATGCCAATACCCCTTTCACTATCCGTATGTCGGATAGTCTTTATGTAAGTATTCATGAAGCATCGTTGCTCCATATGCCAGAAATGACTCTCGTTCAACGCGATTCGTTACGATTCGGAGTTTGGCTTGCGCCGAGTGCCGATTCAACCGTTGGTTTCGCTACACCTATTGTAGGTACAGATACTATCACCACCAGTTTTAGAACAATTACCTTGGGTCGTCAAGCTATCGACTTGATTAATTCCTCGCTGATTCTTAATCTAAACGAGCCTTGTGTTATCGATGATGTTAGTTGGATACGACCTATGAAATATATCGGTATATGGTGGGGAATGCATCTAGGTATTAACAGTTGGACACCCGATGCAAGACATGGAGCCACCACCACCAATGCCCTTCGTTATGTCGATTTTGCCGCCCAACATCATATTGATGCCGTTCTGATAGAGGGATGGAACACTGGATGGGAGCAGTGGGGCGGTTCTCAACAGTTTTCCTTTACTGAGTCGGCACCCGATATGGATATCGATAGTGTGATTCGATATGCCCATCAGCGAGGGGTTGAAATCATTATCCACCACGAAACAGGCGGTAACATTTCTCATTACGAGAAGCAAATGGAGAAAGCCTACCAATGGTGCCAAGAACGCCATATCCATACCTTGAAAACGGGATATGCTGGCGGATTCCCCAACCGAGAAATCCATCATTCGCTTTACGGGGTACAACATTATACACACGTTATGCAAAAGACAGCAACCCATCAACTCATGCTCGATGTCCATGAACCTATCAAGCCGACAGGGTTACGTCGCACATATCCCAACTTGATGACTGCCGAAGGAGCGCGAGGTATGGAGTGGAATGCTTGGAGCGATGGCAATCCCCCCTCACATCAATGCATTCTTCCCTTTACCCGATTGTTAGCAGGTCCTATGGATTATACCCCTGGTATTTTCGACCTTACCTACCAACGGATACAACACAACCCCAACCTCCGTCAGTGGAATCAGAAAGATGCTCGTGAATGCCGCGTGCCATCTACTATTGCACATCAAGTCGCCTTATGGACAGTTATCTATTCGCCACTCATTATGGCTTCCGATCTGATAGAAAACTATGAAGGCAACCCCATGTTTCAGTTTTTTGAGGATTACAACCCCGATATCGATTGGAGTAGTGCCCTACAAGGAGAGATTGGGCAGTACGTTGTTATAGCTCGTCGCAGTGGCAGTACCTATTATGTAGGCGCCATCACCAACGAAGAGCCTCGTAACATATCACTTCCACTCTCTTTCCTCCCTGCCAACCATACGTTCAAAGCAACCATCTATGCCGATGGACTTAACGCCCATTATCTAAATAATCCTACCGATTATTCCATCACCCATCAATATGTTGTACACAACGACACCCTCTCTATCCAGTTGGCACCAGGAGGCGGATGCGCTATTGAGATAAAAGAATAATATACTGTTAGCTAAAAGTGTTTTTTTAATTAAAATGTATGTATTTGTTGTTTGTATTGGTGTTTGGATCAATGTAACATATTGATTATTAAATACAATAAGGTGGGGCCTATTTCTAAAAAAACTGCGTATCATATTGATTTGAACACTGGAAATGGTTGAGGTTTACTTGTTTTTAGCCTTAAAAGTTTGAATACAGATACTTTTTTGTTTGATTTGTACACTTTTCTATCTACAAAAAAGTCATTTGTCATTTGTCATTTTTCAATTCCATGCATATTTTTTCGTTGAACGAGTTCTTAGAAATGCATTCCTTTGTGTATTCATGAATATATATACAGTTATTTGTACTATATAATATAATCTATTACCCTAAAAACTACCAAAGATTAGAAAGTGACAAATGACAAGTGACAAATTGCATTAAATAGATATATTTTAATGTAATACATGAAAAAATCGTAAATAACATTTCTTATTGAGCCATTATTCACATCACTCCGCCATCCCAATGTTAATCTGCCGCTATAACTTCGCTATGCCTATATCCTTTTCCATTTATTATAACCTAAAAGGCCACTTTTCGGTACAAAAAAAAGGTTTGGAAGATTATGCATAGTACTTTAATTATCAAAATTTCATTTCTCACTTCTCACTTTTCATTTCTCACTCCTCTTTTCTTTTTCCCCTCAATTCTGATTAAACTTGAAGGGGATATAGAAAAGGGTGGGAGTGAACGTTGGCGTTCTTCCCACCCTTATATTATAATACATTCATATAATAAATATACTATTCCATATTTTCAAGGATATGGCGCATAAGACGGCGACAGTTTCCTTTCTCGTAGAGGATCTTATAAACCGTTTCGAGGATGGGCATGTTGAGGTTCAACTCGCGGCGAATCTTCTCTACACAAGCTACGGCGTAGTAGCCCTCGGCTACCATATTCATCTCTAGCTGTGCTCCCTTTACACTGTATCCGCGTCCGATCATGGCACCAAATGCACGGTTGCGACTATGTTGCGAATAGCAGGTAACCAGCATATCGCCTAATAGGGCCGTTTGGTAAGGGCAGCGATTATCCTTGGGGGCCAACCGATAACCTAAGTTGACACCTTCGCGGATGGCGTTGGTGATGAGCACAGCAATCAGATTGTCGCCGTAACCTAAACCATGAGCCATACCTACTGCTACTGCATAGATATTTTTGAAAACAGCAGAATATTCTAATCCCAACATGTCGTCTGAATAGTTGGTCTTCACATAATGGCATTTCAGTTGCATACGCACCTTTGATGCTAAAGCTTCGTTGGACGATGCTACGGTAAGATAGGAGAGTCGTTCTTGTGCCGTCTCCTCAGCATGGGTAGGTCCAATACATACGGCCATTCGGCGGGCATCGACACCGAAACAGCTATGAAGATATTCGGTTACCACTTGGTTAGTTTCGGGTACCATACCCTTGGTGGCGCTAATAAAATATTTGGATTGCATCAGTTCGGGAGGGAGGGCCCCTAAAGCCTTGTTGACAAAGGCTGAGGGCACAACGATGTAAACCTCGTCGCTTGATTCTACCACATCGCGAATATCGGAACTCAGATGAACACGATCAGAATCAATAAAAGCTTCGCGAAGGTAAAGGGGATTATGGCGTTCGCTCAGTACGCCCTCGATCACTTCGGGTTCACGAACCCACCAGTTGATGATACGATCTTTTTCTTCTAATAGTATTTTTACAATGGCAGTTGCCCAACTGCCGCTTCCTAGTAATCCAATCATTGTTTTCTTTTTAACAGTTCGGTTCTTTATGTTAAAGGGCCGAAACGAATTGCAAAATTACACATTTTATTCAATCTGTGTAAAACATTTTTCTTAAAATAACGTTATATCTTTGTTCTATTGGGCGAAAAATGTTGCATCACCACATTGATTCAACCCAATAATCTTATGATAAAGAGCAGATAAAAACGAATGTATAACATGGGATGGCGAGCTATACCACCATCCGTAAAAAATAACCATTAAACAATGAATAAAGCTTTCGAGAACCTACAACCTGCTGCCGTTTGGCACTTTTTTGATGAAATTTTAACTATTCCTCGTCCTTCGAAACATGAGGAAAAGATATCGGCATACCTTCAAAAGTTTGGTCATGATCGCCAATTGGAAACGCTGGCCGATGAAGTGGGTAATGTACTGATACGCAAACCTGCCCATCCTGGCTATGAGAATGCTCCTGGCGTTTGTTTGCAAGCCCATATGGATATGGTATGCGAAAAGAACTCCGATAAGGAATTCACCTTTATGACTGATGCTATCCAGCCGATACGCGATGGTGAATGGATTACTGCCGATGGCACTACCCTCGGAGCTGATGATGGTATTGGTGTTGCCACCATCCTTGCCATCCTAGATGATAAAACGATTGAGCATGGGCCTCTCGAAGCGCTCTTCACTGTTGATGAAGAAACGGGTCTTACAGGTGCTAACGCCCTTCATACCGATTGGCTGCAGAGCCAGATACTCCTCAATTTTGACGATGAGGATGAAGGTGAATTCTGTATTGGTTGTGCTGGTGGCATCGACACCACTGTCGATATCGATTTCCACCCCACTCCAGTCGATGCCAACGTTGAAGCATTCAAGATTCATGTACGCGGTTTGAAAGGTGGCCACTCGGGCGATGATATCAACAAAGGATTGGGCTGTGCCAACAAAATGCTAAATCGTATTCTATGGAACGGCACATTTAATCTTGGATTGAAGATATCTTATATTGATGGAGGTAACCTTCGCAATGCTATTGCTCGCGAAGCTTATGCTATCGTCACTGTCGATAAAAGCAATGTATCTGCATTGCGCAAGATGGTGGCCGACTATGAAGAGCACCTTCGGTTTGAGTTTCGCAGTACCGAGCCTGATCTGAGCATCAGCATTGAAGGGGCCGAAACACCTACCACTGTTATGGATGAAGCAACGCAGCAAAACCTCGTCAATGCCCTTTATGCTTGTGCTCACGGTATATTGGCCATGAGTCGCGAGATACCCAACTTTGTAGAGACATCGACCAACTTGGCTTCCATCAAGATGAAGGAGAACCACATCCATATCGCCACATCGCAACGCAGCTCGGTAGAGAGTGCCAAACGTGCCGCTGCCGAAAAGATTGAGGCAACCTTCCTACTGATGGGTGCAAAGGTTTCGCATAGCGATGGCTATCCTGGATGGACACCCAACCCCGAAAGTCGTGTACTTAAAGTGGCAGTGGATGTATATAAACGACTCTTCCACCACGATCCGGTGGTTCGTGCTATCCATGCAGGACTTGAATGTGGATTGATCGGTGAGAAATATCCTCAGATGGATATGATCTCCTACGGTCCTACTCTTCGTGGCGTTCATTCACCCGATGAGCGTCTTGAAATCAAGACGGTACAGATGTTTTGGGACGATACTATGGCTATCCTCAAAGAACTCCGCTAGTTATGATCGATTTCGATAACCTTGTTACAGAGCATATACCCCAGATGCTGGGGGGGCGTTGGCATAGCTCATCGTACCGCCTATATTGACGGTCACAATAAGATTCTCCGTATCACCCTCGATCCAGGCGTTCGTATTGGTCTTCATACCCATAGCGACAATAGTGAGATATGCTTTATTGCCAGCGGTATTGCCACAGTCATTTTTGACGATCATGTGGAAGAGGTGCATCCAGGTCAATGTCATTACTGCCCTCAAGGACATACCCACTCGGTAGGCAACGACCACGACGAGCCGATGACAATGTATTGTGTGGTACCTTTTCATATCGATCCTGTAGAAAAGTAGTCTTATGAAGAAAATAAAGAACGGATGGCTCAACGAGCCCAAATACAACTGCTTTGGCTGCTGTCCCACCAACCCCATTGGTTTGCATATGGAGTTCTATGAGGATGGTGATGAGATAGTGTCGCTATGGACACCCCGTCCCGAATTTCAAGGTTGGATAGGTGTGCTGCATGGCGGTATCCAAGCCACCCTTTGTGACGAGATTGCCTCATGGGTGATATTCCGCAAACTCCACACCACTGGTGTTACTGCCCGTATGGAGGTACGCTATCTGAAATTCATCTCGGTAGAAGAGCATCATCTCACCCTCCGTGCCCATTTAGTGGCGTTGCGGCGCACTCTTGCCGATATCGAGGTGACGGTGCAGACGCCTAATGGCGATATCTGTACCAAGATGCAGTGCACCTATATGATTGTGCCTCCTCAGAAGGCGGCGCAAGAGGGGTTCCCTGAATTTGGCGACGAGTAACCGATATTCGTTATTATAAAAACTGTTACCTTATTATATAACAGTAAAAAGAGAGAGGAGTTTCTTGCGGGAAACTCCTCTTGTATTATTCTTGTCATCACAATGCTCCATTGGGTAGGGGGTGATGAACCTAATGCTCCTATAGATAGGCAATCAGATGCTTACTCTTACTACTGGTTTTTAATCGTTTCAATCCTTTCTCTTTGATTTGGCGCACACGTTCGCGTGTAAGACCGAATTTTAGGGCAATCTCATCCAAACTCAATGCATGAGGCATGCCAATGCCGAAATACATCTTGATTACATCACGCTCGTATTCGGTTAGCGTAGAGAGGGAACGTTCAATCTCCAACGAAAGTGATTCTTGCATCAACTTTGAGTCGGTAGCAGGGGTATCCTCATTCGGCAGCACATCCACAAAGTTCACATCCTCGTCGGCCACCAAAGATGCATCAATCGAGATATGGCGTCCTGAAATACCTAGAATACTCTTTATCTTATCTTCTGGGATACCGAGTAGTTCAGAGAGCTCCTCTTCTGAGGGGGGACGCTCCAACTTCTGCTCCAATTTGGAGATCTCTTTTTTCAACTTGTTTAAAGCACCCAACTGGTTGGAGGGGAGACGAACAATACGCGAATTTTCGGCAATAGCTTGCAGAATCGATTGGCGAATCCACCAAACGGCATAGGAGATGAATTTGAAACCACGTGTCTCATCGAAGCGTTTGGCAGCCTTGATAAGACCTACATTACCCTCGTTGATCAAGTCGGGCAGGCTCAAGCCTTGGTTTTGGTACTGCTTTGCCACTGATACCACAAAACGAAGGTTGGCTTTCACCAACTGTTCAAGAGCAGCATCATCGCCTTGTTTGATACGTTGAGCCAATTGAACCTCCTTTTCGGGAGTGAGTAGTTCTTCACTACAAATATCTTGCAGATATTTATCGAGCGACTTGATGTCGCGGTTGGTAATGGAATGAGTAATCTTTAACTGTCGCATAATAAACTTATATGATCCGTAACAAGAAAACGCTATATTTTACGTAAAAAAGCAAAAAATGTTGCGTTGGGTGCAAAAAAAAATCTTATTAGCCAACAAAAGAGGGGTTCGTAATCCATATTTTTCGTACTTTTGCATTTTTATTTACCTGTTTGATAATCGTAAATATAGCTGATTTACTATAAGATAAGATGTATTCCCTCTCTTTAATATATAAATCATCATATACAATAAAAATTAATAAAAAAAACTCACCATATCACCTATGAACACCACCTTCAACTTTGACGAAATTATTGATCGTCGTGGAACCAACTGTTTCAAATACGATGCCTACCGTCCCGCTTTGGAATGGGACGACAACGAAGCGCAGCAAAGAGCCTCTTATCAATACTGGCAGCAGGCATCCCCCTCACAACCCTACGAAGATGCCAACAATCATGTTATCCCCATGTGGGTGGCCGATATGGATTTCCGCGTAGCACCTCATATTCTTGAAGCCATTCATCGTCGCATGCAACACCCCGTAATGGGGTATGCCGTAGCACCGCGTCAATACTGGCAGCAGGTAGCATGGTGGATGCAACACCACTATCAGATCGATCCTCAGCGAGGCGAAGTGCATTTCATACCAGGTATAGTGGCCGGTATTGCCTATGCTATGCAAGCACTACTCAAAGCGGATGATAAAGTGATGGTATTCACCCCCGTCTATCCCCCCTTCCTCAGCCTTACCACCCATCGTCAAGTATGTGTGCCCATGAGCGAAGAGGAGGGCCGTTTTACTGTCGACTTCGATTTGATGGAACAGCTGGCACCCCAATGCCGCATGCTTCTGCTCAGCAACCCCCACAATCCTGGAGGGCGCACGTGGTCGCGGAGCGAATTGGAACGCATTGCCGACATTTGTCATCGGCATCATCTTATCGTTGTGAGCGATGAAATCCATGCCGACCTCGTGATCCCCAATCACCACCATATTTCTTATCCTACAATCAACAGTACCGCCCTCAACCATAGCATCACCTTCCTTGCCCCTAGCAAGACATTCAATATTGCAGGGCTTTCCAGTAGCATTGGCTATTGTCCTCACTCATCGCCCCTCCACGATTCCTTTATGAACTATCTAGATGGCTGGCATATAGCCAATCCTACCCTCATGGCTATCGAAGCTACCATTGCCGCCTTCTCTCAACAAAGCGAGTCGTGGCTCGAACAACTGTGTGGCTATCTGCAAGGCAACATCGACCTTATGCGTCAGCATTTTGCCCAACACCCCATCGATGCCAATATCCTCTATCCCGATGCCTCCTTCTTGGTATGGATGCATTTCAAGCATTTAAGTCACGAAGAAATTCGCAGCCGACTCCTTTACGATGCCCGCTTGGGATTCAACGATGGAAAGGATTTCTATGCCGACAAAAGTTTTGCTGGTCATTTCCGCATCAATATCGGCTGTCCACGACAAGTGCTGCAAGAGGCCTTGAATCGTATTACCCGCGTTTTCCCTCCAGCATAATAGTAATCCATTACCTCATGTAGGAGGTGTATAAGAGTTACATCAAAGGTACCCACAAGCGACTGCCGTGATTGGTGAAAAAAATTTTTGCCATTATATGCATTCTTTGTATCTTTGCAGTCGCGATAATGAAGGACTTACGTAATACGGAAGATTCCTTAATTACTATATCATAATTATTTAGTTGTTGAATAAAAATTAAGAATATATAATAAAATGTTTGAAAATCTAAGCAGCAAGATTGAGAAGGCGCTCCAAAACCTACGAGGCAAAGGACATATTACCGATATCAATATCGCTGAAACGGTGAAAGAGGTGCGTAAAGCCCTCCTGGATGCCGACGTTAGTTATCCTATTGCTAAAGAGTTTACTGACAATGTCAAAGCCAAAGCATTAGGCCAAAACGTTATTACCAGTGTTGAGCCAGGACAGATGATGGTGAAGATCGTGAAAGACGAACTGACGGCATTGATGGGTAACGACACCGTCGACATCAACCTCAAAGGTTCGCCAGCAGTCATCCTCATTGCCGGTTTGCAAGGTTCGGGTAAAACTACTTTCAGCGCCAAGCTGGCTTACTATCTGAAAACTAAACGCAACAAAAACGTTATGCTGGTGGCTGGCGATGTTTACCGTCCTGCCGCTATCAATCAGTTACAAGTGCTGGGCGAACAAGTAGGGGTACCCGTACATGCCGAGATTGGCAATACCGACCCTGTAAAGATCGCCCAAGAGGCTATCCGCGATGCCAAGTTGAAAAACATCAACGTTGTGATTATCGATACCGCTGGTCGTTTGGCTGTCGATGAGGATATGATGAACGAGATAGCCGCTCTCAAAACCCATCTCCAACCACAGGAAACCCTCTTCGTGGTTGACTCTATGACGGGTCAGGATGCCGTCAATACTGCTAAGGCTTTCAACGAGCGTATCGATTACGATGGAGTAGTGCTTACCAAATTGGATGGCGATACCCGTGGCGGTGCTGCCCTTACCATCCGCTACAGCGTAAAGAAACCTATCAAATTTGTCGGTATCGGTGAGAAGATGGATGCCCTCGATGTGTTCCATCCCGACCGTATGGCCAACCGTATTTTGGGCATGGGCGATGTGGTGTCGCTCGTTGAACGTGCTCAAGAGCAATACGACGAAGCCGAAGCGCGCAAGATTCAGAAACGACTGGTTAAGAACGAATACAACTTTGAAGACTTCTTGTCGCAAATTGCCCAAATCAAAAAGATGGGTAGTATGAAAGATCTTGTGGGAATGATACCCGGCATGAACAAGATAACCAAAGATGTGGAGATTGGCGACGATGCCTTCGTCCCCATCGAATCGATCATAGGATCCATGACTCCCTACGAACGCCGCAATCCTAGTTGCATCAATGGCAGTCGCAAACAACGTATTGCTGCCGGCAGTGGCCGTAGCATCCAAGAGGTGAATCGGTTGTTGAAGCAATTCGAAGACACCCGCAAGATGATGAAAATGGTTTCCACCAATGGCGGTCGTATGCAGATGGCCAAGATGGCAAGAAGAAAACGCTAATAGATACAGCCGTTGCAAGGGTGGTGCCTTTCGCAATGATAACAACACCCTCGCCATGGTTTCGTTCATCATCCATCCAGTTCATACAAATAATCGCATCCACAGCAGCTTGTCTGCCTAACTTATCAACATAATACCAATGTATCAGATTCTTGACGGAAAGACCCTTTCCAACCAAATTAAAGACGAAATAGCCAACGAGGTTCGCCGCTATACTATGCAAGGATTGCGTGCTCCCCATTTGGCCGCCATCCTGGTGGGCAACGATGGTGCCAGCCAGACCTATGTGGCAAGCAAAGAAAAATCGAGTCACGAGGTAGGTTTCATCTCTTCAGTTTACAAGTTCCCCGAAAACACCACCGAGGAAGACTTGTTGAAAACCATCGAGTTTATGAACAACGACGAGGAAATTGACGGCTTTATTGTACAGTTGCCTCTTCCTAAACATATCGACGAAAAGAAAGTTGTACACGCCATCTCGCCCCGCAAGGATGTGGATGGTTTTACCCCTATCAACGTAGGTAAAATGGTGTTGGGCGAAGATGCCTATATCCCCGCCACCCCAATGGGTATATGCACCCTGTTGGAAAGATATAATATCGAAACAGAAGGCAAACATTGCGTAGTGTTAGGACGTAGCAATATTGTAGGCACCCCTGTGGCCAACCTCCTTAGTCGCAACAAGAAACATGCCAACTGCACCGTTACCCTCTGCCACAGTCGCACCCAAAATATGAAAGAGATCACCCGTCAAGCCGATATCTTGGTTGTAGCCATTGGCAAACCCGAATTTGTTACCGCCGATATGGTGAAAGAGGGTGCAGTCCTTGTCGATGTGGGAATCCATCGCATCCCCGACGAGAGTAAGAAAAGCGGCTTCCATCTTACAGGCGATGTCAAGCATAGCGAAGTCGACCAGCACTGCAGTTGGGTAACCCCCGTACCTGGTGGTGTAGGTCCTCTTACTATCGTTTCGCTCCTGCAAAATACCCTCAAGTCGTATAAGAAAACCATGGGATTATGAAGACAGTAGTAGTGGTGCCCTGTTATAACGAAGCTCGCCGTTTGCCACAGCAGGAGTTTCTCGATTTCGCCCAACAACACGACGATATCGAATTCCTCTTTGCCAACGACGGCAGTCGCGACAACACCCTTGAGGTGCTCCAGCAGCTATGTCAACAGCATGCCCGCCTTCATGTGCTCGACATCCAACCCAATGGTGGCAAAGCCGAAGCTGTTCGCAAAGGCATGCTCCATGCTGCCCAAACAATGTATCCCAATTATATCTGCTTCTGGGATGCCGACCTGGCCACCCCTCTCTACGAAATACCCCATTTCGTGGCATGGGCAGAAAAGGGATACGACTCCGTGATGGGATTGCGCCTTATGCGATTGGGTGCTGAAGTTCGTCGCAAAAAACTACGCCACTACTTAGGACGCTGCTTCGCCACCTGTGCCTCTATGATGCTACAGCTCCCCGTCTACGACACCCAGTGTGGTGCCAAACTCTTCCGCACTTCCGTAGTTCAGGAGATTTTCACCGAGCCCTTCATCTCCAAATGGCTCTTCGACGTGGAGCTCTTGGCGCGCTACAAACAACGCTACGGCGCTGAGCAAGCCACAAACAAGATCTACGAATACCCCCTCTTCCATTGGATCGATGTAGCAGGTAGCACCCTCAAAAAGAAAGATTTCCTTGTGGCACCTAAAGAGTTGTTGAAAATCAGAAAGAAATATAAGAACTAGGTTTTCATTCTTATCATCCATGTTGTACCCAAAGGGGGCAACCTTCTATATGTCATCATGAATCTTATCGCAACCACTTAAAACCTATCAATGCAATTGAACATGAAGAAGTTTTTAGCCGAGAACAAAAACAACCCGTGGTGGTGGGCCTTTTTGACCATTGCCGTTATTCTTTTCTTCGCTATGCCTATGATGAGCCGCGATGCGGGCAACAGTGGCGATGAAATGAAGTTCCAGGTACCTCAAGGTTATAATGTGCTCAACTATTATAAAACCGACGGGCAGGATTCTACCTGCATGACTTTCGAGAACCTCAAATATTATGGTTGCTCGTTCGATGTAGTTACCGCATGGTGGAACGAAACATTCCATGTCGACGATATCTCGCGCACACGTCATGCCGCCAACGCATTCTTGGGATGGGTGGTAGTGCTTTTCGTAGGTCTCATCGTATGGCGTATGGCCGGATGGCGTGCCGCTGTGATGGCTCTCTTGCTCATGTTCTTCTCACCCCGTTTCTTGGGTCATTCCTTCAACAACCCCAAGGATATTCCCTTTGCAGCAGGAGTGGTGATGGCGCTCTATTATATGATGATGTTTTTCCGTCAGGCACCCAAGCCTAAGTGGAGCACCATGATCATGCTTGCCCTCTCCATTGCCTTCGCACTCAGCATCCGTGTAGGTGCCCTCATCCTTGTAGGATATATAGGTTTATGGGGCCTTATGTGGCTTATCTTCAGCACCAATGCCAACCGTCAAACCCTCAAGGGGGGCAAACGCGAAGGCTTCATGACTGCTCTCGATTGGAATACCCTTTTCAAAATGATAGGTTATGCAGCAACCATCTGCATTGTAGGATTCTTTGCCGGATTGTTGTTGTGGCCTTATGCTATGCAATCGCCCATCAAAAACACCATCGATTCCTATCATGCCATGTCGCAGTTCGCCATCAACATTCGTCAAATATACGAAGGACGCTTCATTATGTCGAACGAATTGCCCTGGTATTATACCCCTAAATTCATCCTCACCACCATCCCCATCGCCGTCATCATCGGATGGCTCCTCTATCCTTTCGTAGGTGCCTTCAAAAAAAGACGTGCTATGGAGAGTATCATGCTCTATTTTTGCTGCATCTTCCCCGTATTTTGGATTGTCTATACCAATGCCAACGTATATGGTGGATGGCGTCACTCCATGTTTGCCTATCCCCCTATGGTTGCTGCTGCAGCTCTTGGCTTCGACGGCTTGGCACAACTCTTCCAAGATCGTGGCAAGCGTCTCCTGCAGTATATAGCCACCGCACTTCCTTTCTTACTCCTCATTCCTCCTGCCCTCCATTGCTTCCGTAATCACCCCTACGAGTATGTCTATTTCAACGAACTCTCGGGTGGCACCAAAAGACAACTAGGACAGTACGAGATGGATTACTACTATCACTCCGTACGAGGGGGCACCGAATGGATCCTCCAAAATTGTGAACCTGTCAATAAACCCAATGGCGAAAAAACCATCATCGGCTCCTTCCTTGTCAATGATGTGAAATACTATATCCGTCACGATACCACCCACTACCAACACAAATTCCTTCGTTATGCCAACCGGTTCAACGAAGATTGGGATTATGCCGTATTCAACATTACCGCCATGGATCCCGAATATCTGCGTAGCAGCAACTTCCCTCCCAAAAACACCATCCACACCATCGATGTTGATGGCACCCCCATCGCCATCATCCTCAAACGCGACGACAAGAACGATTTCTTGGGGTATCAGCAACTCCAACAAGGCAACATTGATAGCGCATTCCTCCTGTTTCGCCAAGCCCTCAAGGCCGATCCTACCAACGAAGGGGTGCTACTCAATATGGCCAACATTTATCTGCAACGCGGTCAGTTCGACAGTGTCCTCCTCGCCACTCAACCCATCCTCAGTGAGCAACCCCATCATCTCCAAGCCGTCACCTATGCCGCCTATGCCTATGTCAACAAAGGCGACCTCAATAGCGCTATGGCCCTTTGCGATGAGTTGCGTCGCTACTCGCCTACCACCGATATTGGTTATACTATCCCCTTGAACATCCGTATGCAGCAAGGCGACCTCATGTCGGCCGAAGCCATCATCCTTCAAATGCTCGAGCACGACGTCGTCACCGATCAGATGATACAAAGCTACATTCAGCTGCTTATGGCCCGCGGCCTTGATCAGAACACTGCCACCCGTAGTGTCCTCTCCACCATCGCCAACAGCTTTGAGGAGCATGGACGGAAAGCCGAAGCCGAGCAGTTTCGCAGTTACCTACGATAGTCATTAACCTCTAAAAAAGAGAAACACAACGATGAAGAAAATCTGGATACGACTAGTAAAACTCCGTGGATGGAAATTTGATATTCCCCAAGGCGACCATCCCGAATGGCGACGCTGTGTAATGATTATGGCACCTCATACCGCAATGGAGGACTTTTTTTCGGGTGCCGCAGTAGCCTTCTCAGAAAAATTTAATATCCGGTTCTTGGTCAAAAAGGAGTTCTTCAACTTTTTCACTCGTCCCTTCCTTAAATGGGCCGGTTGTTTGCCCGTCGATCGGGGCAATCCCCACAACGATATCGTCAAGCAAGCCGTTCATTATTTCGATACTCACCAAGAACTAACCCTCCTCATCACCCCCGAAGGTACACGCAAATGGGTAAAACGTTGGAAACGGGGCTTCTATGAGATTGCCGTCAAAGCCAATGTCCCCATCGTGCTAAGCTATATGAACTACGAAACCAAGCACATGGGTTTTGGCCCTACCTTATATCCTACGGGTGATTGGAATAGCGACATTCGTCAAATTATGGCCTTCTATCAAAACGTTACAGCTCGTCACCCCGAGCTTTTCAACAAGCAAGCCAACCTATAACCCCACACCGCAACGAACAACCCTTATTATATAGAATAAATAAAACATTATATTATATGACCAATGGTGTAAGACGTATTTACGTCGAAAAGAAAGCCGACTATGCCATCAAGGCTAAGGAACTCCACGAAGAGATGGCCAACTACCTCAATATTGAGGCAGAAAATGTCCGCACAATGGTGCGCTACGACATCGAAAATATCTCCGATGCCACCTATCAGAAGGCGTTAGGCACCGTATTCTCTGAACCCCCTGTCGACCTTGTATATGAAGAGCATTTCCCCAAAGGCGACAACGATTTCTGTTTCTCAGTCGAATATCTCCCTGGTCAGTTCGATCAGCGAGCCGACTCTGCCGAGCAGTGTGTCAAACTCCTGGCCGACCAAGAGAATCCTATCATCAAATCGGCTACCACCTATGTTATTGCTGGCCATTTCACCGAGCAACAGAAAGAGGCCATCATCAAACACTGCGTCAACCCTGTCGATAGTCGTCTTACTGACGAGGTGAAACCCGACACCCTGGTTGATAATTTCGAACAACCAGCCGATGTGGCTATCCTCGACGGCTTCGCCACCATGGCCGACAGCGATCTCCTCAAACTCTATAACTCCCTCGGATTGGCTATGACGTTTGCCGACTTCAAGCATATTCAACGCTATTTCCTTAACGAGGAGAAACGGGATCCCTCCATGACCGAGATACGGGTGCTCGACACCTATTGGAGTGACCACTGCCGTCACACCACCTTCGCCACCGAACTCAAAGATGTTACCTTCGACGAAGGCTATTATCGCCCCCTCATCGAAGGTGCCTTCCAGCAATACCTTGCCGATCATAAAACACAGTATGAGGGACGCAACGACAAGTTTGTATGCCTCATGGATATCGGTACCCTGGCAGCCAAACGGCTCAAGAAAACGGGATATCTCAACGATCAAGAGCCCTCCGACGAGATCAACGCCTGCTCTATCGTTGTCCCCGTTACTATCGATGGTGTAGAAGAGGAATGGCTTATCAATTTCAAAAACGAAACCCATAACCACCCCACCGAAATTGAACCTTTCGGTGGTGCTGCCACTTGCCTCGGTGGTTGTATCCGCGACCCCTTGAGCGGACGTACATATGTCTATCAAGCCATGCGTGTAACGGGTGCTGCCGATCCTACCAAACCGTTGAATGAAACCCTTTCGGGCAAACTCCCCCAGCGTAAAATCGTTACCACCGCCGCTCGTGGCTATAGCTCCTACGGCAACCAGATAGGTCTCGCCACTGGCCTAGTTAACGAAATCTATCATCCCAACTATGTGGCCAAACGCATGGAGATAGGCGCCGTTATCGCTGCTGCCCCTCGTCGTGCCGTTCAGCGACTCACCTCCGATCCTGGCGATATCATCATCCTCTTGGGTGGTCGCACTGGTCGTGATGGAATTGGCGGTGCTACAGGTGCCTCCACGAGCCACACCACCAAGAGCCTCACCACTTGTGGCGCCGAGGTACAGAAAGGTAACGCCCCCACCGAGCGTAAAATCCAACGTCTCTTCCGTCGAGAAGAAGTGTCGAAACTCATCAAGAAATGCAACGACTTTGGTGCTGGTGGCGTCAGTGTTGCCATTGGCGAATTGGCCGATGGCTTGCAGATCAATCTCGATAAAGTTCCCAAGAAATATGCTGGTCTTGATGGCACCGAACTCGCCATCAGCGAGAGTCAAGAGCGTATGGCTGTGGTTGTCGATCCCAAGGATGTCGACCAGATGTTGAAATATGCCGACGAGGAGAATCTCGAAGCTACCGTCGTAGCCACCGTTACTGCCGAACCTCGTATGGTGATCAATTGGCGAGGCAAAGAGATTGTCAACCTCAGTCGTCGTTTCATCGATACCAATGGTGCCCATCAAGAAACTACCGTAAGCGTTCATATGCCTAAGCAAGAGGAAACGCCCGTGGCCGAAACGTCCGATATCAAGCAGGTATGGCTTTCCACAATGGCCGACCTCAATGTTTGTTCGCAGAAAGGACTTGTCGAGATGTTCGACAGTTCTATCGGTGCTGGTAGCGTTGTCATGCCTTTTGGTGGCCGCTATCAACTTACCCCCACACAGTGTATGGTTGGTAAACTACCGTTGCTCGATGGCAAATGCGAAACCGTCACTCTGATGTCGTACGGCATGGATCCTTATCAAACCAGCTGGAGCCCCTTCCACGGTGCCGTTTATGCTGTGGTCAGTTCTGTAGCCAAGATTGCCGCTGCTGGTGGCGATGTCCGCAAAATCCGTCTTACCTTCCAGGAGTATTTCAAGAAATTAGGTAACGATCCCTATCGTTGGGGTGAGCCGTTCGCCGCCTTGCTAGGTGCCTACAACGCTCAGATGGGTCTTCATCTTCCTGCCATTGGTGGCAAAGACTCTATGAGTGGTACCTTCAACGATATCGACGTGCCTCCCACCATGTGTAGTTTCGCCGTATCGACCGACAACCTCTATCATATCCTTACCCCCGAGTTGAAACAACCTGGATCCCAACTCGTATTGCTCGACATCAAGAAAGATGCCTACGGCATGCCCGACTATGAGGATGTTCTCCGTCAGTATGATTTGCTTCACCAAACCATCGCCCTCCGCCACAAAGATGAAGAGGTGATGGGACCCATCTATTCGGCATACGCCATTGGGTTCGGTGGCATCATCGAGGCGGTCAGCAAGATGGCTTTCGGCAACGGCTTGGGTGTTCGTATCAACGATAATATCACCATTGATCATCTCACCCGCAAGGATTATGGTGCCATCCTCCTCGAGGTTGATGGCCAGGCGCAGCTCCCCTTCCACTATCAGGTCATTGGCCAAGTGCTCAGTGGTGATGCTCATCGAGGTGGCTTCGAATACAGAGGGGTTACCATTGATCACCAAGAGGTGCTTGCCGCATGGCAGCAAACCCTCGAAGGAGTATTCCCCACACGTAGTAACGCCGCTGCTACTCCCTTCAAGGCCGAACAACCGGTCGACTTCAAGAGCATTTACCAATGCAAGCATAAAGTATCCCAACCGCATGTCTTCATTCCTGCCTTCCCCGGTACCAATTGTGAATACGATAGTGCACGTGCTTTCAACCGCGCGGGTGCCGAAAGCGAAATCATCGTATTCCGCAATCAAAACGGACAGCAAATACGTGAGAGTGTCGATGCCTATGTGCGCGCCATCAACAACAGTCAAATCATCATGATTCCTGGTGGCTTCTCGGCAGGCGATGAACCCGAAGGCTCTGCCAAATTCATCACCAGTGTCTTCCGCAACCCGCAAATTGCCGATGCGGTAATGGATATGTTGAACCATCGCGATGGACTTATGTTGGGTATCTGCAATGGTTTCCAGGCATTGGTAAAATTGGGTCTCGTCCCCTATGGCGAAATCCGTCCTCAAAGTGCCGACGCACCCACGCTCACCTTCAACACCATCGGTCGTCACCAAAGCAAGATGGCTTACACTCGCGTTACCTCCAATCTGAGTCCTTGGCTGCAGCAAGCCACCCTGGGCAACACCTACGTCATCCCCATGTCGCATGGCGAAGGGCGTTTCGTTGCTCCTCAAGAATGGATTGATCGTCTCCTCAAGAATGGTCAGGTAGCCACCCAATATGTCGACCTCCAAGGTCATCCCACCATGGATGAGGAATACAACCTCAACGGATCCTATCATGCCATCGAAGGTATCACAAGTCCCGACGGACGTGTGTTAGGTAAAATGGGTCATAGCGAGCGTCGAAGTAAAGGCACCTACTTCAATATCTACGGTGATCAAGATCAGCGACTCTTCGAAAGTGGCGTCGCCTACTTTAAATAATACCCTTCCTTTGGATGGTTAAAAAAAAAGCATTCATACCGTCTGTTATAGCAGCACTATTGTTATAACAGACGGTTATAGATACCAAACTAGATATCATAACATAACTACAACTGTCACCCCCCCAAAAAAAAATATCCCTTCTCCTTTTCATCGGCATTTCAATGTAGGAATCAACAAATAAGGGGATAAACAAAACTGATGCCGTCACCGTTATGGTGCAGCACAAAAGGTTGACAAGAAATGAGGAATGTTTCTTTTAAGATCCTCATCGATAAGAAATTTTTTATGAACAACAAACACATTGTCAGTTATCGGTTAACGCTACTCTCAATAGCCCTTATGCTTTTCTTCCCCTCTGTCGGACATACCCAACAGGTTGCCGATAGCGCTATCTTCCTCAATGCCGACCACAGTCGTGGCATCTACCTCTTTGCCGATGGTAGTCGTTTTGAAGGCGAATTCTTCAACAATCTTCCCAATGGCAAAGGGCGTTGCACCTATCCCAATGGCGATCAGTATTGGGGTGTCTTCTTCATGGGAAAACCCCTTGAGTCGGTAGGACGTCTCATCCATTATGAGGATTTAGCAGAAACCGATACCCTTCATCGGATGGATCATTTATCGCGTCCCCGTATAGGAGTCGTCCTCAGTGGTGGTGCCGCCGAATGTGTCAGTCAGATAGGTGTTCTCCGTAGGATAGAGGAAATGCATATCCCTATCGATTATGTGGTAGGCACCGGTATCGGTGCCGTTATCGGATCTCTCTACTCTATGGGCTTCAGCACCCACGCCATCCAAGAGGCGCTATGCAGTGTGGAATGGCCTCGCTTGGGCGAGAGCAAGAATGTAGATCTCTCCAAGATGTTAGGCAACGATACCCTCAGCAACCTCGCCATTGGCTCCAGTTTCGAGAGCCTCTTCAATAATATCGGTCATCTCTATCCCTCCGATACCAATTTCCTTCATCTCCCCATCCCTTTTGCCTGTGTAGCTACCAACACCCATAGCGGTCTTCCTATAGTGCTTACCCATGGACATCTCGATGCTGCCGTCCGAGCCAGCGTGGCGCGCCCCAGTATCTCATTCCCCGTCGTTATCGACAGCACCCTGCTAATCGACGGCGGACTCGTCAGCAGTCTTCCGGCATCCATCTGCTACCAGTTGGGTGCCGATATCCTTGTTGGTATCGATGCCAATGCCAGCACCCGCATCACCGATAGCATTGATTCCTGGGGGCAGCTGCTCGAAACCTTGATCTCCTCCTCACTCGATGGCAACCATCAAGAGGAGGTCGCCTTATGCCAAATCTATCTCCATCCCACACCCGACACCCTCTCTATCGCCACCACCACCGACAGTCTTCACCTCTCCCAGTTTATCCAGCAAGGCTATAGCACATCTGCCTCCATCATCCCCCATCTCCAAGCGGTAAGCCATATCTCCAAGTCGTTCCAATGGCAAGGCATCACCTACCAACCCCTCCATAACTCCCAGTTGTTGGTATCCAATAATATCCACCTCCATTCCATCACCCTCAACCACTTAGATGAAAAACAGTCGCACTGGGTATCCGAGCAACAGCAAGTAGATCAGCGTCAACCCCTCAAATTGGGCGATATCGAGAAAGCCATCGAAGCCTTCATGGGTTCAGGTCATTTCTCCGACGTCACCTACGATTTGCGTATTCGTAATAAGACCACCAACAAAGAGGGAAATACCGAAGAGCAGACCTACGATCTGGTTATGAATTTCCAATCGCAGAAACCTCTCTCCTATGGTTTCAAATATCGTGCCGACACCGAAGAGGGGGCCGCCATCCTCTTCTCCAGCAGCTTTAATGCTCGAAAGCCAAAAGGCTTCCAAGCCTATCTCAACGCCCGTCTCAGCCTCAACCCACGTCTCTATGTGCAAGCCACCTATGGCAAACGGCGAGGCCTCGATCTCAACGCCTCCTATAGTTTCCGTCGTGGTTTCTATGATATGTGTGATGTCGACAGCCTTTATGCCAACACCAAGAGTTATAGTCACGATCTTCGTCTCTACCTCTCACACCATTTCAACGGCCACAGCCACATCGCTACCGGTATCAGCCAGTCGTTCCTCAACTTCAACCAGCTCATGGTACAGCAAGTTCCCGAATACTCTCCTTATCAAAGCTGGCTTCGCAACCAATGCCTCACCCCTTACGCCTCCATCAGCATCGACACCCTCGATCGAGCCTCCTTCCCCACACGAGGGCATCGCATCAACGGCATCCTGCAGTGGCATTTTGACAACAGCAGCCTTGTTGGTACGATCAACGATTTCCTCGATGCCTCTGGCTCCCTCGTTGCCTACCTCTCCACCGCCAATGCCCGCTTCACCTTTATCCCCCAAATCTATGGCCGATGGATTGAAGGCAATACTTATTATTTTGCCTATCGCAATGTTGCAGGTGGCGACATGCAAGGCCGTTATATGGATTATCAGATGCCTTTCATTGGTATCAATACCCCCTATATCATAGGCGATGCAGCTATCATCCTACGCACCGACTATCGTTTCAAAATCGCCAACAAACAGTACCTCACCCTTATCGCCAACCACCTCTACGCCACCGAAGGATTTACCACCTTCTTCAATTTCTCCGACAAAGAACGCATCCACCAAAACTACTGGGGTTTCGCACTCCAATACGGCTACGACGCCTCCTTCGGCCCTGTCACCATCGACCTCCATTGGAGCGATCTTACCCATCGACTCGGCCTCTACATCAACCTCGGATTTGAGTTTTAATAGGATTTTTTTCCCCCCCCATACTATATCCCCTTCAAGTTTAATCCGAATTGAGTGGAAAGAGGAAAGAGAAAAGAGAAATGGAAAGTGAGAAGTGAGAAATGAGATCTTGATGATCGAAGTACTATGCATAATCTTCCAATATCGTTTTTTTGTGCCCAAAATTAGCATTTTAAGTTAGAGTAAAGGGAAAAGGATATAGGCATGGCGAAGTCATAGCGGCAGATTACCATTGGGATGGCGGAATGATGTGAATAGTGGCTCTATAAGAAATGTTATTTACGCTTTTTTATGTATTATATTGAAATATAGCGATGTAATGCAATTTGTCACTTGTCATTTGTCACTTTCTAATCTTTGGTAGTTTTCAGGGTAATAGATTGTATTATAAAGTACAAATATCTGTATATGTATTCATTAATAACATAAAGAAATGCATAACTAAGAACTCGTTCAACGAAAAAAAATGCTTAGAAATGACAAATGACATTTATGTAGATAGAAAAGTGAACTAATTATACAAAAAAGTATCAGCCTTCACACTTTTAAGGCTAAAAACAAGTAAACCTAAACCATTTCCAGTGTTCAAATCGATATGATATGTATTTTTTAGAAATAGCCACTATATTGATATAATTAATAATCAATATAGAAAAAATATGTATTATTGTCACCATCAGTTTTAAAGCGGAATAACACATTTCTCATTTCTCACTTCTCATTTTGCAATTCCATGACATTATTACTTCTAATATATATTTTTTCCTATCAACATATAAACGTATTAAACTATTAAAGAAACATACTATTATAAAAGAGCTCCTCCTCATCGTTGTCGAAGATCGAGGCGGAAGAGGAGGAGCAATAATGAGGTAGAGAGAGGGGCAATTAATCTTTGTCGGGGCGTTTGCCGGGGATGGCTAGCGAGACGCCAGCGGTGAGTTTGGCTGATTTGGCATCGACAAGATAGATATTGCTGATGTAATCTAACATGAAATAGGCTTGTAGGGTTTTGAAGGGGGAGAGAGTGACGCCTACACTGGGGTTGATGACGGTGGTGCGAAGACCATCGGATACTACCGAGTTGCCGACCATCACTTCGATCCAATTCATGAGGTTGAGGTTGGCCATAAGGGTGATGTTTTGACGGAAGGTGGAGACGACTTCTTCGGTGGTGAGGTTGTAGGAGTTGACTCCTCTGTCTAACTCGCCGTGAAATATTGCACCTACTTTCAGGAGGGGCAGGGGACGATAGAAGGCGCTGAGGTTGATACGGGTAGGGGTGGAGGTCCAATAGCTTTCGCCATCGACCATCGTATAGTTCATCAGGGCGGAGAGGGAATCGGAGAGCTGCTGGGTGAAGGTGGAGTCGAGTGTTCCATTTTGGATAACGCCATTGAGGTCGATACCTTCGAAGGTGAAGCCAGCACCGTTGCCCGATTCGGGGATGAGTTTGACTACATTCTGATCCCAGTTGATGCGCGAACCTAGATC
Organism: Bacteroidales bacterium; assembly: GCA_030523765.1. Classification (GTDB taxonomy): domain Bacteria; phylum Bacteroidota; class Bacteroidia; order Bacteroidales; family P3; genus Colimorpha. The sequence continues at coordinate 60,030 of JAUNHX010000004.1, read as the reverse complement.
GAGGATGCTGAAGGCTACATCGAGTTTCTCCCACTGCCAGCGAGCACCGAGGTCGAAGCCGACACTATAATTGGTGGGGGGTAGCTGAGGGTTGCCTATGATGAAGTTGCCAGCGGTATCTAAGCTGATGGGGAACATGCCTGCGGCACCTAGTTGGTAGTTGACGTCGGCACGCATAGTGGAGAGGTCTTCGGAGGTGTAGATGCGGGCGAAGGTGTTGGTGGTATGGATATCGGCAATACCATCAATCAGCTTGACACGAGCACCTACAGTGAGGTCGCCCATAGGGAGGGCGAAGGTGCGACCCAAGCCTAATCCTACTTCGGCATAAGAGCTGACATGAAGGATGTTGCCATCGGTGATATAGACCTCGTTGCCAGCACCGAGATGGTTCATATTACCTTCATTGAGGAAGGTAAGAAGTCCGGTAGGAGGATTGATGGCGATATGGGTTTTGACTTGGGAAGAGAGGGTAACGAAGGTTTTTCCGATCTTGAGGCCCAATCCAACGGCATAAATATCGGGGTTGATGGTGAAGGTGTTGCCTTCCATGAGTTGGTTGGTGATGTTGTTGAGGTTGATATTGGTGACCTGGTTTGCGGCATCGTATTGGATGATGTCGCTATAGGCAAGGGGCAATGCCATATTGAGGGTGGCACTGGGAAGGGCTAGATAGAAGGGAGTGTTGGGGAAGAAAGCGGGGTTCATGACATTGCCGTGGGGCAGGATGTCGGAACTGAAAAGGAGGGTGCTATTCTGAGCCTTCAAGGGAAGGGAGCTGATGCTGAACGCCAAAACGACGCACAGCGATACAAATGTATGTTTAGCTGAATGTTTCATGATAGCGATAGTTTTGACGTTTATTTACTGATAATGATGGAATCGGCTCCGATGGGATAGGTGATGTTTACATGGGGACGGAGTGTTGCATAAACCCGTACCGCTAAGGCATCGCTACCTATGATGGATACCGCTGGCTGCGACACATTGGCATCGGCAGCCGTGGAGAGGCTTGCCAAGAGGTGGATATTCGAGGCCTTGGAGATGGATTGCAAGAGTTCGGAGGTGATGGGCACCCGCACGATAGAGGTGGTAGGGGTGGTGGCAGTATAGCTCTGGGTGGCAGCGTTGAAGCCTATGGCGGCAGCGTTGAGCTGACCTACCCCATTCTCGAAGAGCGATACCAGTGCATGGCTGTCGGCATCGGTGAGGGATGCGGAGAGGTTGAGTTGCAGGGGAAGGCCGTTGACAAACTCGAAGACGAGGTATGAGGAATCGATTTGCAGCTGCTCGAGAAGATCGTTGCGATTGGCGTCGAGACCTATATAGGCGTTGTAGGAGGCATCGGAGAAGAAGATGGTGAGGGGGGAATAGATGGAGAGATGGGAGTTGACATCGATGGTAGATAGGCCTAGTGAATCGGAAAGGAACTGGGTGATATCGGATGCCCAAAATGCGGTGCCGAAGTTGATGTTCAGTTGCGCGTTGTAGGTGATGCAGTCGGGTTTGATATTCAAGAAATCGGAGGCATCAACACTATCGATGACTAGGATGCTCGCTCCGGTGAGCATGTTGTTGATGGGGATGGAGTCTTGGATGATAGGAAGGGTATAGGATTGGTGGGTGGTGCTGTTGACAGCCGTAAGCACTATGTTGTCGAAATAGGCAAAGACATCGTAGTTGTTCAACAGATTCTGTGTGGCGGGGGTGCCATGAGCCATGATATCGGTGGTGAGGGTGAGGAAGACCTTTTCGAGACGGAAGGTTTCGGGCAACACATCGATATTGCTGAACAGATCAAAGTCCATTGTTCCTTGTACCGACCGCTGGTAGGGGACGGTGCTCTTGCCACGATGTTTTGTTGAAGAGACATCGAAGATATTCAGGAAGGTGGTGTCGTAATGCACGGTGGCGGCACCTGTTTGGGGATCGATCTCGATGATGCCTGAGGTTTCGTTGAAGAGGCCCAAAAGATCGGTGATATTGATGTCGGCTTGACCAATGGGTAAGCCCAGTTCGGGGTTGAAGGTACCGGTGATTTGCATAGGATGACGAAGTCCCTCGAAATCGTTGAGGCCCTCTTTGAGGCAAGAGGTGGCCAAAGGCACAAGGGCAAGCAGCAGCAAGGCCAGGCGTATCTTAGTAAGTAATGAATGTTTCATTGTGTTTTATTATATTAAAGTGTATGTAAACAAATATGATCAAGATAGGATGGGAGGGTTATACATCTACATCGTCGAGAATACCTGTGATATTCATGCGGCGCCCCTCGACAGTACCACTGACGAGGACAGGGGTGAAGAGATCGGTGAAATTAAAAGTGGCCATGTAGGCGATGGCGGAAAGATCGCCATTTTGGACAGCCACATGCATGTTGTGGAGGAACTCTAGAGTTGACTCGGTGAGACGATAGCAAGGAATATTGCTGAAGGAGGCATTGAGGCTGCTACCATAGTCGGAGAAATTGGTGACAGTGATCATACCACCTGCCGAGACGATCCACGAGGTGTCGCTCTCTACATAGACATAACGGTTGGCGTCAGTAAGGAGCGAGAGGCGGATACCTTGCTCCCAGGTTTCGAGCATGGGCAGTGTGATAGAGTCGAACACATAGGTTTGCGGTACTGTATCGGACAGATAAATAAGCATGTAGGGGTAGGTGAGGGTGTTGGCGGCAGAGAGGTCAATCTCGGCAGCAATAGAAAGGATGCCTGTGCCATTGGTATCGGTATAGATATCGCAAGCACACGAGGTGAACAGGGCCGTATCGGAATCGACAACCACATTGAGGGTGTCGAGGGTGTTGGTATAGATCGTGGCCGATCCGATAAGACCGTTGAGTTCAATGTCATCGCATGCCGTAAAGAATGAGGCAGCGAGAATCAACGTCAAGAAATAGATCTTCTTCATTTTGCTGATATTTTTATTAGATTAGTATTCATCAATTGTACTTTGTTTCTCTCCAAGGGGATAAAAAATACACTGCTTTGGAAAACTGGAGAAATCCTACACAATAAATCCTACATTTGGGCATTTTCCCTCTTTTTTTAACTGAATTAGTATGTCTCCCAATAGATACTTTCTTTGAAGATGGGTATCTAAAAATCTGATTTTAAGGAATATAATCGCATAAAACAAATAGGCTCAACCAGTATTCCAAATGCAAAAATACACATTTTTTGGAAACTTACAAAAAAGGGTGGCGTTTTTTTAGGTGCCATATATACACTTTTTTTCGAATAGATACAATTTTTTGGCATCTAGCGCGTTTATAAAAACATGAAAAAAGTAAGCTCCCTCCTTGTATCACTAGTACTGCTGGTGGCAATAGTAGCATTGCCTACCGATGCCAATGCACAGCGTAAAAAGAAAAACGCTCATCGTCCAGTGCAGAAAAAAGAGATGTATCAGCATGCCACACAATGGGTTGATTCGGTGATGAGTACCCTTACCATCGAAGAAAAGATTGGCCAACTGATGATTGTGCGTGTGCCTACGAAGATGAAGGCGCGCGACGAAAAGGAGTTCAACAAACTGATAACCGATTACCATGTGGGTGGCGTTTGCTTCTTTGCTGGCACCGCTCCCCAACAACTTAGGCAGACGAAACAATATCAACGCTTGTCGAAGATACCCCTCTTTGTTAGCATTGACGGCGAGTGGGGCTTGGGGATGCGTCTAACCGATTGCTACTCTTTTCCCCGACAGATGATGATGGGGGCTTTGAGCAGTAGCAACGACAGTTTGATTACCTTGATGGGCAACGAGATTGGACGACAGTGCTACCAGATGGGTGTTAATATCAATTTCGCTCCTGTGGTAGATCTTAATAGCAATCCTTTGAATCCTGTGATTGGTGCCCGTTCGTTTGGTGCCGATCCTATGCGGGTGGCTGCCAAGGGGGCGCGCTATGCCAAAGCGCTACAATCGCAACATGTGATGGCGGTGGCTAAACATTTTCCTGGTCATGGCGATACGGAAACCGATTCGCACTTGGATGTGCCGGTGATCAATCATACCAAGGCTTTTGTGGATACGGTAGACATCTATCCTTTCAAACGACTGATAGGGGCAGGATGCCGAGGTGTGATGGTAGGTCATTTACAGGTGAACGCTTACGATAAGAATACGATAGCAACCCTTTCGGAACCGATTATGAACGAGTTGCTCCGCGAGAAGATGAAGTTTACTGGCTTGATTATTACCGATGGTATGGATATGAAGGCGGTAACGAAGAACCACGGGAAGGCGGAGAGTGCGCTGCTTTCGCTGAGGGCAGGTGGCGACATCATACTGCTCCCCTCCGATGTGGAGGGCATCATTGAATTGGTGAAGGGTGCGGCTGCCGATGATGATAATTTTGCGCAGTTGATAGATAACAAATGCCGCAGGGTGCTTTACGAGAAATATCGTTTTGGATTGAATAAGTTGGATCTTGACAACCTGAGTGTCCCCTCAAAGAATGATTATGAACGATGCGAGGAGATAACCTCATGGATTGCTGAAAAGGCACTGACGCTAGTGCGCAATGAGAACAAGGTGTTGCCTTTGAAGGGAAACGATAAGGTGGCATGGGTGGCTTTGGGTAACTGCGATTCGGCTATCACCTCGCTGAGCAATACTACTATCGATGAGATAGCAAAGGCCGACAAGGTGGTGATATCGCTGGCGGCTTATGCCAATCCTACTTCACAGAAAAACTATGGAGTGAGCAGGGCAACGACCGATTTGATAAGTCAGATTACTGCTTTTAACCACAACACCATCTTGGTGATCTATGGCTCTCCTTTTATCTTGCAATATTTCCCATTTGCTAATACGAAGACACCAAAGAATGCTCAGCGCCGCTCAACTCCTGCAGATAGTATTATCTATGCTGGCTCCTCGCTGAGTACCACCCCTGCTGCTATCGTGGTGGCTTATCAAGATATGGAGGCGGTGCACAAGGCTGTGAATAAGCAGTTGCGCATAGGGAAATTTGAAGGCATACTGCCGGTGGATGTGGATCATTTCATGGCTCCCAAATCGCTCACCACCCCCAAGAAAACCATCAGCCCTTATGCCCGTTTGACGAAGGCTGGTATTGATACCCTTTATTTCCACCAGATTGATTCGATCATTAACAATGGCATTGCTGCCCAGGCTTACCCTGGATGTCAACTGTTGGTGGCGTATAAGGGCGATGTGGTGTATGAACGTTGCTATGGGCGACAAACCTACGAGAGCCGTTCCCCTAAGGTGGACACGCAAACGGTATACGATTTGGCTTCGCTTACCAAGATGACTGCCACCACAATGGCTATCATGAAGTTGGTGGATGCTGGCAAGATAACTCTCGATGATCCTTTATCGCGTTATCTCCCTTACCTGAAACATACCAATAAAAGCAAGATTACCATCCGAGAAGCACTCAGCCATATTGGACGACTGAAATCGTTTGATGCCTATTGGCAGAATGCCTCGGAGTGTATGGATGCCTCGTTACCCGACCACCAACCTTCAAAGGAACTGATGGAGAAGACGCGCAAGGCGCTCCTCTCTCAGATTGCCGATAGCAAATTGAATAAGGATAAGCATAAATATGTGTATAGTGACTTGGGATTTATCCTTTTGGCCGATGTGGTGGAGCAGGTGAGTGGACAGAGCATCGATTTGTTTATGCAACAACAGTTCTATGCCCCGCTAGGAATGAGGAGCACTACTTACCGTCCGTTGTTGAATCAATACACCCAGATAGAGGAGAAGAGGATTGCTCCTACCGAGACGAACCCCGATGTGCGGCAAAGAACTTTGCGCGGTGAGGTTCACGATCCCAATGCGGCTGCCTTTGGCGGTGTGACAGGTCATGCGGGCTTGTTCAGTACTGCATCTGATTTGAACAAACTATGCCAGATGCTACTGGCGGGAGGAACGGTGGATGGAAAGAAATATCTGAGCAGCGAGGTTATCAACACCTTTAATCATCGCTACTACACCTACTATAACAATCGTAGGGCTTTGGGGTACGACAAGCCGTTCATTAGGGGCAACAGTACCCATGTGTCTCCGTTGGCATCGCAACAGAGTTTCGGCCATACGGGATTTACAGGTACGATGATATGGGTGGATCCTGAATATGAGTTGGTGTATATCTTTCTTAGCAATAGGGTGCATCCCTCTTCGTCGCCCAACAAATTGGCTAATATGAATATACGTACCGATGTGCAGACGCTGATATATGAAGCGATACAAGGAGCACAGAAGTCGGTAAAGAAATAACGCTACGAGTGGGTGGGCTTATAGATTTGACTGCCTACTAGGTGGGCAATGATTAGGGTCCTCCTTTTTGATGTCAATACTGAATCATTATAATAGTTGTATTACTATAATAATATAATACTTTTTCATTTATTATAATACGATAGTATGATTGCTATGCTGTAATTCCTTTCTGTTTTTCTTTTCTCTGTGGCTATGTTTCAACGCTCTATCATTATACATGGTATACTTTTAATAAAACCATTGTCCGTTTTTTATTGCCCTCCTATCGATAATAAGATTATGCCCAGTGGACGAGAGGGTACAGCGACAAGAAAGAAAGGGTGATTAGAGGCCCAATAGCTGCTTGCAGCGCTGCTTGATTCCCTCCACATCGATGCCACACTGATGTTGCAGATGGGTAATAGAGCCATGGGTGATAAACTCGTCGGGGATTCCCATCGGATGGATGGAGGGAAGGGGGGAGGAGCTTTGACGCTGCAGGAGGTACTCCTCGACAGCACTACCCAATCCGCCTTTCACCACTCCATCTTCAAGAGTGATGATATGACGATAGCGGTTGGCAATGGTGTCGAGCAATGTGGTGTCGAGGGGCTTGAGGAACCGCATATCGTATACCCCTATTTGGATGCGTGACTCGGAGAGGAGCTCCTGGGCAACGCTGATGGCGTTGTTGCCTATATGTCCGATGCTGACAATGGCTAGATCGTGACCCTCTTGCAAGCAGCGTCCTTTGCCTACAGGGAGTATTTGCATGGGTTGACGCCAATCGGCATGGATGCTGCGTCCTCGAGGGTAACGGATAACGAAAGCCCCTTGGTTGGGTTGCTGTGCGGTAAACATCATATGACGGAGCTCGTGCTCATCGAGGGGGGCACAGATGGTGAGATGGGGGATGGGGCGCAGGCATGCCAAATCGAAGGTGCCGTGATGGGTAGGTCCATCATCGCCTACCAACCCTGCTCGGTCGAGGCATAGGATGACGGGCAAGCGTTGCAACGCTACATCGTGTATGATTTGATCGTAGGCGCGTTGCATGAACGAGGAGTAGATATTGCAGAAGGGAATCATCCCCTGGGCAGCCAATCCGGCGGCAAAGGTAACGGCATGCTGTTCGGCAATGCCTACATCGAAACAGCGATCGGGCATCTGTGCCATCATCATATTGAGAGAACATCCAGTAGGCATGGCTGGGGTGATGCCAACGATACGATCGTTCTGTTCGGCCAGTTCGATTATGGTGTGTCCGAAGACATCTTGATATTTGGGTGGCTGCGATTCGGAGGGGGCGTTGTTGATTTGATTGCCTGTTTGGGCATTGTACAAGCCGGGGGCATGATAGATGACGGGGTTCTTTTCGGCCATCTTCAATCCTTTGCCTTTCTTGGTGACGATATGAAGTAGGCGGGGCCCTTTGATCTCTTTGAGTTGTGCGAGCACCTTTACGAGGTTGTCGACATCGTGGCCATCGATAGGGCCGAAATAACGGAATCCTAAGCTTTCGAATAGGTTGGCTCCTTTGAGCATGGCGGTCTTGGTGACGAAGAGGGTCTTGCTAAGGAAGTCTTTGGTTTTCGACTTGGCATGATCACCTCCTGTGCGTTGCCACATCTTCTCTTTGAATTGGTTGTAGCTGCGACTGGCGGTGATGCGGGTAAGATGACTGGAGAGTCCTCCTACACTTTTATCGATGGAGATGCCGTTGTCGTTGAGAATGACGAGGATGTTGGATTTCGATACCCCCGCGTTGTTGATGGCTTCGAAGGCTTCGCCTCCCGTCATGCTACCATCACCTATCACGGCAATATGCTGGCGATCGAGGTTGCCTTGCAATTTGGAGGCGATGGCCATTCCTAGGGCGGCGCTGATGGAGGTGGAGCTATGTCCTGTGCCGAAGGCATCGTAGGGACTTTCGTCCATCTTGGGGAAACCGCTGATGCCACCATAGGTGCGGATGGTGGGGAACTGATCGCGTCGTCCGGTAAGGATTTTATGACTATAGGCTTGGTGACCCACATCCCATATCAGTTTATCGTCGGGGGTGTTGAAGACGTAGTGAAGGGCTATAGTAAGTTCGACAGTACCCAAACTAGAGGCGAGATGCCCAGGATGGGTTGCCAGCGTGTCAACAATATAACGGCGCAACTCGTTGGCTACCTCTTTGAGGTCGGACACGGGCAATTTCCGTAGGTCGGCAGGCGATTCTATATTGCTTAGTATTACTCCGTACATTGAAGTATGATTGTCGATGCGATTGTAGTGAATTATTTTTTCGGATTGTTGGCGGGATCGGTTTCGCGCAGCGTCACCTTATAGGTGGGTGCTGTTTTGGGCAAGGGCTCGAACTCTTTGTTGAGTTTGGGGTTGTTGACTCGTCCTTGTGCACTGTTGTGTAACTCCCAACGGCCGTTTACAAAGATGTAAGCCATCTCGGTGCCCGTTTGGATGTAGTACTGATAGAGTCCTTCCATACCAGGAATCTGGGGTGCTATCTCGTCGAAGAGGATCATCTTCATCTTTTCTTGGTGCACTTCGCGTTGGGTGACGGTTCTCCCGCCTTTTTTCTTGACTTTCTTCACCGTTTCGACATCAACGAATTGCTCTTCGTAGCGGACGTTGACCATTGCCGTAGCGGAATACTGTAGGATTAAACGGCGACGGTTTTTTTCGCGACGAAAAATGGATTGTCCGAAGAGGGGTTGGGCGTTGGTGCCTTTGAAGGCGATGGGTTCGATAACCTTGCGTTGGGTGAGGGCATCAACGCCTGTCCACCCGATGAGGGTGTAGTACATCTTGCCCTCGAATTTCTGCTCTACTAGATCTTGATACACGCAGCCATACCAATTGTCGGGATCGAGCACTGTCTCTTCGGCCGAGATCATCTCGTCGCTCTTGTCGTGGAGGGTAAACACAACATAATCACCTTCTTTCTCGCTCCACGACTGGATGAATCCAAAGCATTCGTATTCGCCATCGTCGCGTACCACTGGCCAGGTGATGATGCGGAACTGCTTGTCGGTGGAGGTGAGTACCGATACGCGTTTGCCAAATTGCCATTCGTAGAAGAAGGAATTCTCCTGTTGGAGTGCTTCGTGCATGATGTCAACAAATTGTTCGTTGGCGTTGTAGCGTTCGTTGTCGGTAGGAGCACTGTATATTTTCTCTAGCAGGGGATTCAATTCCTGCTGTAGCTGATGGAAGAGGAGTTTGTCTTGTCCCCACATAGCAGTGCTGCAAAACAGTGCTACGAGAAGGGTGATTTGTTGTATTGTATTATAAATCAATATCTTCATTACAATTTGCAATTATTTTTTGCAGTATTCGCGCTCGAACAGTATTGTTCTTAACTATATATTACGTAAAAAAACCTTTTTTGTTGTTGCAAGGTGTTATTTTTTTTTGTTGCTATGCTTCCGAAGGAGTGTTGGTGAATGGATGTGGGTTTTCGATACACCGATGTGGTTGATATATTGGATGGGTAATGATATGGGTAGGGTTTCTAAATTTTTTTAACCGTAATTATGCCAATTAATTTTTTTTTACTATCTTTGTACTTTCTTTCATTGGTAAAGAATGTGTTTTTATTACTGAACCTCAATACGATATTATAGATGAAGAAGTGTCTTATTGCTTTAGTGTTAACCCTTACAATGGGTATTTCGGCTCACGCTCAGTTCACCGACTGGGGTGTTCGCTTCGGTTTAGGTGCTGCCACCATCTCTGACGATCTGCTTACCCGTTCTCCAATCATGGCTATGGATATGGGTGGATATGTTAACTATGGTTTTCAGAATTCTTCTGCCTTCTGGTCGGATAACCTCTACCTGCAGATGGGTATGAATTATATTCGTCGTGGTGCTCGATTTGAACAGGTATGGCCGATGCAACGATCTTATCGTGAAGGCTTCTATCATCTCAACTATATCGAGATCCCAGTGTTGGCTGCATGGAAAATGGAGTTGCCGCTGCGCGAAGCTGATCACTACGCTAGTTTTTATGTAGGACCTGCCTTCAATGTGGGTCTTTTTGGTCGTATTTGGGATCGCCATGTAACCCCTGGGTTCCCTCAAACTTCGGTCAACTATGACACATATGAATCCTCTAATCCTTCCGATAAGAAGGCTTTCAAACATATGCGCCGTTTCGATATCAGTTCGCGTATCGGTATTGGTTACAAGCATAACACTCTTACGGTGGATCTCTTTTGGGAGCATGGATTCATTGCTCTGATGGAGGAGGAGGATGTGTTGCGTACCCTTGATTCTCAGAATAACACCAATACAACGAATACTGTTGATAACATCAACCCCTATACGGGTGTTCACAATGCTTTGGTGCTGAGTGTTGGATATACCCTTCCACTGCGATAACTAACTGGCGGGGGTGACCCTCTTCTTGAAGCATAATCATACTTATCATAACGACTCTTATCAGCCCTATTATGATCCATCTCGAAAAGAACCCCAATCTCTCAATTATCGTTGCTGTGGCTAGCAATGGCGCTATAGGAAAAGACAACGATTTGTTGTGGCATATCTCGGCCGATTTGAAACGGTTTAAGGCGCTGACTAGCGGGCATCCTATCATTATGGGACGAAAAACCTATCTTTCGCTACCGAAACGACCCCTCCCTAACCGTAGGAATATTGTCCTTACCCGCGATGCTGATTTTCAAGCTGAAGGGGCAGAGGTGGCTACCACAATAGCGAAGGCGATGAAGATGGTGGAGGGTGAGGAGGAGAGTTTCATTATTGGGGGTGCCTCTATCTATGAACAGTTCCTTCCTTTTGTGAATCAATTGTATGTGACTTTTGTGGATGGTAATTTCGAGGCGGATGTCTTTTTCCCAACCATCGATGGTTCGGTTTTCGTTCCTGTAGAGGAATCAGAACCTATCTTTGATGAGGCTTCAGGGCTTACGTATCGCTTCGTGAATTACGTGCGACGTCGCTAGGTTTCCTTTTTACCTTTTTTTATACATTAGGCAAGCTCTAGGCAAGTACTAAGCAAGCATATGTGCTTGCTTAGTACTTGCTAATATCTTGCTAACATCTTTAGAAACCCATACCTAGATATTTTTTCAATATGACCATAGGGCATCAAGATATGCCAATAATATGACAATGACGGCTTGTATTGTCTACTATCGGTGTGTTTACAACTAATGGAGGATTGTTAGATAAGGGTGACCGATTGGATGCCATTGCATGTGGCGGCAACATCGAAACAACGATATTCTAACTGTCCTTCGCCTTGCAACTGCATAACGATGTAGATATGGTAGAGTCGTTGGGTGGCTATATGGTTGACGGTGCCATCGGGGGTGGTAGTGGTGAGTTCGACATAGGGACCTACCATCTTCTGTGAGAAATGGATCCAATGGAGCCGCATAATATCGTTGATGCCCGAGAAGCTGTAGGAGTATTGACTATTGAGGACATCGGCATCGACTCGGACGCGTTTGCGATAAAAGAGGATCTGCTCTTCGAGCATGGGGTTGGCTTGCTCGAGGGGGTTGCGGTGACGACATCGAAATACTTCGGATGGCAGGTGACTATCGTCAACGAAATCAACGCTCTCTTTGATCCATCCGGCTGGTTGATCTTTGATTTTAAGGATGCTCTTACTATCGAAATAACGATTGCGCAACTGGTTGGAAAAGAGTCCTCGGAGCCATTCCTTGGTACGATCTTTGAAGCCATAGGCGATGACGAGTGCGGCAAAGAGAAGGGCGGGGTATCCTGCCCAGTATTTTTGGAAGGGAAGGGCGATCAGGGTGGAGAGTATCATGGCTAACCCTGCAGCTACTCCAAAGTAAAACTGCTCTATTTTTCGTCCATCTTTGTGGGTGTCTACTTTGAGATATAGTGGTCCTTCAACAAATTTCTTTAGGAGGGCATGACGCTCTACCAACTGACTGTTGCGTGTGGCTGATTGGGGGGTGCCATCACTATCAACATAGAGATAGCCTTTGTCGTGATCGTTTTTATGCATCTGCTGTGCTAACTTCACGATGGGATCCATCAGGGTGTTATCTACCTTGTGGGAATGTAGATAATCGGCTATACGTGCGGTATGGATTTCAAGCACGTTGTCCATAAACTCATCTGCATAGGTGTATTGGGGCAGTAGCAGGGAGGGGATGCTACGGCGCAATTCGGTAAAATGGGCGATGATGGTTTGGCTATGTTCAACGTAGGCCTCTATCTGCTTTGTGAAGTTGGGATGCTGCGATGTATCGGAGGGATTGAGCGTGAGGAGTGCGTTGGCCGCATCGCGAACGGCACTCTTGAAGATGGCTGCGAAAAGCTTGAGTTGGAACTCATATTCGGCTTGTTCCTCTTTGCGTATGGGTTCGGTGAGATGGGCAATAGCATCGCGGAGATGGACGTAGGGGTCGGCATCGTAGCGTGACAAGGCTTGGAGGGTGTAGTTGGGGGTGATGAGGCGTACGTTGGATTTGATGTCGCGATGGAACTGTGTTTTGTCGTAGGTATTGCTGTTGATGTCGAGGCTGTTAGGGAAGAACATCCAGGTATTGATGGCAAAATCGGAGAGGGGTATCTCTTCGTTGCGTTGATTGCGCGAGGTGAAGCGCACCTTGAACTCGATGCTGAAACGATCGTGAAGTTTATATGTGATACCTATCATAGGATTATATAAGATTGATTGCCATTTTCGAACGATCAACGGATAAGCAAAAGACCCCTCTATCACAAAGGGTAGAGGGGTCCGCTTGATGTGTTGATTCTTTTTGCATGATTAAAGTTTCGGTCCTGCTACCACGAGGGCTTTACCGGCTTCATTGAAGGTGAACTTGGTGAAGTTCTTGATGAAACGGGAAGCAAGATCGTGTGCTTTCTCATCCCACTGACTGGAGCTAGCATAGGTGTCGCGTGGATCGAGGATCTCGGTGGCTACGCCTGGCAGTACGGTGGGTACTTCGAAATCGAAATAAGGGATCTTCTTAGTGGGAGCTTTATCGATCGAACCATCGAGGATAGCATCAATAATGCCGCGTGTATCTTTGATAGAGATACGTTTGCCTGTGCCATTCCATCCGGTATTGACCAGGTATGCTTTGGCACCATTCTTTTCCATCTTCTTTACCAACTCCTCAGCATATTTGGTGGGGTGAAGGCTTAGGAAGGCGGCTCCGAAGCAAGCACTGAAAGTGGGGGTAGGTTCGGTGATACCACGCTCGGTACCTGCCAACTTGGCGGTGAAACCACTGAGGAAATAGTACTTGGTTTGTTCGGGGGTGAGGATACTTACAGGAGGCAATACACCAAAAGCATCGGCGCTGAGGAAGATAACCTTCTTGGCTGCGGGTGCTTTAGAGATGGGTTTAACGATGTTCTCGATGTGGTAGATAGGATAACTTACACGGGTATTTTCGGTAACGCTCTTGTCGGCAAAGTCAATCTTGCCTTGTGCATCGACAGTGACATTCTCGAGGAGGGCATCACGACGGATAGCGTTGTAGATATCGGGTTCGCTTTCTTTGTCGAGGTTGATGACCTTAGCGTAGCAGCCACCTTCGAAGTTGAAGATGCCTTCGTCGTCCCAACCATGCTCATCGTCACCGATAAGAGCACGTTTAGGATCGGTAGAGAGGGTGGTTTTGCCAGTGCCGCTGAGGCCGAAAAAGATAGCCGTCTCACCTTTTTCATTGGTATTAGCACTACAGTGCATAGCGGCCATACCTTTGAGGGGGAGATAGTAGTTCATGATAGAGAACATACCTTTCTTCATCTCGCCACCATACCAGGTGTTGATGATAACCTGCTCTTTGCTAGTGAGGTTGAACACAACGGCTGTCTCGCTGTTGAGACCTAACTCTTTATAATTGTCTACCTTAGCTTTGGAAGCGGTATAGACGGTGAAGTCGGGTTCGCCGAAGTTTTTCAACTCCTCATCGGTGGGATGGATAAACATGTTGCGGACAAAGTGTGCCTGCCATGCTACTTCCATGATGAAGCGGATTTTGAGACGGGTATTGGCGTTGGCGCCGCAGAAAGCATCAACAACGAAGAGTTCCTTGCTGGAGAGCTCATCGACGGCCAGTTTTTTGAGCACATCCCAAGTTTGAGGAGTAACGGGCTTGTTGTCGTTTTTATACTCATCGCTTGTCCACCATACGGTGTTGCGACTAACGTCGTCCATGACGAAGAACTTGTCTTTGGGCGAACGACCAGTATAGACGCCGGTCATTACGTTGATGGCTCCAAGCTCGGTGAGTTGACCCTTGTCGTAACCGGTAAGGGTGGGGTCGAGTTCCATCTTATATAAATCATCATAGGAGGGGTTGTAGTAGAGTTTTTTTACCCCTTTGATGCCATAGCCCTCGAGGGCTTTCAGGATGTTTTCGTTCATATTGTTTTAAAATTAAAGTGATGCAGAGACGGGATGTTGGGTGTTGAGCACTGAGAATCCGCCCCTGCATCACAATCACTTATTTAATGTTTCTGTTTTTTCTCTTCTTGAGAATGGAGGCTTGAGCTACGGCCAAGCATGCTACAGGAATGCTGTAAGGGCTGCAAGAGACGTAGTTGACGCCGTTATGGTAGAAGAATTCGATGCTATCGGGATCGCCACCATGTTCGCCACAAACACCACATTTTAGGTCGGGACGAGTATGACGGCCACGTTTCATACCTTCGAGCACTAGTTCGCCTACACCCTCTTTGTCGAGTGTCTTGAAGGGATCGGCAGCGATGATCTTGTTCTTGATATATTTGGGAACGATCTCGTTGACATCGTCGCGGCTGAAGCCAAGGGTCATCTGGGTGAGGTCGTTGGTACCGAAGCTGAAGAATTCAGCCACTTCGGCAATCTTATCGGCTACGATGGTAGCACGAGGAATCTCGATCATGGTACCGAACTTGTATTCGATCTTTACACGATAACCATTCTCAACATCGCGCTGAACGCGGTCAGCGATAGCTTTCTGATGCTTGAGCTCGGCTACATTGATAGTGAGAGGTACCATAATCTCGAGGTGAGGATCGAGGCCTTCGCGAATCAACTCGGCAGTGGTGCTGAAGAGTGCGTGGAACTGCATCTCGCTGATTTCGGGATAGAGGATGCCAAGACGAACACCGCGAACACCCATCATAGGATTGACCTCTTCGAGTGCCTCAACGCGTGCTTTCACCTCTTCGTAGGTCATGCCACGCTCTTTAGCAACAGCTTTCTGCTTCTCGGGCGTTTGGGGAACGAACTCATGTAGAGGGGGATCCATGAGGCGGAAGGTAAGGGGCATGCCATCCATCACCTTGAGGGTGCCTTTGGCAGCTTCCTTCACGAAGGGCTCCAACTCATTGAGGGCAGCACGACGTTCTTCCTCAGTGTTGGCAAGGATCATGTTGCGGAGTTTCTTTAGAGGCTTCTCGCCATTCTTGCCGTAGAACATGTGCTCGATACGGAACAATCCGATACCTTCGGCACCGAAGGCAACGGCTTGCATAGCATCTTCGGGGGTATCGGCATTGGTGCGGACACCGATGGTACGATACTTGTTGACGATGGCCATGAAGCGTTTGAAGTTGGGGTTCTCGGTAGCATCGACCATAGCCACTGCTTCGCCATAAACCCAACCTTTGGCTCCGTTGAGTGCGAGTGTGTCTCCCTCTTTGAATTTATGTTCGCCAATGGTGACCTCGCCACTCTTCATATTGATGGTAAGATCATCGCATCCTACGATGCAGCATTTACCCCAACCACGAGCTACGAGGGCTGCGTGAGAGGTCATACCACCGCGAGCGGTGAGGATACCTTCGGAGGCACGCATACCTTCCACGTCTTCGGGGTTAGTTTCCTCGCGAACGAGGATGCTGTTGATACCTGCATCGTTATATTCTTTAGCTTTCTCGCTAGTGAGGGCAATCTTACCTACAGCACCACCAGGACCAGCGGGTAAGCCTTTGCCGATAACTTTGTGTTTCTTCTCATCGGCAGCATCGAGGATGGGATGGAGGAGCTCGGTGAGCTGAGCAGGGGAGAGACGCATTACCACCTCATCGTCATCGATAAGGCCTTCGTGCATCATATCCATACCCATGGTGAGGGCGGCAACACCAGTGCGTTTACCTACACGGCATTGAAGCATATAGAGTTTGCCATCTTGGATAGTGAACTCGATATCAAGCATGTCGTGATAGTTCTGCTCTAAGATGTGACGGATATCGCAAAGCTCTTTATAGATCTTGGGCATGAGTTCTTCGAGCGACTTCATGCTGCGGTTTTGATCGTTCTTGGTAGCATCGTTGAGGGGATTGGGAGTACGAATACCAGCCACAACGTCCTCGCCCTGGGCATTGATAAGCCACTCGCCATAGAACTGGTTTTCGCCAGTGGCAGGGTTACGGGTGAAGGCAACACCGGTAGCGCTCTTGTTACCCATGTTACCAAACACCATAGCTTGTACATTGACAGCGGTGCCCCAATCATCGGGGATGCCTTCGATGCGACGATAAGCGATAGCTTTCTTTCCGTTCCACGATTTGAATACGGCTTTGATACCACCTTCGAGCTGTGCGCGAGCATCATCAGGGAATTCAGAACCGAGAACCTCTTTGACTTTCAACTTGAAAGCTTCGGCAAGTTTCATCAGGTCTTGCGTGTTGAGGTCGGTATCGCTCTTATATCCTTTCTTGGATTTAAACTCGTCGAGCATATCGTCGAGCTGCTTGCGGATTCCCTGGCCATCGGCAGGTTCGATACCTTCGCTCTTCTCCATTACCACGTCGGCATACATCATGATGAGACGACGATAGGAGTCGTAAACAAAACGAGGATTGTTTGTCTTTTCAACCAAACCGGGGATAGTCTTGGAGCAAAGTCCGATGTTAAGAACGGTGTCCATCATACCAGGCATCGAGCTACGAGCACCCGAACGGCAAGATACGAGAAGAGGGTTGTCGGGGTCGTCATACTTGGCGCCCATCGTTTTTTCGATTTTGGCCATAGCTTTCCAGACAGAATCCATCAATCCGTTGGGAAGTTCGCAGTTGTTTTCATAATATGCCGTACAGCAATCGGTAGTGATTGTCATACCAGCGGGGACAGGAAGCCCCAGCAAGCACATCTCAGCCAAGTTGGCACCCTTGCCACCTAGCAAATTCTTCATGTCGGCCTTGCCTTCGGCAGTTTTGCCTCCAAAAGTGTAAACGTATTTTGCCATGTTTATTTATAGTATTAGTTTATATTTTAATCGATTATATAAATCTGTATTTTGTTGAAAGAGAAATGCAAAAATAAAACTATTTTTTTATATGGCAGTAAAAAAAATAATGCTCATTGATGGATAATGGGGGAATGATGGTTGCAATATCCAAGGTATCAGCGCGTTATGAGGCCTGAATTTTTTATCCAAAAAACATACATTCGGTGGTTGGTGCGAATAGATGACGTGTAGGGGGGGGGGCGGTAAGAGACAATGGTGAGCGGACGAGGAACCTTTGCGATGCCGATGGGATACTCGAGAGGCGGTTAACGATATCCCCAAAAGCTAATTTGTACAATGCAGTGTCCGAAATTGACATATAGGATTATAAAACGAGATAATAAACCCTGACAATGGTGTTGCTAAATAGAAAATAATGATTCTAATTATCAAGAAGATAAAGTCTAATCAAAAAAAATATTCATCAAATATGGTCCTTATATTAAAAAAAATATGTAACTTTGCCTCGATTTTTAATACATATACTAAAACATTTATAAGATATGAAACGAATCGCCATAGCCCTTCTTACTTGCTTACTCCTTGTGGGTATGTGCGACCTTCAAGCTCAGAACAAGACTCCTGGCAAGAAGCCCACCTCTTCGAAATCGTCCAAGTCGAAATCAAAGGTGCCTACCAAGCCTAAACCGCAAGAGGTGCAGTTGCCTTCTAATAGCAACGACTGTATCTTCGCTATCGAGTTGCAACCCGATGTGGCTTTCGGACCTACCACTGCTCCCGTAGGTGCGGGTCGTGTGCAGGATGTCATGCGTGACAAAAGTAACCCATGGGTGTTTGAATACGAGCATAATACCGTATGGTATAAGTTTACCGTTCCTTATAGTGGAAATTTGGAGTTTGATATTACGAAGACCGACCCGAAGGACAACTATAATTTTATCGTTTTCAGATATACCGATTCATATTTCTCGAATCGCATTATCGAGGGTCGTGTGAAACCTATCGCTGCTTGCTTTGGTGCTGTTGATAGTGCCGCTAGGATAGGGACACCCCATTTGGGTATGCATGTGAAAGATGCAACGAAACAGTTTATTGATAAAAATAGTAGTCAAGGCTTTGTGAAGAGCATCCCCGCCAAGAAAGGGGAGGTATACTATATTGCACTCGATAACCTCAGCAATAAGGGTAGTGGTCACACTATCAAGGTGTCGATACAGGTGGATTCATATGAACCTACCATCATTTTCTGGGATAATGAGTTGAAGAAAAGGGTGGATGTTGATTTGCTGATCCTTGAGAAGAATACTGATAATAGGCCTATTGTGAAGGATCCTCGCTTCCGTGCAGGCAAAGTGAAATTTGTACCTAACTTCAACTATACCCTATATGCAAAGAAGGAGGGTTATTTCTCAGTGTACAAAGAGTTTAACTCCAATATCTTCCGTGAGGATACCTTGCTGCGTGTGATGCTAAACAGAACTGTGAAGGGTACCGCCTTCAATATCAACGATGTCTATTTCGATGATAATGGTGCCCTCCTTCCCGAATCGGATACAGCACTCCTCAATTATATCTCGATGTTCCGCAACCACAACGATATCACACTTCAGATTAAAGGTTACGTGCAATCGTATGGTGTAGATCTGCAACGCGATATGGAATTGTCGCTCAAACGTGCTCAATCGGTAAAAGAGTTCTTTGTTAAGAATGGCATTGAGGAGAGTCGCATGACGGTTGCAGGTATGACGCAGAATGAGATAAAACGTTCGGCTGCAGCAGCCCTGAACAAGGGTCAGTCGTTCAGCGAAACCAAGATCAAACTGATTATTACTGGTATTACAGAACAATAGAAAAGCAGAGAACCGTTTGCTTTCTGTAATAAAAACAAGGCATCCAACTAATTAGGTTGAGTGCTTTGTTTTGTTTTGTGGATGGTGATCTGTTATATTTTCAGCAGATACCATCGAAAAGGATGGTTGTGTAGATAAGAGAAGGGTGGTGAAAAAAAAATCTCATAGATCTCTTTTTAGGAACCTATGAGATTCATTTTGCGGAGAGACAGGGATTCGAACCCTGGGACCCCCAGAGGGGGTCAACGGTTTTCGAGACCGCCCCGTTCGACCGCTCCGGCATCTCTCCATTGTTATATTTCAAGCTCTTAGAGCACTCTTGAACGCTTGGTATCCCTTGCGTTTCGGTTTGCAAAAGTACAAACTTTTTTTGAACTACCAAGAAAAAAAGTGCCGAATGAGAAAAAAAATGTATTTTTGCATGCTGTTTCAGCACGTAGCTAAGAGGGTAGGAGAGGGTGCAGCAGACGTGATAATCATCATTTTGAATAATAAATATTACGATACATGAAGAAAATTCCTTTACTGTTGAGCCTCCTAGTGATGGCATCCACGCTTATGGCACAGACAAAACAAATTACGCTGGAAGATATATGGGCTTCCAACAAATTTTCGCCTCAAGGCATCCAGTCGATCGAGTCGATGAACGATGGCGAACATTATTGCATCCTTACCCGCACGGGCATCGAGAAGTATGCCTACAAGACAGGCGAAAAGGTAGAAACCGTATGCTCTTTTGGAGGACCTCAAGAGGCTAAGAAAAGCAAGCCGCTACCTCCTATGGAGAGCTATGTTTTCAGTGCTGATGAACAACTGATACTTCTTTCGTCGGGCTTCGAGCCGCTTTATCGCCATTCGGGTGTGAGCGACTACTATATTTATAATGTGGCTGAAAAATCGATTCAGAAGATTAGTCAGGAGGGCAAGCAGCGCCTCACCACCTTCTCGCCCGATGGCACGATGGTGGCTTTTGTTCGCGACAATAACCTTTTCATCATCAACCTCTCAACGATGCAGGAAACTCAGGTGACTCGCGATGGCAAGTTCAATCATGTTATCAACGGTACTACCGATTGGGTGTATGAGGAGGAGTTCGCTATTACCCAGGGTTTCTTCTGGAGTCCTGATAGTAAAAAACTGGCATTCTATCGTTTTGATGAATCGAACGTCAAGGAATACAACATGCAAATGTGGGGCGAACGCTATCCTGAAGATTACCGTTTCAAATACCCCAAAGCAGGCGAAGATAATTCGGTGGTAGATGTGATGATCTATGACCTTGCTTCGCAGAAAACCATGAAGCTTGATATTGGTAGCCAAAACGACCAGTATATTCCTCGCATGCAATGGACACGCGATGCTAACACGTTGGCTGTAATGCGTATGAATCGTCTGCAGAACTTCATGGAACTACTCTTGGCTGATGCTACCACAGGCAACATCCGTACCCTTTATACCGAACGCGATGAGGCTTATGTAGAGGTTCCCGAAACATGGGTGTTCCTTAAGGATGGCAAACATTTCCTTATCAATTCTGAGAGTAGTGGTTATAACCATATCTATCTGTATGATATGAACGGCACGATGGTGCGACAGATCACTACTGGCAACTATGATGTGGCTACCATTTGTGGTATCGATGAGTCTAAACAACAAATCTATTACACTTCGCACGAAAGTTCGCCCATCAATACCGATCTTTATATGATCAATTTCAAGGGTAAGAAAAAGGTGAACCTAGGTGATAAACCTGGCACCTATACTGCCTCGATGAGCAATGGCTGCAAATATTTTATCCGTATGTGGAGCGATGCTAACTCGGCTCCTGTATTTACTCTTCATGATAGCAAGGGTCAGCTGGTGAAGACTCTTCAAGATAATGCCAAACTGCAACAGACGATGCAAGAATATGGTACATGCCGCAAAACGTTTGGTACCTTCACTACTAGCAACGGCACCGAACTGAATTGCTACACCATTCTGCCTCCCGATTTTGATAGCACTAAGCGCTATCCCCTCTTCTTCTATGTCTATGGTGGTCCTGGCAACCAACAGGTTACCAATGGCTTTGGCTATCGCGACTATTTCTGGTTCCATATGTTGGCTCAGAAAGGTTACGTGGTGGCATGTTTCGACGGACGTGGTACTGGTGGACGAGGTGCTGCTTTTAAGAAGATGACCTATAAGAATCTTGGTAAGATGGAGTGTGAGGATGCCATTGAAGCTGCTCGCTACTTTGGTCAACAATCATGGATCGATGAAAGTCGTATTGGTATCTTCGGATGGAGTTTTGGTGGCTACCTCTCAACTCTTAGTATCCTCAAAGGTAACGATGTCTTTAAATCGGCTATCGCTGTTGCTCCAGTCACCACATGGCGTTACTATGACAATATCTACAGCGAGCGTTTCCTTCAGCGTCCGCAAGATAATGCTGCTGGCTATGATGACAATTCGCCTATAAACTATGCCGATCGTTTGCAGGGCAACTATTTATTGATTCATGGTACTGGTGACGATAATGTGCATTTCCAAAATGCTGCCGATATGATTACTGCACTTGAGAAAGCCAACAAGCAGTTCGAGATGCGTATCTATCCTAATAAGAATCACAGCATTTATGGTGGCAACACACGTCTTAATCTTTACCAGTTGATGACCGATTTCTTGTTGCGTAAGCTCTAAAGCGGTTATATACATCAGTCGATTACCGATATGTTCGGCTGTTCAATAATTGCAATAATAAAGAAAAACGGCAGTATGAAATTACTGCCGTTTTTTATTGATGATGTTGGTATTTTCAAATATAGTTTTACTATTATCGCTGGTGAGAAGAGGGTGGGCTAGTTCTTTTTATCGAAGGTGAGGGCGATAGCAACAGCGTGAGAGGCCTTCTTTGAGGGGTGAACATATAATTGGATATGTTCGCTCTCAATGTTCAGTTTTGCACTACCACCGCCTACTACAGAGGCACCAGTGGGTACCCTATTCAGATGGGGCATCGTTACCACTTCGGGCATCGCTTCTCCCTCATCGAGCAGATAGATAGCATAGATGGTGTTGAGATCTTTGCTTTGAGTGAAACGCCATTTGTTGCTTACATAGGGTGCGCAGGCACGGGTGCTATAGATGGCTTTGCCGTTGATTTTGAGCCAAGCACCTATTTCGCGCATACGTTGAAGACAGGTGTCGGGGATGGCACCATACTGGTCGGGTCCTACGTTGAGTAGTAGGTTGCCTCCTTTGGCAACAACATCTACGAGGGTATGGATCAGTGTGTTGGTGCTCTTGTAATTGTCGTCTTTAACATACGACCATGAGTCGCCCATCGTCATGCAGGTTTCCCAAGGATAATCGAGATAGGTATCGGGAATCTGTTGCTCGGGAGTTCGGTAGTTCTCGTATTTACCTCCAACAGAGCGATCAACAATAAGGAGGTTGGGGTTGTTTTCGCGAGCCATACGGGCAATACGGGGCATATTGATATCTTGTACATAACCATGACATCCTAGCCAAGGGCGAACCTCTTCGTTGATACTCCATTGGGGGCGAATCCATCCTGCATCAAGCCAAAGGATATCGATATATCCATAGTTGTGTGTCAACTCATAAATTTGATTGTAGGTGAATTCGCAGAAGTTGTTCCAACGTTCGGGATATTCAACAGGATCGTAGTTAACGTTGCGATCGGGGGTTGCCCATTCGGGTGCCCAATAATCATCGTGATGCCAGTCGGCTTTCGAGAAATAGAGACCTGTCCACATACCTTTGGCACGGAAAGCATCTACCAGTTCTTTGGTGGGATCGTGCTTGCTGCGTTTGGAGTAGGCACAACTCTTGTCGGCAATGGTGTAGTTGGTGTATTTGGAGTCGAACATGCAGAAGCCATCGTGGTGCTTGGTGGTGAAGATCATGTACCTCATGCCTGCATCGCCAGCAGCTTTTGCCCATCGTTTGGCATCGAAACGGGTGGGATTGAAGGTGGTGTTGAGGTTGCGATAGCTAAGGAAATAGCCCATATAGTTGGCTCCATTTCGATTGATCCAGGGCTCGCTACAGATGCTCCACGATTCAACAACACCCCATTGGGTATACATACCCCAGTGGGCCATAAAACCAAACTTGAGGTCTTGCCATTCATCGAGGCGTTCAAGGATGAGTGGGTTGGTTTCAGGTTGTGATTCTTCGGCAGTATTGCGAGGATTGACAACCTTTGCCTCTTGTTGATCCTGCGCCATAGCCATAGGTGCGAAGGCCAGTGTGAGAAGGATGGAGAGGGTAAATTTTTTCATGTCAATATATCTGTTTTTATTGTTTTCTAAAGGAGGATGGGGCAGAAACTGCTTTTGTCTTTAATGGGTTTATGTCTAAGATGTGGGAGTGATGAGGGTAGGAGAAGGAAGTGCTTTTTAGAGTTTGTTTTTTTATATGAAAAGAAAGAAAAGGAAGTTGCCAACCGAGAGGCTGGCAACTTCGTATTTATAGATGGCAAATGCCAACATTCGATCATTCGAACGAAAGAATGGCTTGTTTGATAAGTCCAATAGCCTCATGGAGTTGCTCTTCAGTGATAACCAGAGGAGGAGCGAAGCGAATAATATGTTGGTGGGTAGGTTTGGCGAGTACTCCGAGGTCGCGCATCTTGAGGCAAACGTCCCAAGCCTCTTTTCCGTTGCGAGGACGGATAATGACAGCATTGAGGAGACCTTTACCACGAACCTTCTCGATCATAGGACTATCGATTTTCATGATTTCTTCACGGAAGATCTTTCCGAGACGATCAGCATTCTCCATCAGGTGTTCATCTTTGATTACCTGCAGAGCTGCGATACTTACTTTGGCAGCAATGGGGTTGCCTCCAAAGGTGGAGCCGTGCTCGCCTGGTTTGATGTTGAGCATAATCTCATCGTCAGCCAAAACTGCCGAAACAGGCATTACACCACCACCGAGGGCTTTACCCAAGATGAGGATATCGGGACGCACGTTTTCGTGGTCGCAAGCAAGCATCTTACCAGTACGGGCTATACCGCACTGTACCTCATCGGCCATGAAGAGTACATTGTGCTTGTGGCAGATGTCGTAGCATTTCTTTAGATAACCTTCATCGGGTACATAAACGCCAGCCTCGCCTTGGATGGGCTCTACGAGGAAGCCAGCCACTTTGTCGCCATACTGGTCGAGGATCTTCTCGAGGGCATCAGTATCGTTGTAAGGAATGCGGAGGAAACCTGGGGTCATAGGACCATAGTTGGCATACGATTCGGGATCGTTGCTCATGGTGATGATGGTGATGGTACGGCCGTGGAAGTTGCCTTCGCAGCATACAATCATTATTTCATCGTTCTTGATGCCTTTCTTAACAACACCCCAACGGCGAGCCAGTTTGAGAGCCGTCTCATCGGCTTCGGCACCACTATTCATAGGCAGCACTTTCTCATAGCCAAAATATTCGGTAACATATTTTTCCCATTCGCCGAGACAGTTATTGTAGAAGGCGCGCGAGCTGAGGGTGAGTTGATGGGCTTGGTCGCACATGGCTTTCACAATCTTGGGGTGGCAGTGGCCTTGGTTGACGGCACTGTAAGCCGACAGGAAGTCAAAATAGCGTTTGCCTTCGCAATCCCACACAAAAGCACCTTCGCCTTTAGCGAGAACAACGGGCAGTGGATGATAATTGTGAGCACCATAGCGTGCTTCCATTTCCATGAATTCTTCAGACTTTGTCATAATCTTCTTTTTGTTTATAATTGTTTAATGAATGATTACTTGAAAAGATTTTGCAAATTTACATCATTTTTAGAAATAATAAGCGATTTTTTTCGTTATAAGAAAAGAAAAATGGTTGTCCGTAAAATGGAAAAAGAAGATAAACTCTTGGAGATAAAAGGATTGAGTGTTGATTTCGTTGTTGAAAAAAAAACACGACGTGCTGTTCACTCTCTCTCTTATACTTTGCATCGAGGGGCTACACTCGGTATTGTGGGTGAGTCGGGTTCGGGCAAATCGGTTAGCTCGTTGGCTATCATGGGACTCCTCCCCAATAATGGCTCTATTGCAGAGGGTGAGATTCTTTTTTATGACAATCAGCAAGTTGTTGATCTAGCTCATCTGCCTGAACATGAGATGAGAAAGTATAGAGGTCGACGCATCTCGATGATCTTTCAAGAACCTATGACATCACTCAATCCAGTGCAACGTTGTGGCGACCAAGTGGTTGAGATGTTGTTGCTTCACCATCCGATGGGGAAAGAGGATGCTAGGAATCGTGTGATTGAACTATTTGAGGAGGTGATGCTACCACGACCAGAAAAAATCTTTGACAGTTATCCTCACGAGATTTCGGGCGGACAGAAGCAGCGTGTGATGATTGCTATGGCGTTGATTTGTGAACCCGATATACTGATAGCTGATGAGCCAACAACGGCACTCGATGTTACAGTACAGAAAACCATCCTACAACTGCTACGACAGTTGCAACAACGCCGTCAGATAGGCATCATCTTCATCTCGCACGATTTAGGGGTAGTGGCTCAAGTGGCTGACGAAGTGGCAGTGATGTATCAGGGTCATCTCGTAGAGCAAGGAGCAGCAATTGATGTGCTTACCCATCCTCGCGAGCCTTATACCCAAGGACTCCTCGCTTGTCGTCCTCCTATTGATACCCGTCCTATGCATCTCCCTACGGTAACTGATTTCTTGGAAAACAAAACAATCGAAACAACCGAGCAGCCCTCTTTCGATTTCGAACAGGCGGTGCCTTTGCTCTCTGTGCGCGATTTGGATGTAGAGTATGTGCTTAAGAAGAATATTTTTGGCAAACCTATAGAGACGTTGAAGGGAGTAGACGGTATCAGTTTTGATGTGTATAGGGGCGAGACTTTTGGTTTGGTTGGAGAGTCGGGTTGTGGAAAAACAACCCTCGGTCGTACTATACTGCGTCTGCTTGATTCCGCCTCGGGCACTATTACCTATGATGGGAAACGACTAGACGAATTATCATCGCGTCAAATGAGGGCGTTGCGTCCCAAGTTGCAGATAGTGTTTCAAGATCCCTACTCATCGCTCAATCCTCGTATCACCATAGGCAATGCTATCTTAGAACCGCTACAAAACTACGGTATGTTCCATAACGATAAAGAACGCAAAGCGCGAGTGCTAGAATTGATGGAGCAAGTGGGGTTGCAAGCTGATTGGTATAATCGATACCCGCACGAGTTTTCGGGGGGACAGCGGCAGCGTGTATGTATTGCACGAGCTTTGGTATTGGAGCCCGAACTAGTGATATGTGACGAATCGGTTTCAGCGCTCGATGTATCGGTTCAGGCACAGGTACTTAACTTGCTCAACGATTTGAAACGACAGTTTCACTACACCTATATTTTTATCTCGCACGATTTGTCTGTAGTTCGATTTCTTTCCGATCGCATTTTGGTGATGGAGAAGGGCAAGAAGGTGGAGTTAGGTAAGGCCGATGATATCTATTTTCATCCGCAGCATCCCTATACGAAAAAACTTATTGAGGCTATTCCTATGATACCTACCCAATCGGCAACAACAGTATAGTTTTTAGATTATTGATTTCAATATTTGTATCTAGTATTATTACCAGCATAACTTGTAGGAGCGACCCGAAATAGAGCGTACCACTCCTGCCAATTCCATATCGAGTAGGATAGAAGCTAGTTTAGACAAGGGGAAATCGGTGGCGAGGGATAGTTCCTCCATTGTGAGCCCTTCTTCGTTGTTCTTCAGATGAGTATATACCTGCGATTCGTTAGCTGAAAGAGTAGGCATTGGTGTTTTTTGAGTTGCGTTGGTCAATCCTCTCTCCATTTCCCATCCCATATGATAGAATATGTCTTCTGCCTTGTTGATGAGGGCCGCTTGGTTGTAGGCAATGAGTTTGTTGCATCCTTGCGAATATTTGTCGCTCGTACGTCCAGGCACCGCTAACACCTCTCTGTTGTATCCGTTAGCAATGTTGGCTGTGATGAGGGCTCCCCCTTTCTCTGCTGCTTCAACCACCACTACGCAATCGCACATACCAGCAATGACGGCATTACGTACGGGAAACATTCCAGGCGAGACGGGGGTACCTGAAGGAAATTCAGTGAGTAACCCTCCGTTGCTGTTCACCATCTTGCGTGCCAACTCTTTGTTGGCAGCGGGATAGAAACGATCGAACCCGTGTGCCACTACTCCTACTGTAGGCAATCCCATATCGAGAGCTCCCTGATGACTAGCTGCATCAATACCCAATGCTAATCCGCTGACTATTAGCACTTGCTGTCCCTTCAGCCCTTCACATATCTTGTGCGACATCTCTTTTCCGTATTCGGATGCCCTTCGCGTTCCTACCATCCCGACTGTATGTACTGCATTAAGGTTGGAATTGCCTCGATAGTAGAGTATTGTGGGAGCATCCACACACATATTGAGTCGTTGCGGATAGTTGGCATCGGTCATGAAAAGGGCTTGTATCTGTTTCTTTTCGATGAAACGGAGTTCCTGTTCGGCTTTATCGAATGTTGATTTTCCGATGATGGCTTCAATGATGTCGGGACGACGATAACTAAATAGTTGATACAGATCTTTCTGTGACATACGGAACAAGTGTTCGGCCGAGGGCACTAAGCCATAAAGGGCACGCTGACTCTTGTATCCCAACTGGGGGATAAACGAAAGGGCGATCTCGTAGAAATGGTCGTTCATACTTTATTTTATTCTTTATTATAGGGTCAAAAGCTCGTAGTTAGGGGCATTATTGTCACTATCGTTCACAACTGGCCACTTCGCGAAGCATCGAATAGCTCTTGTTCAGTCGTTGACGCCATTCGTTAATTGGCACCCAAACGGCTTGCGTGATACCTTCTTCGCCTTGAGGTGCTACGTTATCGTCTCCCTGATAAGGCATCACGTACCACGTAGTTTGTTTCAGATGCCATCCTCCATAAAGGTCGTAGATATGGTAAGCTTTCAGCCATAACTGTTGAGTATCAGTTACGTGGATGCCTGTTTCCTCTTGCACCTCGCGCAGAGCTGCTTCTCTTAGCGTCTCGCCCGCTTCTACCTTTCCTTTGGCCATATCCCATTTGCCGTTACGTAAAATAAGGAGGCGTTCGCCATTGGGTCGTTGCACAATACCTCCAGCCGCTTTGATGAAGATATAACGATCCATACAGTATTGTACAACCCTTCGGAGACTTTGCTTGCAAAGAACCCATACATCGTGCTGCTGCTGTGTTAGTTCTGCAAAACAGCGTTCCAAATGGCTATCGTCCATACATATCCATTGCCTGTCGCTCGAGGGTTTCTGTATATCGGCAGGAGCATCGCTGCTCACAAAGACAATCATCCAATATTGAAAGGATATTTTCCAAATATTCATTGTGTTTGGTTATTGCTTTTTCTTTTATTATCGATTAAAAATCTGTTGTTTATATCCATCAATAGTGCGGGATATTGACAAACGATTCGAATTGCAAAGATACGAAAATGAAATGATTTGACAAGTGGTATTTATGCAGTTTTCCTATGTTTCTTTGCCACAGTTGTTTTCCAATCTCAATATAATGTGATGACTGGTTACATTCTTTTTATTTTAAGTTCCAGAATTAAAGAAAGTTAAATACTACATAGTGCTTCTAAAGTAATTATAGTGTGCTTTTAGATATACTCGTCAGTATGGTTTAAGTATGGCTAAAACGAAGTTAGAGTTAAGTTAGACTTAGGTTAGACTTAGGTTAGAGTTAGACAATTGTTTTTTTATGTTTTTTTACTCTAATTACCATTCAATCGGGTGTTCGTTTTCGAAAGTGAATCTATTATCTGTAGATCTGAAAATTGCCTTGCAGAAAAAAGTGGGATAATCTTTATAAATATGTGTAACCAATAATTATTTATCGAAAAAATTCTTGTTATTAAAAAAAAAGTTGTATCTTTGCACTCTAAATCATAATCAGATAAGTTTAGAACAAAATTAATAAAAGTATGGATACCAACGCAAAAGGAAAGATATCACAAATCATCGGTGCAGTCGTAGATGTTACTTTCGATGACGATACTATATTGCCCGATATTTATGATGCACTCGTGGTGAAACGCCCCGATGGTAGCGACCTGATACTGGAATGCCAACAGGATATTGGTGAAAATACGATGCGTACTATCGCTATGGATAGCACCGATGGATTGCTGCGCGGTATGGAGGTGGTTTCCCTTGGCGGTCCTATCTCGATGCCTGTGGGTGAGAACATTAACGGTCGTCTTTTCAATGTGATTGGTGAAGCCATCGATGGTATGCCTACTCCTAAGACGGAGAAGCGCTACAGCATTCACCGTGATCCTCCCAAATTTGAGAACCTCTCTACCGAACAGGAAATCCTTTTTACGGGTATCAAGGTAATCGACCTCATTCAGCCTTTCTCCAAAGGTGGTAAGATTGGTTTGTTTGGTGGCGCTGGTGTTGGTAAGACAGTGTTGATTATGGAACTTATCAACAATATCGCTAAGAAATATAGCGGTATGTCGGTCTTCACTGGTGTGGGCGAACGTACCCGCGAGGGTAACGACCTATTGCGCGAAATGATCGAGAGCGGCGTTATCAAATACGGTGAAGAGTTCAACAAAAGTATGGCAGAAGGCAGTTGGGATCTTAGTAAGATTGATCCTGAGGCGCTGAAAGACTCGAAATGCACGATGGTGTTCGGTCAGATGAACGAGACCCCTGGCGCCCGTGCTCGTGTGGCTTTGGCAGGACTGACGCTAGCTGAGTATTTCCGTGATGGTGACGAGAAGACGGGTGGTCGCGATATCCTCCTCTTTATCGATAACATATTCCGTTTCACCCAGGCAGGTTCCGAAGTATCGGCACTGCTGGGACGTATGCCTTCGGCTGTAGGTTACCAACCTACTTTGGCTTCAGAGATGGGTTTGATGCAAGAACGTATTACCTCGACCAAACGGGGTTCTATTACCTCGGTTCAAGCTGTTTATGTGCCTGCCGATGACTTGACCGACCCTGCTCCTGCAACTACCTTCGCCCACTTGGATGCCCAAACGGTGTTGAGCCGTAAGATTTCCGAGTTGGGTATCTATCCTGCCGTTGATCCCTTGGAGTCAACCTCGCGTATCCTTTCGCCCGATGTGGTAGGGGAGGAGCACTACAAAACGGCTCAACGGGTAAAGGAAACCCTCCAGCGCTATACCGAACTGCAAGATATCATTGCCATTTTGGGTATGGAGGAACTTTCGGAGGCCGACCGCTTAGTAGTAAGTCGTGCTCGTCGTGTACAACGATTCCTTTCGCAGCCCTTCTTTGTGGCTGAGCAATTTACGGGTCTCGAGGGTAAATTCGTCAATATCGATGACACCATCAAGGGCTTCAATATGATTCTAGATGGCGAAGTTGATTATCTGCCCGAGGCAGCCTTCCTGATGGTAGGTACCATCGAAGAGGCTATTGCCAAAGGTGAGAAGATTTTGGCCGAAACAAAATAGTTTGATAAGCTATGAACGTAAAGATAACAAAACCTGATTGCATCCTCTTTGAGGGCGAAGCAACGCTGGTACAATTGCCGGGTACGGGTGGTATGTTCGAACTGTTGGAGAACCATGCTCCCATTATCTCTGCATTGGCCAAAGGAGTGGTCCGAATGAAGACGGCAGAAGGCGAAAAGACGTTCGAAGTCAATGCGGGAGTGGTAAAATGCCAACAAAACGACGTGTTGATCCTCATCCAGTAAGAGAGACCCAGAAGCCCCTAAAAGTTTTTATCCTTTAGGGGCTTCTGCGAAAACAGAGCGAAGGCATAGCGATGGATCACTCTCGATCCAAGCAAATATAATAACCAACAAAACTATTGCACAAGGGGATCAACAATCCCCACACACAATCAATAACGAAATAATGTATAATAAAAATATCTTATGAAGAAAAAACTGTTAACACTACTAGCCGGCATAGCGTTGCCTATGCTGACCTTTGCAAGCGAAGCCGACTTGCAGATGCCAGAAGGATTCTCCTCCAATCCCTCTGCAAAAATCCTCTACTGGGGTTTTCTTGTTATTGCACTGGGTCTGCTGTTCGGATTCATGAAGTTTACTAAGGTTCGTAAGTTGGGTGCTCACAAGTCGATGCTCAAAATTGGCGAAGTGATCTTCAAAACCTGCTCTACCTACCTACGTCAGCAGGGTAAATTCCTCATTATCCTGTTTCTTTTCATTGGCGCCGCTATGGCTCTCTATTTCGGAGTACTCGAAGGGATGCCTTTGGGCAATGTTTGTCTTATCTTGGGATGGACCATTATTGGTATTTTGGGCTCCTACGCTGTGGCTTGGTTTGGTGTACGTATGAATACCTATGCAAATGCTCGTATGGCTTTTGCTTCGTTGCGCCGCAAACCGCTCGATCTGCTCAATATCCCGCTGAGTGCTGGTATGAGCATCGGTATCATCTTGATCTGTGTTGAGCTGATCCTGATGCTTGTTATCCTCTTCTTTATGCCTGAGCATCTGGCTGGTTCTTGTTTTATTGGCTTTGCTATTGGTGAAAGTTTGGGTGCTAGTGCTCTGCGTATTGCTGGTGGTATCTTCACTAAGATTGCCGATATCGGAAGCGACCTGATGAAGGTGGTCTTCAAGATTGGTGAGGATGATCCTCGCAATCCTGGTGTTATTGCTGACTGTACGGGCGACAATGCTGGTGACAGCATCGGACCTACCGCCGATGGTTTTGAGACTTACGGTGTTACTGGTGTGGCCCTCGTATCGTTTATCCTCTTGGCTGTTGGCGATCCCGAAATGCAGGTGAAGCTGCTTGTTTGGATCTTCGTTATGCGTATTCTGGGTATCATTGCCTCCGTTTTGGCTTATTATATCAATGATCTTTTGGCTAAGGCTAAATACAAAAAAGCTGACGATATCGATTTCGAGAAACCTCTTACCAGTTTGGTTTGGATTACCTCTATCCTTTCTATTTGTGGTACCTTCTTGGCAAGCTACTTCTTGCTGAAAGATATCAGTGGTATGCCTAATCTGTGGTTGGCTCTAAGCATCATCATTAGCTGCGGTACCCTTGGTGCTGCACTGATTCCTGAGTTGACCAAACTCTTCACTTCGCCTACCTCGAAGCATGTACAAGAGGTGGTGAAAGCTTCGCAGCAAGGCGGTGCTTCGCTCAATATCCTGAGTGGTATTGTGGCTGGTAACTTTGGTGCTTTCTGGACAGGTATTACTTTCGTAGTGTTGATGTTCATTGCCTATATGACGGGTACCGGTTTCGAAATGGGTACTGTGTTTGGTAGCTACTATAGCATCTTCGCCTTCGGCCTTGTAGCCTTTGGTATGCTGGGTATGGGCCCTGTTACTATTGCTGTCGACAGTTATGGTCCTGTAACTGATAATGCTCAGTCGGTATACGAACTCTCTTTGATTGAAGATGATATTGAAAAGACCACCAAAGAGGTGAAAGAGGAATTTGGTTTCACTCCCGATTTCGAGAAGGCCAAATACTATCTGGAGGCCAACGATGGTGCTGGCAATACCTTCAAGGCAACTGCTAAGCCTGTACTGATCGGTACCGCTGTGGTAGGTGCTACCACGATGATCTTCTCGTTGATCTTGATGATCGAGAAGTTCCTCAATGCACAGGTAGTTCCTGTGTCGATCGATTCGGTTCTCAACCTCCTCAACCCCTATTCCATTCTTGGATTTATCTTGGGTGGCTGTGTTATCTTCTGGTTTACAGGTGCTTCGATGCAAGCTGTTACCACTGGTGCCAATCGTGCTGTGGCTTACATTCGCGACAATATCAAACTCGATGCCAATGCACCTAAGAAAGCCGATACCGCTAAGTCGCAAGAGGTTGTGAAGATTTGTACCAACTACGCTCAGCGCGGTATGATCAATATCTTCATCGCCATCTTCTGCTTCGCTTTGGCCTTCGCCTTCTTCTCTGCTCCTCGTGGTGCTGGCGAAAGTATGGATTATGCTCCTATCTGTCTCTTTATCGGTTATCTGATTTCTATTGCTGTCTTCGGCCTCTTCCAGGCATCCTATATGGCCAATGCTGGTGGTGCTTGGGATAATTCGAAGAAGGTAGTAGAGGTAGATATGCAAGCCAAGGGAACACCTCTACACGATGCTAGTGTGGTAGGCGATACGGTGGGCGATCCTTTCAAAGATACCTCATCGGTGGCACTGAATCCTATTATCAAGTTCACCACTCTCTTCGGTGTGCTGGCTATGGAAATTGCTATTAGTGATGGCTTCCGTGGTGTGGCTCCCTATGTAGGTTTGGTATTCTTGCTTATAGCTTTGGTGTTCGTATACCGCAGCTTCTACAAGATGCGTATCGACCAGTAACCTTCTAATCTAAAGAGTGGCGATGGCGAAGCTTTGAGTCTCCGTGCCTATCGCCACTCTTTTTCTCTAACATCAATTCCTTCAAACATAATGGGTCGATAAAACTTATATAAATATTTTTTAATTTTGTGTTTTTATTAGTTGATTGACTTAGAGTGCTGTAATTATCTATTAAATATTTTTAACACACAAGTTATGCAGCAAAAGAAGGGTTAATTGAGTCTAGAATAAAAAGGTTAATTTGGCTACGTTAAAATATAATACTAATGAATAAGATCTATAAAAAGTACTTTGTTGCATTTGCTATGATACTCGGATTGGGTATGACTTTACAGGCTCAGTGTCCCGATATCTATTATGGCGATGCTTCAACTCGTCAATCGTTGGTTAACAGAGGATGGGATACGTTGGTAACGTGCGACAACCCTGCTGTCATACTGATATGTACTCCTTATATCACTTGCTCAGAGTTCGACCATTACGAGGTGGAATCGATTCCATACAACCCACCCGACACCACTTTCTGCAGTCATGCTGGTGGCGGTGGTCAGTTGCCTGTTAATCAGGATGACTATTACGATAACAATGTGATGTCGTTCCCCTTCTCGTTTAGTTTCTTTGGCCGTACATATAATTCGGCAGTGGTGGGACCTAACGGAAATGTAAGTTTCAATACTAGCATGACGGGTCAATTTATGCCTTATAGTGTACAAAACTATGCTCCTATCCCTAGTTCGACAACTCAAACTGAAGGTGCTGTAAAGAATAATATTTTTGGTCTCTGGGAGGATATCGATCCCCGTTATTTCTCTAATACAGGTGTTCCCAATGCAGGTATCCATAAGGCTATCTATACCATCCCTGCTGCTCACAATGGTCCTCAATGTCGTATGCTTTGTGTGAGTTATAATGGTGTTCCTAAGTTTGGTCATAGCAGTGCTGCCGAAGCTCCTACCCATTATAGCACCAGTCAGATTGTATGTTACGAGGGTACCAATATCATTGAGGTTCACATCAAACGGCATAGTGCTACCTGCGGCACCGATGGCAACAAGTGTGTTGTGGGTATCATCAACCCAACAGGCGATACTGCCTATACAGCTCCCGGTCGTAATCCCCTCAACAACCAAGATATCACCGTTCCTGAAGCTTGGCGTTTTACCCCTAAAGGTCGTACCATTCGCAATATTCGTTGGTTCTATGGCGATAGTACTGACGATGAAGATGAGATTATGGCTACTATCACTAACCATAGCCCTGTCGATTCGGTATACAAATGCAATGTAGAGGTCGATGAGTATGGTGTGTCACAGTATATGGGTTTGTGGGTATCGCCAACTGTTCCTACCACTTATACTGTTCAGTTGCGTTATACTAGCGCTACGGGTGTACCTTACGTGGTGAACTATCCTTTCCATGTGGGCGTCGATTTTAGTCACAATATGAGTGTTACTACCGATACTGTAGTATGTAAGAATGTTGCTGATACGATCAGCATCGACTTAAGCAGCAACGATCTTACCTATCCTACCCATAACCGTTGGCTGTGCGATAACCCAAATCTGCGCTACACCTTCAACCTCGATTCAACACGAGTGGTGATCCCCGCTAGTCAGCCTTACCTCTTCTTTGGTCCTCGTGTAAACGATCGCGATAAAGTGACTCGCTTCTCGCTCAATACTACCTTCAACAATGGATGCAAGGACAGTGCGCTCGTTATTATCCGCCATATCAACCGTATCGATGACACTACTTATGGTAGCATCTGCGACGGTGAGGCCTATACCTTCTGTGGTCAGGATTATACGATGGTGGGTACCTATAGTTACGATACAGCAACGGTCGAAGGATGCCCTTATACCAAATACCTACGGCTCGAAACTCATTCGCGCAATAGTGGTATCGATTATCAGAAAGATTGTCATCCCCTTACCTGGATGGACAGCAATACATATTACGAGTCGAACAATACCGCTACGGTTACTATTCCCAATCAGTGGGGTTGCGATAGTGTGATTACCCTCAACTTCACTTTCGATAATTCGCTCGAAGCTATCATTGAAGCCAATCCTTTGCATGCTACACTCGATAACCTCAGTCTTATGCTGAAGGATGTGAGTAAGGGTAGTGACCGACGTCGTTGGTATCTGCCTGATGGACGTGTTGATACTAATGTGACAGTGTATTTCAATTTCCCCACCGAACAGGATTCTATCTCCTTCATGCTTGAGGCCTTCAGTCCATACGGATGCATTGATACTGCCTATATCACTATCCCTCTGTTGAAAGAGGCCGTGTGGTTCCCCAATGCATTTACTCCAGGACGTGAGGAGAACAATCACTTCCAAGCAATCGGTATTGGTATCGAGACGATGGAGATGGAGATCTATGATCGTCGCGGAATCTTGATTAATAAGATTACCGATCCAGAAGGTTTCTGGGATGGTACTGACTTCAATGGCAACGATATGCCACAGGGCAACTATGTTTGGCGTGCTCGCTACACTACCGTCATTAATCCAGTTAACCCTATCAGTAACAAGGGTAATGTCCTGCTGATCCGATAAAGGGTAGGGATAGTTATATCCCTGCCCTCTCTTCAGACATCAGTTTGAAGCTTTTCTTTACAAAACAACAACAACCCTAACAGCCTTCAATGGTGAAAAAAATATTGGATATAATGAAACGAAACACTATTATAGTATCTCTTTTGTTGCTAACCTTTGGTTGGTGTGGCTCCTTGTGGGCTCAATGTCCAGATATTTATTATGCTGAATCAAGTAACGACCCACGGATGGTGGAGCGTGGTTGGGATACCCTCGTTAACTGCCATAATAGAACCATCAAACTGAGCGCTACCACCTTTGTTCCTCCACTAACCTATCAAGGATATCACGTCTACTCTATCCCCTATGCTCCGCCCGATCCCACATTCTGTAGTCACGCAGGTGGTGGAGGAAAACTGAATGTAACGGATGACGATCTTTATGATGCTAACCCAATGCAGATGCCGTTCCCTTTTGTTTTCTTTGGCAACACTTACACTCAGGCGGTGGTAGGACCTAACGGCAACATCTCGTTCGATACTTCGGTATGTAACGAGAGTATGCCATACAATGTTTCTACTTATGCTCCTATTCCTAGTGCTTCAACGTTAAATACAAAGCATATCAAAAACAATATTTTAGGGCTATGGGAAGATATTGATCCTCGCTATTGCGATAGCACTGGTTTTGCAAATTCGGGCATCCATAAGGCTATCTTTACGATGCCTCCACAACACAATGGTCCTGAGTGTCGTATGTTGTTGGTAAGTTATAATGCTATACCTAAGTTTGGTAATAATAGATACTATTCTTGCTCGCAGAACTATAGCACGAGTCAGATTGCTTGCTACGAGTCAACCAATATCATCGAGGTTCACATCAAGCGGCATTGGGCCGCTTGTGGTACAGATCATAATCAGTGTGTGGTAGGCATTATCGATAGTTTGGGTTTCAATGCCTATACTCCCTCCAATCGCAACCCTCTTATTAACCAAAATATTCTTACCCCCGAAGCGTGGCGTTTTGCCCCTTATGGTGCTACAGACGATACGATACGTTGGTATCTGGGTCCTACGGTCGATTCCGCTATGGAGATTACCTCCACCAATCCTAACGACTCTATCTATCTCTGTGAACAGACAGGTGTTTCATATCGTAGTATAATGGTTAGTCCTAGGGTAACTACAAAATATACGATGCGTCTTACTTGTCATTCAGCCAATGGTACCTTCTACGATATAGCTTATACCGTTACTGTAGGGTGCGATTTTGCTGCTTTGTTGCATGTAATAGGCGATACGTTGCTATGCTTGGAGGAGGCAGGAACTTATACAAGTATCTTCCCTGCCGAAGATACGATCCCTCATACAGGCTTGAGTTGGTATTGCGATAACCCTAATCTACAGGTTAATGGTTCAACTGATGGCACTGTTGTTACAGTATCAGCCAATCAACTCGATCTGTTTACTGGTATCTATCGCGACTCGCTTGAGCGTGTCAGCAATCTCACCATCCGGGCAGAGTTTGCCAACGGATGTCTCGATAGTGTGGTACTCCCCATACACAATATTAATAATATTGATCGATCGGTTACCGATAGTTTCTGCATAGGAGTTACCTATGCCTATGGTGAACAGCAACTTCATCAGCCAGGAACCTATACTAGGGCGGCCGTTACCCCCGAGGGATGTCCTTACAACGAAACTCTTTACCTTTTGGCTCGCGAGGTGCCTCATACGGTGGAATATCGAGTTGATTGTATGCCCTACACTTGGATTGATGGTGTTACTTATGAACAAACCACCGATGCTCCTTCTATCACGTATACCACCGAAGAGGGCTGCGATAGTATTTATAGCCTTAGTTATACACGCGACACTTCGCTGAAAGCCTATATCGGTGCATCGCCTCCCTACGCCACCCTGGGCAACCGCGATATTATGCTCTCCAATCAGAGTCACGGCTATCAGCGTATTTTATGGAAACTCCCCGATGGAACTACTTCCAATCAAGAACGACTTCACTATACGGTGAAAAAGGAGGAAGATTCGGTGGATGTCTTTCTTGTGGCTTATGCCTACGACTGTGTAGATACGGCACGCTATCGCATCTATCAATACAAGGAGGCTATTTGGTTCCCGAATGCTTTCACACCCGACGAAATTTCTAACAAAGTATTTCAAGCTCAAGGTTTAGGTATCCTTAGTCTTAAAGTAGAGATATATAATCGTAATGGATTGTTAATCTACCAGTTTGAAGGTTTCGATGGCTCGTGGGATGGAACCGTTGATGGACATAAGATGCCCCAAGGATCGTATGTATATAAAGCCACTTATACTAATATCATTGATCCGAGCAATCCTCTTACCCAATCGGGTACGGTACAGCTGTTAAGGTAAAACAGATTGGCTTTTTGTTATCACTTTTTTTCTTTTGATTATATATAAGAATCTTGTTGTAATTCTTGTTATTAAAGAGACTGTTGTTGATGGATGAGGTATCCTTCTCCCTAAGTTTAATGTGCAGATAGGCGACGCTATTCATGTGTCAATGATTGACTAAAGCAGCTTTAATTTTTCCATAAATCATCATTTGTTAGGTATTATTCTAACGATGTCCATAAAAGATTGTTTCTTTTTAGATACTGATTTAGTGTACAATGATGTAGTTTTAAAAAAAATATTTGGTGGGTAATATTTTTTTATTACTTTTGCATTATTGAAAATATAAATTATTGCATCTTCTTTTTCGATGCATATAACTTTAAAAAGAATAATCAAAATAATAGTAATTTAATAAAACGTATTTATGAAGAAACTCATTTCTTTGCTTATCGTTCTTTGCCTTTCGGGCACAGTACTGCTGGCACAGAGCACTCCCTCCTCTTCTGCCAAGAAAGAACGCAAAAAGAATCTAGTCATCAAAGAGTTCAACCAGAAGGCTGGTTCCACCACCTCCTATCTTGACAATGTTCGTACCTTCGATGAGATGGGACGCAAAATCGAGGAGATAGAGTATGCCTCTTATGGGCAGAAATGTCGTACCACTTACGAGTACGAAGGCAACTCCAAACGTTGCGTGAAGCAAGTGGAGTACAATGAAAAAGACAAGCCGGTGAAGATCCGTAAGTTTGAGTACAACGAGAATGGCACCAAAGCTCGTCAGTTGACCTACGGCCCTAACGGCAAGTTGCTTTCGACCAAGAAATACGAGTATAGTTATAAGTAGTATTTTTATGGATTCGCTCAATCCCATCCTCTCCCGTATGGAGACCATCACGCTCGATCAGATGAGTGGTGTGAAGTTGATGAATCGTGTCGATGAGAAGTTCCTCATGAACCGTCAGCAACTTGCCGCATTGTTGGATCTTGTTGTTGATGAGTATTATGTGCAACGTATCGATGGCGATGCGCTCGCACCTTATAACACCCTCTACTTCGATACTGAGGATGTGGCGATGTATACAGAGCACCACAATCGGCGACTCAATCGCCAGAAACTCCGCATACGCACCTACCTTAGTTCCGGTACCACCTTTATGGAGGTGAAGAATAAGAACAATAAAGGTAAAACCAAAAAGGTTCGCATCAAGGTAGATAAGTCGATCTTCTATCATGCGCTCGATGATGCACAGGTGCGAGAGTTCTTATCGGAACAAAGTCGCTATCCTCTCGATTTGCTGATGCCCCATGTAGAGAACACCTTTCGCCGCATCACCCTTGTTGATAAGGCCAAGACCTCGCGTATCACCATTGATAGTGAGATTCGTTTTGTGAATCACCATACAGGCATCAACTACGATCTTTCGCCGTTGGTGATTATGGAGGTGAAGCACGAAGTAGGGGCACCCCTAAGCGCTATCCAACGGGCCATGCTCGAAGTACGTGTTCATCCCAAGCGGATGAGCAAGTACTGTATTGGCACCGTACTTACCAATCCTCAAGCAAAATATAATCGTTTCAAACAAAAAATCCGTTATATCAATGATACCATTTCTTCAAGCCACACCTGATTTCGATCCCGAAATCGCTGTCCAATATGGACAAAGTTTTAAAGATGCCCTCTTTGGCGATATTCCGTTCTTCGAGCCTGTCTCGTTTTGGAATCTGATTGTTCGTTTCCTTTTCAACATGCTTGTATGTTGGATTGTTGTGCACTGCTTCTATTATAAGAAGAGCCATCGCCGCGATTATTATTTCACCTACATCCTCTTCAGCGTAAGCATCTTCTTCTTGCTCTTCTTGCTGCAGAATCTCAATCTTGGTATGGGTATCGCTTTAGGTCTCTTCGCTATCTTCGGCATGATTCGTTATCGTACCGAGAGTGTCCCCATTCGTGAGATGACCTACCTCTTCGTTATCATCGCTATCAGCATCGTCAACGGTTTCAGTATGGGAACCTCGTATGCGGCTATGATCCTTACGAATGTCCTCTTTATCCTGGTTATCTTCATCCTCGAAAAGCTGGGCTTCTCCAACACTGATCGTCAACACCAAAAACTGATCAATTATGATAAGATCGATCTTGTTAAGACCGATCGTTATGAAGAGTTGGTGGCCGACCTCAAAGAGCGTACAGGACTCGATATTGTCAGTGTAAAAGTGGGAAGCATCGATTATCTAAAAGATACCGCATTCCTTAAGGTTACCTATAATAGCGATGATGAGCCCGATAGCTTCGAGATGCTGAATCGGTTCCGTTCGAAATAATATTTTTTTTTCATAATAGAGTTCGGTCGGCAGGATTTCCTGCCGATCGATTTTTTTTATGCTCGCAACTGTGTGGTCGTTATGCGTTACACATACTAACATTCAACACTTATCGTTATAGAATCATGGAAATGGATTATCAAACTATCGATGCCTCCCTGCGATGCTATATAAAAAACGAAATTATCCCTCGCTATGATTATTTTGATGCTGCTCATCAGCACGATCATGCCGAGAAGGTGATTGCCAACAGTCTTTCGCTCGCGCAATCCTATCCTGTGGATCGCAGTATGGTTTACGCTATTGCAGCTTTTCATGATGTGGGATTGGCAGAGGGGCGACAACACCACCATTTGGTATCAGGTCGTATTATCCGCAATGATCCACAGTTGCCTCGATGGTTCTCTTCGCAACAACTTGAAGTGATGGCGCAAGCAGCCGAAGATCACCGAGCTAGTATCGGTTATCGTCCTCGCAGTATCTACGGACTTATTGTTGCTGAGGCCGATCGCGATATCGAGCCGATGCTTATTATTCGTCGTACTATCCAATATGGTCTTGATCATTATCCCACCCTCGAACGTGAGGGGCATTGGCAGCGAACACTCCATCATCTGCATGAAAAATATGCTGTTGGAGGCTATCTCCAACTTTTTATTCCTCATTCGCCAAATAAGGCAAAACTCGAACAATTGCAGGGTATTATCGCCGATACGACAATGTTGAAAAGCTATTTCGATCAACTATACGATGAGTGTAGGAATAGTAGTTTTAATAATTTTTAACAGTATTGCTTGCAGCAAAAACTGCTAATGATGCGTCTTGACTAAAATGAAAACGGAGAACGAACAGTTAGTACTGGCATGCTTGAAGCACGACCCCCGGGCGCAGAAGCAACTCTACGATCGTTTTGCCCCCACAATGCTGGCCCTCTGTATCCGCTATATGGGCAATCGCGATGAGGCCCAAGATGTACTTCAAGATGGTTTCGTTAAAGTTTTCAATAGCCTGCGTAACCTCAAGGATGCCGCCCAGTTACGTTCCTGGATAGAGCGCATTATGATCAATACGGCACTCTCTTCGCTCCGAAAGAAGGTCGACCTAGTGTCGATCGATGAGATTCCGTTGGGGGGCAATGATTTTCAGGTGGTGAACGATCTTACCCAATATGATATCGATAAGATCCAGCAGGCAATCACGGAGCTACCCCGCATGCTCCGCACCACTTTCAACCTGCGTGAAGTGGAGGGCTATTCCGACAAGGAGATTGCTCAACAGTTAGGGGTAGGCGAATCGACTGTTCGTAGCAACGCATCGCGAGCACGACAGATGCTGATAGCCAAACTAGAGAAGATGGGCATCCATCAACGTTAGCTAAAGTTAAAGAAACTGAATGATCTATAATATAATAGTTATACCGTATTTGAATAAGGAGATCACACAATGAAAAATGATTTGAAAAAACGACTTGACCAAACTTCTGTCACCCCCGACCCCTCTGTATGGGATCGCATCAATACCCGTATGCGTCATCAAACAGCGCTTCGTCGTTGGGGTATCGTAGGTGCTGCAGCAACACTAGTTGCCGCTAGTGTAGTAGT
Organism: Bacteroidales bacterium; assembly: GCA_030523765.1. Taxonomy (GTDB): domain Bacteria; phylum Bacteroidota; class Bacteroidia; order Bacteroidales; family P3; genus Colimorpha. The sequence continues at coordinate 17,518 of JAUNHX010000004.1, read as the reverse complement.
ATGGACGGTAAGTCGTTCATCTATCGATAACGCCCCCTTGGAGGTGGCTCAGCTTACTCCCACTCCTGTGGTTGAGCAGCAATCACCCTCTCCTGTCGTCACTAATGAAGTGGCACCCCAGGTTTCCTCTACCCATCCTCCTCAATCAGTCACTAACTCATCAGAGGGGCAACAAGTATCGAGTCAGTTGGTAGGGGTGAATCCCAATACTATTCCTATCGCTAAGTTTCAGAAGGTAACGCCTACACAACAGCGTGTGTCAACAGAAACTACCACCTCTGCTGCACCAACTGTTGTTGCTGATGCTGCTCCATCCAATACTACAAGCACCCCCTCCACCGTCTCTTCTCCTAGTAGCGGCAAAGCTGTGACTCTCAATGCGGACGATGACCTAATATATATTCCCAATGCATTCTCGCCCGATGATGCCAACGATCAGGTACGCCGCTTTACGATAACTCCACGTGAAGGAAGTCAGATTATCTCCTACACCATCCGCATCTTCAATCGTGGAGGCAAGCTAGTATATGCATCGCACGATGTGAATGCTGCATGGGACGGAACTATGCACGGTGAAGCACAACCCATGGGCACCTATGTTTATGTGATTGAATATCGCGATGCACAGTTTGGTATCAAACATAATCGAGGCACCATCACCCTTATCCGTTAGAAATATAATTATTTATATTATTACTAATGACACCTCCCAAACTTATTTGGTTTGGGAGTTTTTTTTTGTATGGTGAACTACCCAACTTTAATAACATGAAATAATACTCATATAAGTAGGGGTGGGAGCTCGTAGGCAACGAGGTGGATAGGACTTAAGTGCGACCCACATCGGAGCCTACGAGTGTGGAGGGTTGCACTATACGAGTGTTGAGGAGTATACTATACGAGTATGGAGGGTTGTAGCATAAGAGTGAGGAGAGGGGTAGGGGAGAGAAAGAGGATAACGATTAGGTTGACAACTATACATGAATGAGGATATGCATGAGGAAGGGTGGGGGAGGGGATAAAAGGATGTGTCCCCTATCTCGAAGCAGAGGTAGGGGACACATCAGAGTGTTCAGTAAAGAGAAGGATTGTTACTCCTTCATTACTTTGTGAATACGATCGCCGATACGGATCAGGTAAAGCCCCCGAGGCATTGCTGCAAGGTTGATGCGAAGACTGCTACCTTCAACAGAATATGTACGCAGTACACGACCATAGATATCGTGCAGCGTGATACGATCAATGCCATTAGGAATCTGATCGATAGTAACCCAATTGTTGGTAGGGTTGGGATAGAAGACAGGCATTGCAGTTTCTACATCATCGATAGCCAAGTCGCGTTCAAAAAGACCGCGAGCCGTACTGCTGAAACGGATCACCCAATCGAATGAGGGATAGCGAGTAGTATCGACATGCGAGGTGTAGTTACTATTATTGATATAAAGAGCCTTAAATTTGTAACCACTTTGACGCATCATGCGGAAATGAACGGTGTCTCCATACTGGTAAACATTGTAGCCTTGAGGATAGAGGAATCCCCCTTCAGAGTTGGTGGTGCTCAGCAGTATGCCCGATTGTAAACGGATGTCATCGAGAGCAATACCCCGATTGTTGTCACCTTGGAAGAGGAACTGCAATATGTTGTATCTTCCGGGGGTAGAGATATCATAATAATAGGTCTTCCATTCACTGCTGCTATCAGGAGTGATGATGATGATGGTGTCGAACTGCTGTTCAATGTCGCGACGACGAAGGATATAGAGTTTGTGATCAGCATCAGCATTATCGAAACGGGCCTTGAAAGAGAGGATGGTGTTGTTGGCACTATCAAGATGATAAGGAGCCGTTTGCAAGATATAGTTTGTCGCTGTAGCGCTGCGTGGCGAAACGGCCACATAATGGTTGCCATTCTCAGAGGCGATATACCAGTTGTTGCTAGCTGTATTGCTGATTGCCTCCCAGCATTCGGGCAGATCAAGGGTATCCGCTATTGCTTCGAAATTCTCCAATCCCCAATTCTCGGCCGAGCAAGCAAGTGTTGCAGCAGAGGTGAATAGGGGTTGCATGAAGGTGCTATCGTCAAGACGGGTAAGGAGTTTGAAGTAATAGGTTGTGTTGGCTGCAAGATCAGACAAGTACTGGGTAGTATTGATACCGCGATAGGCAACGATGTTGTTGCCGATGGTGTCGGCTGTAAGGTAAGCACTATCTGCTGTAGTGAAAAGACTGTCAGAAGAATAGATCAGGATACTCTGATAGTCGCCGTAATTATTCCAGTCAATACGGATGGTATTGTCGTTGATACCTTCGGCACGCAGATTGGAAGAGCTAGGAGAAGCACCCATAAAGCAGAAAGAGACAGTATGAGCATCATTGTTTTCACTAATCTGTGTGATGGGGGTATTGTTGAGTGCCTGACTCCAAGGACGGAGACGGGGACACGTGTAATCGGTGAGCATGCGACGGTTGCTAGTACCAGGAAGAGGAGTAGCGCTCGAGTTGAGGTAACCATACGAAGAGGCGCTGTAGTTGGGGAACGAGTCGGTGACGTTGGTTTGTGCCAAGATATAGAGCTGCTGCGGATGTTTGGAATTATCAACAGAAGCCCCATGAGCATTAGGGTGAGCATGATACACGATCAATCCGTGACCAGGAATATAACGATCCCATTTTGTATGCTGACGGTTCTCAAGCAAGAAGAAATCGCCTTCAGTGCTGGTGTTGATGCGATAGAAATCGCTGCTGCTCTCAGTAGTGGGGAGCATCGTAACGGCACGAGGGCTATCGAGGGTATCGACTGTAATCCAACGATAGATATAGGCTTTGGTGTAAGCGTTATGATGGGCAGGATAGTGACCACCCCGATTCCAGCTGCCACTCGACATGATGTCCCACTGACCCAATCCAGGGTATTCTCCACCCGAACCAGCATAATCAGTATCATAATAGTCGGGAGCACCAAATACGTGACCCAACTCGTGGCAAATCACACCGATAGCGGTGAGAGTAGTGCCGTTGTTGCCGCTACATTCAGGCGAACAAGAGTAGACATTGACGATGGTGTTGTTGTAGATAGGCGAACTGAAAATGTTCCATTTATGCGACCAAATATGATCGGAACTGGCGCCTGCTTCTTCACCATGACCCGCAAAGATGATATGAAGTCCATCGATATACCCATCGTTATCATTGTCATAGTCAGAGAAATCAACATCGGCCGAAGCGTTCTCAACAGCCTCTTCGGCAAAATCTTGATAGCCCTCGTTGGCTCCATAGTGGGCGAAACCTTCATTAGCGGTATAGGGACCTACCACATCGACCTGCAGTGAGAAAAGTCCGCCCGAGACATCATAGTAATAGTCGTGAACGCTACCTGTAGCACTACCCACCGAGTAACCCACCTGGTTGAAGAGGTTTTGGAAAGCAGAGGGACGATGGGTAAACTCTAGGTCGGGGAATTGGAAGAGGATCACAAGGAACTTCTTCTGTCCCACCACATTTGTCATCATCTTAGGAGCATATTTCATCTTGCTCATATCGGTCCAAATAGAAACCATCTGTTCAACTTGATATTTGCTGAAGGTGAGATGCTTGGGAGTCTTACTAAGGAATTCGAGAACCACCTCATCGCGATCTTTGAAATCGGTAGCGATGAATTGCGAAGGCACCATATCGCCGTGCTCATCGAGGGTGGCATACATCAAGGTGCCATCATCAGCATGAACAAGACTGTAGCCATCTTCTGTTTCTGCCCAATGCACACGCTCATCACCTTTGAGGTAGATGTTGAGGCTGATGTCGTGCTTGGGTTGTTGAAACTTAATGAGTTCAGGGTAAGCCGGCGAGGCCAGCAGTTGGAAGGTACTGATTGCCATCACGGCAAGCAGCATAAGGACTTTCTTCATTGAGTTTTCTTTTTTTTAAAGATTATTTATCTGGTTACTTAATTTATGTATGTTATGAAATCTGATTGCATTTCAAAAAGAATAGGTGTTTAGGAATTATTTATCTACAAAGCAAGCTTGTTCAAACTCCTCTGGCGAGAGTTGTTGCACATCGGCACGACCCTCTTCTGTCCATATATAAGAGATATAGGTAGCGTTGGCCATATGGTAGAGGTCTTCCTCAAACTGTCTACGGGTAGAGGATGTGGGCAAGTTGCGAAGCACATAGTCATTGCATTTCTCAACAAGATAACACTGTTGGGTAGCTTGGGTACCTAGACCTCCCATGCTGGCAGCGAAAGCTTTATCCTCTTTCATGATATAGGCATCGCCCTTCAGGTTGGTGGGGAGACGCTTGGTGGCTTTCACCCATTTGTGCATCAGTTCGGTATTGGTCTTGGTAGAGCGCAGTTGGTACTCTATGAAGAGTGTCCATTCGGCATTCTTCTCCTGCCAACGGTAAAGGGTGGTATTGAGAACAGCATCGATACCATAGGCGTTATAGAAATCTTTCAGATTGCCGCGACGCAGATGTTTGAAGGTGAATTCTTCTGCCTCCATAATCTGGCGAGCCGACACAGGACCTACTACATAATAACCATTTTGGATAAAGGGGTAAGCCAGAGTTTGTTGGAAATACTGAGTAGCAGTATTGCAGGCATCATTGTATTCGATATCGGAGGGATATTTCTCCACCTTGCGCATTGTCTGATCATCGACAGGTGCTATGAATATCGAAACCGGTTTTTCGGAGTAGATACCTTCATAGTAGGTAGCTTTCTTTTCCTGCTTGCAGGCACCCAAAAGGAGCACTGCTACGATAAAAGCGAGGAGGGTATATGTCTTTTTCATTGTTTGATCTATTCGAATAAGATATGACATTAGGTTGAAGGAGGAAACAATAGTGAAGGATTATCTTCTCTTCTTGCCCTTTTTTCCCTTCTTTCCTTTCTTCTTGGCAGGTTGTTTCTTACGATCGGTAGTAGGTTTCAAGGAACTCTCATCGCCTTGCTCCTTCACCTCCGCATCTTTGGCCTCTTGCTCATCGATAACGTTTTTCACCGCCTTGCGCATTCCTTCGGTGATAGAGGGATCGGTTTCGATAGCATCACCATCGGTGGTAGTGTTATCGTTGGCATACTGAGGTATCAGTTTTGCTTTGAGGGTGTTCACATAAGCCTGACTGCTAGGAAATTCAGCTACCTCGTTGTTGAACCATTTGTTAGCCTCAGAGGCATTACCCAACAAGGCGAGGGTGACAGCGTAGTCGCAGAAAAGACCCGGATATTTCACCTTTGCCTTACGGTTCTTATTGATAGCGGTAGCGTAGGCTTTAGATAGAGCTTCAAGATTATCCTCGCTGGCCTCCTTTAGGTAGGCCAACTGCACATTACTATCCTGTACCATTGGCTGAGCCCCTTTACACGAAGTGAAAAGCGACAGTACACCCAATGAGAGGATAACGAGGAACGGTATGGCGTGCTTCATGTATATTTATTTATTTTTAATTCAATAAACTACGTTCTTGTTCGATAACCTATCGAGAGAACAATAACGGCTGCAAAAATACAAAAAAAAATCTATTTCCCATCGTTTATTGCAAAGAAATAGTTCTTTTTTCATGCCCTTTGTAAATTTATTTGTACTTTTGCAATCCATCGAGGTTGGCACTCTATTGCCCTCGACAGTTGTAAACCATATTGTTAAATCGATATCGAGTTACACCATTGGAGAGCAAATATCGATGCCGCTGCCTCGAACAAGAAGGAAGAAGAAAGAGAATAATCGGGTCGCCGCTCTATCGCTGGCCATCAACCCTTCGGGGTCGAGGCGAGAGGAAAGTCCGGGCAACACAGAGTCCCATACTTCCTAACGGGAAGGGGCATAATTCCGTAAGGGTTATGTCACAGCAAAGTGCCACAGAAACAATACCGCCAACGTTGGCTTCGTGCCAGCAGGGTAAGGGTGCAAACGCGAGGTAAGAGCTCACGACGACCTTCAGCAATGAGGTCGATGGTAAACCTTATGGGTTGAAAGACCAAATATACCGGCAGTGAAAGGTTGACTCGCCTGTGTCGGGGGGGTAGGTTGATTGAGGCAGTTGGTGACAGCTGTCCTAGATTAATGATAGAGGCCCCTTTCAAGGGGTACAGAACCCGGCTTACAAGCGCCCGATTTTTTTCTTTTTTGATATATAGTCTTTTAGTTATAAACACCTATTAGCTAACCTCCGAACATCCTATATGCAAATCGAAGTTATTTTTAGCCCTATCCTCTATCCCCTCCGATCGCTTCGCGACAATCATGTGACGGTAGCCGTTGATATCCTTCGTGCCACAACATCCATCTGTGCCGCTTTCCAAGCAGGTGTTGAAGAGGTAGTACCGCTCGATTCGCTCGACATGCTTCCCTCCTATCATCAGCAAGGATATACCATTGCTGCCGAAAGGGGAGGATCAAAGGTGCCGCTAGCCGAAGTGGGCAATTCGCCAACCGAGTATATCGCTATGGATCTTCGGGGACGTCGATTGGCTTATTCCACTACCAACGGAACCGTAGCCATCCTTACTGCCCAAGGGGAGGGAGAAGTGTTGGTGGGTTGTTTCTCCAACCTAACAGTGCTAACCGATTATCTTACACAGTTGCAGAAAGATGTGGTGGTGCTTTGTTCCGGATGGAAGAACAACCCATCGCTCGAAGATTCCCTCTTTGCTGGGGCGTTGGCCGAAAAACTCGGCAAAGATTCCCAACTCATGATGGTGAACGATGGGGCGATGATGTGTCGTTCCTTGTGGCAACAGGCGCAAGGCGATCCCTTCACCTATTGCAAGGAAGCTACTCATGTACATAGATTGCAGCGGTTGGGAGCTGAAAAAGATATCGCATATGCTTTCCGCATCGATACTTGCCGATTGGTACCTCATCTAGATTCCGATGGTGTTTTACGTCTTGTAAATAATGAATCCTATGATATTTAGACGTTCCATATTTTTCCTGCTACTCATGGGAGCCCTCATAGGGAAGGCACAATATATAGAAAGCGATACCACCAGCCAATGGATTAGGGTTGATTGTCACGACAACGCAATCTTGCTTCCTATGGTAGGTGCAACGATGATAGCTGGAGGCCTCACCCATATCCTCGAAGAGGGAGAAACGCTCAACCACTATGTGCGAAATACAGTACAGCAGTGGAAAAGCGAGCACGGCCCTATGGAGGGTTCGCATCTTCATTTCGATAATTATATCCAGTTTCTACCTGCAGCAACCCCCTGGATCTTGAAAAAAGCGGGAGTCTCTACCCGCAGCAGTTATCGCGACCTATTGTGGATCGAAATCGAATCGTTTGCAATCTTCAATATTGTGGTGCAGTCGGTGAAATATACCACACGAGTACCTCGTCCTTCGGGATGGGCGCGCAACTCATTCCCTTCAGGACATACAGCCACCGCCTTTTGGGGAGCAGAGATAGCGCGGAGCGAGTTTCGCGAATCAGCCCCCTGGGTAGGTTATAGTGCCTATGCGTTAGCAGCCCTCACAGGATTAATGCGTATCTACAACGATCGTCATTGGTTGGGCGATGTGATAGCGGGTGGCGGCGTAGGTGTTGCTTCAGCACGTATGGCTTATTGGGTACATCCTCATATCCAACGATGGCTCAATCCCCAGCCAAAGCCCTCAACCAGTTATAGTTATACCCCAGTACTTACCTCCTTCAATTAAAACAATACCATATGCAAGTCATAGCACATATACGAAGTCCTTACACCTCCAAATTTGGTATACCGCGACAAAGTAATATTGTAGAGGCGCTGCCCGCCACTATCGTTTTTACCCCACCGTTTCGAGTAGCCGAAGCGTTGCGAGGTATCGAGGAATTCGACTATTTGTGGCTTATCTGGCAGTTTTCCGAGAATGTGCGTGACACTTGGTCGCCTACGGTGCGTCCTCCCCGTTTGGGGGGCAATCAGCGAATGGGGGTTTTTGCCACACGCAGTTCGTTCCGCCCCAATGCGTTAGCCCTCTCATCGGTGCGACTCCTCTCGGTCGAGATGCAATCGCCCGAAGGGCCCCTCCTTCATATAGCAGGTGCCGATATGATGGATGGCACACCTATCTACGATATCAAACCCTATATCCCCTATACCGATGCCCATCCCGAAGCCCGTAGTGGGTTTGCCCCAACCCCCGCCAATCGACTGCTAGAGGTACACTGTGACGCTTCACTCCTCGCAGTCATCGATGCACCCTATCGCGAACCCTTGCTTCAAATCCTCGCCAACGATCCGCGTCCCCAGTATCAACACGATGCATCGCGCATCTATGGATTCCCCTTTGCAGGATGCGAGGTCAAGTTCCAAGTACAAGACAACAGCCTTACCGTTGTGGCTATCGAGAAAACAACCATTTCAAGATAAAAGAGATCATAAAAAAAGGGCGCGTCTTCCCAGATGCTCCCTTTAATGGATGGCTTGTACAAAAAATGTACCAAATATTTACACTATACTATTATGAAACTTTAATAATTAGTACAGCCTATTTCGTTTTTATTGCACAAAGTGTTATTCTTTTTTGAACACTTGTTGCACACAACTGATTTATAGTGATATAAACTCATTCTGCGCACGCGCATAATCTTCAGGAATGCCTATATCAATAAAATAGCCGTCGCTCTCGATCGCATAGAAAGGCTTGTGGGGATAATCCACCTGCATGATGTCGCGTTCGAAGGAGAACACATCGCCCACCTTCCTTCCTTCAAATATCGAAGAGTTAAGCAGATAGATGCCCCCGTTAATAAAACCAGTTCCCTGAGCATCGCCCTTCTCCACAAACGAGGTAATGCGCCCCTCAGCATTGGTGACAACCGAACCGTAGCGAGAAGTATCCTCTACCTTTCGCAACACTATCGTCAGTAGCGTCTTATGTTGTTGGTGGAAACGATAAAGAGCATCGAAATCAATGCGGAACAGTGTGTCGCCATTCAGCACCGTAACCTCCTCCGAGCGGCAGTGATCCATCGCATTCAGCAATCCCCCGCCTGTACCCAAAGGGCTCATTTCTCGAGCGTAATCGATGTCGATACTGCGGTAGCGACTGCCAAAATACGATTCTATCACCTCATGCATATAGCCAGTAGAGAGCACCACATGCTCATAGCCATAACCTATCAGCATATCGAAGAGATAGGTAAGGAAAGGACGCCCATGGATGGGAGCCATCGGTTTAGGAACATCGCTCACCACCGATTGCAGTCGTGTGCCGCGACCACCAGCCAAAACGATTGCCTCTTTCATTATATAATAATACCTTATTTATATATAGAGAAGAAAAACCTTATCATCATTTACGAGTGAACAGCTACTTTTTGAACAGAGCCGTCTCTACCAGTTCGCAGATAATGTGGCCAATCATGATATGACTCTCTTGGATGCGAGGGGTATCGGTGCTAGGCACATTGAGCAAGATATCGCTCATCGAAGCCATCGCCCCACCCGTCTCGCCCGTTAGCGAGATGGTGTGGATACCCATTTCGTGACACACCTCATAGGCCTTCAGTATGTTTTTGGAGTTGCCCGAAGTAGAGATGCCTACCAAAACGTCTCCTTTTTTACCCGTACCACGAATTAGGCGGGAAAAGATCATCTCATAGCCGTAGTCGTTGCCTACAGCCGTGAGGTACGAAGTGTTGCAATGTAGTGCCTCAGCGTTGAGTGGGGGGCGATCAAAATAGAAACGGCCACTCAGTTCGGCAGCCAGATGCTGAGCATCGGCAGCGCTGCCACCGTTACCACAGAAATGGATTTTGCCGCCATCGTTAAGCGAACGGATAATCATCTGTGCTGCATCATCGATGCGTTGCAGAAACGCTTTATCGTTTAAAATCTGATTCTTGGCAGCAATACTTTGCTCAATAGATTGGGATATACGAAGAGAAGACATGATGTTTTTATTGGTTGTTAAGGGTCAATGGTTTATTTTTTGTATTTTTTCTATACTGTCCAAGTCTTGAGTCCTTCGGGTGCGAAATCGTAGCGTTTCACATCGCCACCAAACTCACGGAGAGCCTCCGTCACATCGTAGCGAGTCATACCGGGACAATAGAAGAACATGAATCCACCACCGCCAGCGCCCGAAATCTTGCCTCCCGAAGCGCCCGCCTGTTTAGCAGCATCATAGATAGCATCAATACGAGGGTTGCTAATGCTTTTCGCCATTTGTTTCTTATGCTTCCATCCAAAGTCGAGAATCTCACCTATGTGGTTCACATCGCCTTTCAGCAGCGCCTCCTTCATCTGAATGGCTTGCTCCTTCAGTTTGTGCATCGATTCTATGCTGCTGGTTTTCTTAGCTTTAACGTTTTTCTGTTGCTCTTTGATGATATCGGCACTCACGTGCGACGTATCGGTATAGTATAGCACTAAGTTGTGGTTCAGCTCATCGGCATAGCTCTGACGGATACGCAGCGGGTTCACAATCACGTTGTCGTCCTTGAACTCCATGAAGTTGAAACCGCCAAAGGTAGCTGCATATTGGTCCTGCTTACCGCCCGCCAAACCTAGATCAATACGTTCAATCTCGTAAGCCAAACGGGCAATATCATATTCACCCATAGGGAGTTTCAGCCACTCCACATAGGCTCCAAGAATGCTCACCACAAGGGTAGAAGAGGTGCCCATACCGCTACCCGCAGGAGCATCAACATGCGAAGCAATGCGGAGCGAGAGGGGACGATGGGTAAACTGACGGACAATGCGGTTATAAACTCCTTTATGGAGAATAAAATAGCCATCAGTATCCACTTCCATCGCGTTATCATACTCCTCGCGGAGATTCTTTTCGGGAGCCTCGAACACCACTTTACCATCGTTGGTAGGTTCGATAGTGGTGTAGGCATACATGCTTACAGTAACGTTGAGGATGGCGCCACCATAAAGGTCGCTATAAGGAGAAACATCGGTGCCGCCGCCGGCCAATCCGAGTCGTAGGGGAGCTTTGCTTCTTATAAACATATCTGTTTTGTTCTGTTTCGGTTGTTGTTCAAGAAGGTTAATTATTGGATGTAATAGGGAATAGCACTATTGTCGATTCCCATAAAAGTCTATTTCTTTGTATCTTGCGGTTGCATCAGTTGGGCAATAGCATTGGTCATCGTCGACCACGCATATTTCTTCTTCTCTTCCCGCACCCCTTCGGTGAAGTCGGCTTCGCGATGCTCCTCATAATAGCGCACCAAAGCATCGGCAATAGCTTGCGGCTGCGGTTCTACCACATAACCAATCTTACCATCGGGCACTATCTCCGGCAACCCTCCCACGTTGGTTACCAACATCGGCTTCTCGAAATGGAAGGCAATCTGGGTAACACCACTTTGGGTAGCCGTTTTGTAGGGTTGTGCCACTATATCGCTAGCACAGAAATAGTTGTTCACCTTGCTATCGGGGATGAAATCGGTACAAAGCACCACCCTCGAGGCGATGCCCAGACGTTCAATCTGATCGTGATAGGGCTTAGGATCACCATAAAACTCGCCAGCCACAATTAGCTTCACCCCCAACTCCTTTAGTCGCGTATCGGCGAAAGCATCGAGCAGCAAATCGAGTCCTTTGTAAGAACGGATAAAACCGAAAAAGAGCACATAATGGCTGTCGCCTGCAAGTCCCAACACCCGTTGAGCCTCCTCCTTTGCTATCAACGAACCGTAGTGATCGTATAAGGGATGGGGACAGAACTGGCGGGGTTTCTGCGTATCGAAGAGGTTCAGATCGTTCAATACCGAGCGCGACATAGCCACAAAGCCATCGGTGCTACGCACGAAATAGCGCGAAAACAGCTTGTCGCCAATCCGATGCTCGTGGGGAATAATATTGTCAAGAAGGGCTATCACCCGAGTATGTCCGTTCTTGCGAACCATTCGTTCGATGGTACCCAAACAGGGAGCCATGAAGGGAAGCCAGTATTTGGTGATGAGCAGATCGGGACGTTTTTTCCTAATCTCGCGCCCCACCTTTATCCAGTTAAAGGGGTTGCACGAGTTCACTTTTCGGTAAATTTTCAGTCCTTCGGGAGCTGGTTCGTCGCTATATTGCGTCTTGCCAGGAAAGAGGAACGAAGGGTATTGTAGCGAGAAAGTATAAATCTCAACCGAATGCCCATTCTGTTGATATTCATAGGCAATCCGTTCATTGAAGGCCGAGAGGCCTCCGCGATAGGGATAGGCTGTTCCAACAATTATTACGTGCATGAGTTATCACTGATTTGGAAATGCAAAAATACTAAATTATTTTAAACCATATACTAAAAAGGGAAGTTTTTTGTTAATAAAGATGTTTTTCATAACCCAATAAAAATAAACTAAAGAAAAAGATATAGCAATGAAGAAGTTAGTTGCCACAATCCTTATGCTCCTTTTCACTGTGGGTGCCCAGTGCCAGCAAATGGTCGATTTTACCCAGGTAGCATCGCGTACCATCGATGCCGTAGTTCATATAAAGACCGAGATAGCTCGAGTCACCCCTATGTATCGCTCCTATTTTGGCATCATTATCAACCAAGGACTCCAGAAGCAGCGCTATGATGCCTATGGCTCGGGTGTGATCATCTCCACCGATGGTTATATCATCACCAACAATCACGTGGTGCAAGATGCCGAGAAGATTACCGTTACCCTCAACGACAAAAGGGTAATGCCTGCCCGTCTCATTGGTCACGATCCTGCTACCGACCTTGCTGTCATCAAGATCGAGGCACGCGACCTCACCACCATCCCCTTCGGCAATTCTGATCAGGTGCGTATTGGCGAGCCGGTGTTGGCTATCGGCAATCCCTTCAACCTCACCTCTACTGTTACGGCTGGCATCATCTCGGCCAAAGCCCGCAATATGGATATCATCCAAAACAACAACACAGGCGAGAGCACCATCGAATCGTTCCTGCAAACCGATGCTGCTGTCAATAGCGGCAACTCGGGTGGCGCTCTTGTCAATGTGCAGGGTCAGCTGATTGGTATCAATACCGCTATCGCTTCGGGCAACGGATACTATACCGGCTATAGTTTCGCTATCCCCTCCAATATTGCTCGCAAAGTGAGTCACGATCTGTGCGAATATGGAACCGTCAGTCGCGGTTATTTAGGCGTTCAAGTGTCGGAGATGACCGATGCATTGGCCAAAAAACTAGGACTCAACGATCTGCATGGTGTCTATATTGCCCGTTGTATTCCTGAGTGTGCTGCCGAAAGGGCAGGTCTCCAAGCAGGCGATGTCATCCTTCAGGTAAACGGTGTCGAGGTCGATTCCTATGCCCGTATGATGGAAGAGGTTAGCTACTACTATCCTGGCGAGCAGGTAAGTGTGACCTATCTCCGCGAGGGGCGTCGCCAAATGGTGATGCTCACCCTTCTCAACTCCAAAGGTACTACCGATCGCATACCTAAATAAATCAATACAATACCCCCTCGTTGAGGTGCAGCCCTATCCCTTTTTCCGCAAGCAAGAAAAGAAATGACCAGCAAAGACGCTTCCGCTATCGATGCACGCTATAAAGACATGACGACGACTCCGATTCATCGGCTAGTGCTCAAACTGGCCGTCCCTACGATCGTCAGTATGGTCATCACCGCTATCTATAATGTGGTCGATGCCGCCTTCGTGGGTCATCTCTCTACCGAAGCAACGGCAGGTATCGGTGTCTGCTTCGCCTATCAGACCTTCATCCAGGCGGTGGGCTTCTTCTTCGGTCATGGGTCGGGAAATTTTATATCGAGGGCCTTAGGGGCACGCCACGAGGAGAATGCCTCCACGATGGCTGCCGTAGGTTTCTTCACCCCCATCATGCTGGGTATCGTAGTAGGAATCGTAGGTCTCTTCTTCCTTACCCCGCTATCTGTAGCGTTAGGCGCTACCCCCGATGTGGTGCCCTACTCCAACGCCTATCTGCGTTATATCCTCATAGCATCGCCATTCATGATGTCGGCCCTCTGTCTCAACAACCAGTTGCGCCTGCAGGGCAATTCGCTCTTCGGCATGATAGGTATCGCCTCGGGCGCCCTCCTCAATATCGCGCTCGACCCCCTTTTTATCTTCGCACTCCATCTTGGTGTTGAGGGAGCAGCTATCGCAACAGCTATCAGTCAACTTTTCAGTTGGGGATTGCTCTTATGGGGTACCACCCGTCCAGGAGCAGTCCATATCTCCATCGCCAATTTCAAACCCAGTTGGTATGCCTATCGTGAGATCTTTGCTGGCGGATTGCCCTCGCTCTGTCGTCAGGCTTTCAACTGTATTGGTGCCATCTTGCTGAATCATGCCGCTGCTCGATGGGCAGCTCCGGGACAAGATGCCTCTTCGATTGCCGCTTTCACCGTAGTGTCGCGAACCATGATGTTTGCCTTCTCTATTGTGCTGGGCTTCAATCAAGGTTTCCAACCTGTGGCGGGCTTCAATTATGGTGCCCATAAATATCGTCGAGTGCGCGACAGCTATCTCTTCGCGTTGCGCACCTCCACCATCATGCTTACCATCTTGGGTGTTTTAGGCTTTATCTTTGCTCCGCAGATCATCGCCATCTATCGCGATGAAGATCCCGAACTGATAGCTATCGGTACGCGGGCCCTCCGTTGGCAGTGTGCTGCTTTCCCCCTCATCGGTCTCTCCACCTCTACCAATATGCTCTTCCAGAATATCCGAATGACGTTCCGCTCTACGCTCCTCTCCATCGGTCGTCAAGGACTCTTCTTTATCCCCGCCATCCTTATCCTCCCGCATTTCTTCGGACTTCAAGGTGTGGAGATGACGCAAGCGGTAGCCGATGTGTGTACCTTCCTCCTCTCTATCCCCTTCGCCATCTGGATAACCCGCAAGCTAACCAAGATGGACAATGCCGAGCTCCACAAGTCGTCCCAATAACCCTTCTTTTCGCTTCACATAAAAACTTAAAAAAAGCAGACGATGATTATACCGTATAGTGCAATCATCGTCGTGCTGATAATTGTTGGAGGTATAGGCGATTATCGTTCGCGTCGTTCTATTACCTGCTCTAGTTTGTAGCGGTTGCCTGTGGCAGGCACTATAGCATCGATAAACGACTGGTTGTATCCTGGGGTTTCGTATCCCCACCGTTGGAAATTGCCTTGCTCATCAACCCGTTTCTGAACCTGATCGTTGTATTTTACTATCAGATACTTGGCCAAACGATCCCATCGTTGCATCATACGGGTGGCATAGTCGATGCTTTTCTTGTTCAGATAGCTCTGTCGATCGGCAGGGGTGAGGAGAGCTATCGCGGCGAGCACGCTGTCCTGATCGGCAAAATAGTAGTCTTCCAACTCGCGCTGTGCAATCCGCAAATCGCCAATCATCATTGAATAGCGAGGATAGATCATATTGGCTACCCAGTTGTTCATCCAGAAGGCCGACTCGAAACTAAATTCGTTGCGAGGGTTGTTCTCCTGACGGAAGGGGTCGGGCACTTGCGTAATGCAGCAGTATAGCGGTACGTAGGCAACCATATCGGCATCGTCGCAGTTGAACCAGGTAACGCCTCCCACATCGTTGGGCAGCCACGATCGCATCTGGCAGGTCATCGTGAAACCACTTTGCTGGGTGGCTATGGGGCGCTCTCTGTAAAGGTCGGTACCATCACTAGCACGGTAGTGCATGGGCAGCGGACGGATAGGCATTCCCCAAGGGCCAGCAGTCATATCGGAGGTCATATCGAGAGGGGTCCCCTCAAAATGGTCGCGCATATCGTGCTGCAAGTCGCGAAGGGTGAGAGGCTTCTCGGGTTTCACCCACAGCGGCAGGTGATCGCACTGCTCGAAGTGGCCTTCAATATAAGGTAGGTACTGATCCATATCGGAACGGTGATGACGGAAGAAACTCCATACGCGGGCATCGGCATAACGTACATTCTCGAAATCGATGGGGCAGTAGGCATCGCGGAAAGAGAAGTCCTCATCTTTTCCACTGAAGAAACCTTGTTCGCGAGCCATCGTGATCACATCGGCAGCATATACACACTCCACTTCGGGACGATCAATCTGTTGTAGATGCTTACTGCTAATGCTGCGGTAGGAACGTTTCTGTTCGAGGGGAAACTGGCGTATGCGACTCAGGTTGGCGTGGGCGCAGATACAATCGTCGGGGATACGCAGCGCCACCCATACGGCACCTTGTTGGCTGGCTCCTTTGCCAATCATCTCCATAATCCAAGCTTCGTTGGGATCGCATATTGTGAAACTCTCACCTGTGCTGTTATATCCATAACGCTCTACCAACTGGGCCATACATGCTATTGCTTGGCGAGCTGTAGCTGAACGCTGTAGTGCCAGACGCATCAAGCTGAAATAGTCGAGGAGTCCGTCGCGGTTCTGTAACTCCAGTCGTCCGTCAAAAGTGCTCTCTACGATAGTCACTTGTTGATCGTTCATGAAACCTACTACGTTGTAAGTGTATGCCACCTGATCTACGAAGCGTCCTTCGTGCGAGGGTCCCCAGCCGTGAATGGCTATCGGCTCACCAGCGGTGTGGCGACTAGCAGGGCTGTAGAAGAGCGAGCCAGCAAAGCCGAATCCGTCGCAGTTGTAGGTACACATCACGCTTCCATCGGCCGATGCTTTCTTACCAACAATGAGGTTGGTACAAGCCCACGATTGGGGTATTAGCAGCACTACGAGCAGTAGTAAAATCGTTATCTTCTTCATTGTTCAAGGTTTATGCTGTAATTGTTCTCAGTGTTATTGGCGGCAAAGATACGAACAAAAATCGTTTCTTCAGAAAAATGAGGGTGCCCGAGAGGGTTGCGGCTTGAGGTGAGTTGGCTTTGTTTCATGGTGGTTGGTTTTTGGTTTTGTTGGTTGTTGTTTTTATTGGGGTGGGATATATTGTGGGTAGAAGAGAGTGGGTAGGGGGTGGGGAAGATGTGAAAGTTATATATTAGTTATATTAGCATTGCATTGGAGTTGAAAAAGTATTACTTCCCTCTTGAAATCACGATGCAAAGATACGAACATTTTTTCACTACTTTGGCACATCCGATACTATTCGGGACGATTTAACCCCTTTTCGCCACATTTAACTGGATTAGGGAGGGAAAAAAGAGGGCTTTTTGTTTAGGTAACCTCTAAAAATTCCACGTATGAAAAGGAATAATAATAACCATACTTTCAGTGCTTTTGGATTGATTTATGCATCTTGCTCAGTTTCACTCAGTCATATAGCCCGCTATACTCCTTCGTTCAACGGAGCAATCTGCTATAAATCTTCTCCAAAATCACATTGAAGCAATTTTTAGAGGTTACCTTTACATTTTTGGCTGCCGAAGGCTGGTTTTCGTTTTTTTTCGGAGAGCTCGGATGTTCCGGATGTCCCGGATGTTTCTGATATTCCGGATTTTCCGAATAATCCGAATATTCCGGGGCTTCTGGAGGCCTAGGAGTGCCTGCGGCAGCCCTACTAGGGTGGAGGTCGCCTTTCTTCGAAAGGCATGTGTGAGGGGCCACAAAGTTCCTTCCAACTGTGGTCGGGATATTGAAATTGAGCACCACTAATGTGGGCCCCCAAGACGGGGAAAAG
>JAUNHX010000003.1:116491-150106 GCA_030523765.1 Bacteroidales bacterium | reverse complement strand
ATAATAAAGGAGAGAAGTGATGAAAGTTTGTTCTGTATAAGGCATGCGATCGAAGCATGAGAGAAAAGTGATATAGCAAAAATCGGACTGTCAGACTGTCTGTCTGTCTGAAACTGATATTCGTATAGGCTTACTTCCCTTTAAAAATGGGCATTCTGGGCATATTGAAAAGACGTGACAGATGCGATAATTCTCCTTAGTTGGACTGTCATAAAAAAACAACCGAACAAGCCCACTTCCCTTTAAAATTCGGCATCCCCGATATATTTATAGCCATGAAAGAAAAAGCAGAATAATCACGTTATACTGTCACAAACCACTATCCTAGATCACCCTCGCTCTACCTCATCCCATTTCCTACAAGGCCAAATCCTCCTCCCCTACCCTCGCTTTAGCTTAGCTTTTGTCCTCGCTTTGCCTTCGTCTTACCTCCGCTTCCCAATCGATTTACAATCGCTATTCCTTCGCCTTTGCCTCGTATCACCCTTACTTCACCCTCGCTTTACCCTTACTTCACCCATACTCATGAGTGAGGCTAGAGTAAGGGTGATGTATGGCTAGAGTAAGGGTGATACGAGGCAACGAACCGCCTAGAGGGTAAAAAGGATCATTCTCCTATTCCCCAAAAAGATGCTCTGTTTTATACTGCATCAGGTTGACTTACGTATGGGTATAAGCTTATGGTTACGACTCCAAATTCCTCTTTTGGGGGCTCCTGAAACATTCTTTAGGACCTCTTTGTATTTACTTGAGGATAAAAGAACACAATCAATTCAATATTAAGTTTATAGAATATAATCAGATCCTATTATTAATGGAAATGGATTGTACTGAGTATAGCTAGAACCGTTAAAAAAACACCCTTCTAATGTTAAAAATGAAAATAATTAATGCCATATTAAAAAAATTGAGTAATTTTGCAAAACGATTTTAAAGCGAATCACAATAAGGATTATTCCGTTGTGAAAACACTTAAGGCGGGATGAACAGTCTCGTCTTTTTTTTAAACACCTAAGAAATATGAAAAAAATACTTGGACTTGATCTTGGAACCACTAGCATTGGTTGGGCCTACGTGAATGAGGCTGAGAACAAAGAAGAAAAATCATCTATAGTACGTCTAGGCGTGCGCGTAATACCTCTTACTACCGATGAACAGTCGAATTTTGAGAAAGGTAAGCCTATCACTACCAATGCCGATCGCACTCTTAAGCGAAGTATGCGTCGCAATCTGCAGCGCTACAAACTGCGTCGCGACAACTTACGTCAACTTTTAAAAGAGCAAGGGTGGATAACCGACAACACCATTCTCTCGGAAAATGGCAACAACACAACCTTTGAAACTTATCGCTTAAGGGCAAAGGCTGCCACTGAATCCATTACTCTCGAACAACTGGCCCGTGTATTGCTGATGATTAACAAGAAACGTGGATACAAAAGCAGCCGCAAAGCCAAAGGAACCGATGAGGGGCAGTTAATCGATGGGATGGATGTGGCCCGTAAACTATACGATGAAGGTCTCACTCCCGGACAATACGCTGATCAAATACTACGAGAAGGCAAACACTATGTACCAGACTTCTATCGTTCCGACCTAGAGGCCGAACTAGATAAGATTTGGGCTGTACAACAACAATATTATCCCGACATACTGACTGCCGAATTCCGTCGCCAGATTGAGAATCAGGGCAAAAAAGGGATTACTAGCCGTTTCCTCTCCACTTATAAGATATTCACTGCCGACATTAAAGGACGAGGATTAGAGCGCCTTAAGACTGTTTACGCCCTTCGTGCCAAAGCTCTCAAAGAGCAGTTACCTATCGAGGAAATGGCGTTTGTGGTGAGCGAGGTAGCTGGAGCCATGAACGGTTCGAGCGGCTATCTTGGAGCCATCAGTGACCGCAGCAAAGAGCTGTATTTTGCACACCAAACCATTGGACAGTATCTGATAGCCAAATTGGATGCAGATCCTCACGGCACCCTCAAAAACCAACCCTTCTATCGACAAGACTATCTTGATGAGTTTGAGCAGATATGGGAGACACAAGCCAAATTCCATCCGGAACTAACTCCCGAACTGAAACATGAGATACGCGACATTATCATCTTCTATCAGCGACGTCTTAAATCACAAAAATGGTTGGTATCGAACTGCGAATTCGAAAAAAGAAAGGTTTGTCCCAAATCGTCACCATTATTCCAAGCGTTCAGGATATGGCAAGTGCTCAACAACCTTACGGTGAATGGTATCCCTCTCGAAGAGGACCAAAAAACCATCCTATGGAATGAACTGCAATACAAGCAGAAACTCAGCAAAACAGAAGTACTTAAGTTGCTTTTTGTCAAGCCCCGAGGTCTTGAACTCAACTATAAAGAGATTCAAGGCAACCGCACTATGGCATCTTTGCTTACTGCTTGCCAAACCATTATCGATATGAGTGGTCACGGTGAATACGATTTCTCCAAGATGTCAGCCGATGAGATTCGCAACACCCTCATTCCTATCTTTAACGGATTGGGTTGGAATACCGACTGGCTTGATATAGACACCGATAAGACAGGTTCTGAACTAGACCAAGAGCCTCAATACCGTCTTTGGCACTTACTCTACTCTTTTGAAGGCGACGATTCTCCTACAGGCGATGAACATTTAGTAGAACACATCAGCAACCTTACATGCATGCCTAAGGAGTATGCCAAAGTATTATCAGGCATCACTTTTGAGCCCGACTATGGTAGTCTGAGTACTAAAGCTATACAAAAGATACTGCCGTTCATGAAGGCAGGCCATGAATATAGTGAAGCATGTGCTTTGGCTGGCTATCGACACAGCAAATCATCGCTAACCAAAGAAGAGATCGAAAGCCGCGAACTGAAGGAGCATATGACCCTACTCTCCAAAAACTGCCTCCGCAATCCTGTAGTTGAGAAAATCCTCAACCAGATGGTCAACGTGGTCAATGAAATCATCGACACCTATGGCCGCCCCGATGAAGTACGTATCGAAATGGCCCGCGAGCTGAAGAAGAATGCCGCCGAACGAGCCGATATGACAACAGCCATCAATAAAAACACCAAGGAAGTAGAAGAGTGCAGGAAGTTCCTTCAAGAGAAATTCGGGGCTCAATATGGAAGCCGCAACGATATTATCCGTTACCGACTCTATAAAGAGCTTGCCCCTCGAGGGTACAAAACACTTTATTCTAACCAATATATACCACTCGAAAAGCTTTTCAGCAAAGAGATAGATATCGAACATATCATACCTCAGGCGCGTCTCTTCGATGACTCATTTTCCAACAAAACGCTCGAATACCGTGATGTAAATATCGAAAAAGGGGCCACTACCGCCTACGATTATGTAAAAGAGAAATATGGCGAAGAGGGACTAAAAGAATACCTTCAGCGAGTCGATGATCTATTTAAATCTAATGCTATTGGGAAGGCCAAACAGAATAAGCTTAAGATGTCGTACGAACAGATACCCGACGACTTTATCGAGCGCGATCTTCGTAACACCCAATACATTGCCCGCAAAGCACAAGAGATGCTCTTCGAGATTACCCGTAGTGTAGTACCTACCACAGGTAGTATCACCGATCGTCTTCGCAATGATTGGCAGTTGGTAGATGTGATGAAGGAACTCAATTGGAATAAATACGAACAACTGGGTCTTACCGAAATCTCAACTGGGCGAGATGGACAACAGCTGCGCCATATCAAAGACTGGACCAAGCGCAACGACCATCGACATCACGCTATGGATGCTTTGACTATTGCCTTTACAAAACGTAGCATTATCCAATACCTCAACAACATGAATGCTCGTAGCGACAAATCGAGCAGCATCTATGGTATTGAGAAAAAAGAGACTAACAACACCGATGGTCATATCAAGTTCAACTCCCCTATGCCTATAGCTGAATTCCGTGCTGAAGCCAAACGCCATTTGGAGATGATACTGGTAAGCAATAAGGCCAAAAATAAAGTAGTTACAAAGAATATCAACATAAACAAGGTCAAGAATAGCACCCATCGCAAAGAGCAACTCACGCCTCGTGGACAGTTGCATCTCGAATCGGTGTGTGGTGAACTCAAGGTACCTGAACTAAAAGAAGTAACCGTCAATGCCAAGATGGATGCTGCATTGATTTCTCAAATCAAAAATCCCAACTATCGACAGGCCCTACGCATGCGACTTGAGGCCTTTGGTTATGATCCCAAAAAGGCTTTTACAGGCAAAAACTCACTCGATAAGAATCCCATCTGGCTCGATGAAGCTCATACCAAACAAGTACCTACTAAAGTAACCATCGAACGCTTTACCATACAATATGTAATTAGGAAAAAAGTTGATTCTAACTTGAATATAGACAAGGTGGTTGACGAGAGGATAAAAGACATTCTTAAAGCCCGTCTTGACGAGTATGATGGCAATGCCAACAAAGCCTTTAGTAATCTAGAAGATAATCCCATCTGGCTGAACCGCGAGAAAGGGATACAGATTAAGTCTGTTCGATGCAAACTGCTGAACAATGCAGTACCTCTTCACGACCAACGAGATAAAGACGGCCATTTGATTCTCAATGCCGAAGGAAAGAAGAAACCTCAAGATTTCGTCAATCCAGGCAACAACCACCACGTAGCTATCTTCATGGATGCCAACGGCAGTCTGCAAGAACATCTAGTTACGTTCTATGAGGCCACATCTCGAGCCCTTCAACATCTACCTATTGTTGACCGAGAGTATAATAAAGATGAAGGTTGGCAATTCCTTTTCTCTATGAAACAAAACGAATACTTCGTATTTCCAAACAAAGAGACGGGATTCGACCCCAATGAGATTGATTTATTAGATGAGCGCAACTATGACCGTATTAGTCCCAATCTATATCGTGTACAAAAGATTTCAAATAAAGACTATGTCTTCCGGCATCATTTAGAAACTACTGTCGACGATAAAAAAGAACTAAAAGGTATCACTTGGAAGCGAGTCAATCCCAAAGCTCTTGAAGGAGTAATTAAAGTAAGGGTAAATCATATTGGAAAGATTGTACAAGTAGGAGAATACTAAAAAAGATATGATTAAGCGCACATTGTGTTTTAGCAATCCTTCAATGCTGTCGCTTCAAAATGGACAACTGATTGTGAAAATTTTGGGCGATAATCCTCGCTCCACTTCTATCCCTATTGAGGATATAGGCATAGTTGTGCTTGATCATCAACAAATCAGTATTACTCACGGTGCTATCGCAGCCCTTGTGGCAAACAATGCTGCTGTTGTTACTTGCGACAATCGTCATCTCCCCACTGGACTCATTATGCCACTCGATGGGAACACACTCCAAAGCGAACGATTCAGCAACCAGATAGAAGCATCACAACCACTTAAGAAGCAACTATGGCAACAAACTGTATCGCAAAAAATACTGAATCAAGCCGCTGTGCTTAAGCAGATAAGAAGTACAGAAGTCCGATGTATGCAAGTATGGGCAAGTAATGTAAAGAGTGGGGATAGCGATAATCTCGAAGGGAGGGCTGCCGCATACTATTGGAGCAATATGGTTAGCGACAAGTGGGTGCGCGACCGTGAAGGTGTTTGGCCAAACGCTTTGTTCAATTACGGTTATGCTATATTAAGAGCGATTGTGGCACGAGCGCTAGTAGGTAGCGGTATGCTTCCCACACTAGGCATTCATCATAAAAACAAGTACAACGCCTACTGTTTAGCTGACGACATCATGGAACCCTATCGTCCCTATGTCGACCGAAAGGTAATGCAAATGTTAACTATATGGCCTAACGAGGAAGAAATCTCACCCGAAATGAAGCGTCATCTATTACAGATTCCAGTGCTAGACGTTGATATTGATGGCAAACGGAGTCCCCTGATGGTAGCAGTTAGCACAACAACAGCTAGCTTATATCGGTGTTTTAGTGGTGAGCAGAGGAAAATCCAATATCCAATTGTTAAACCAGAATGGACAGGTTTAGCGAATACCGAATCATGTGGGTAATGGTGTTTTTCGACCTTCCCACCGAGACCAAAAAAGAACGTCGGGCCGCCACTCTCTTCCGCAAACAACTAATGGGAGATGGTTTTACGATGTTTCAGTTCTCAATCTATGTGCGGCATTGTGCTAGCCGAGAAAACGCAAATGTTCATATTCGAAGGGTAAAGTCTATCTTACCAGAATATGGTCAAGTGGCTATGATAGCCATTACCGACAAACAGTTTGGCGAAATTGAACTATTCAGCAACCAAAAAGAGGAAATCGTTTCTGCACCTGGTCAACAACTTGAATTGTTTTAACTTTTTTTATATATTAAACGAAACGAATCATAGCCCTTAAAGGGTAAAGAACAAAGATTTTTGAGACATTTTCACCTCTTTTGGTTACACCGATAGGATTTAAAAACTATATATATAAAAGAAAACCCAATCAATGTTTGATTGGGTTTTTTATTCGTAAGTATCCTTGTAACACAATATCAAGCAGTCTATTACAGAAATCGAGATGTGATTTCAAAGTGCAAAGATACGATTTTAAAGCGAATCACAACACCTTTCGCTTCTTCAGTCCAGTCTACAAGGATGTGATTTCAAAGTGCAAAGATACGATTTTAAAGCGAATCACAACTACTGTCGTTGATTGTATAAGTCTTCATTGGATGTGATTTCAAAGTGCAAAGATACGATTTTAAAGCGAATCACAACGAAACATTATTCGTTCCGCGACAACGGCCTGATGTGATTTCAAAGTGCAAAGATACGATTTTAAAGCGAATCACAACCCTCGAACTGATGAGGACACTGCCCGACAAGATGTGATTTCAAAGTGCAAAGATACGATTTTAAAGCGAATCACAACAAGTGATAATGCTTTTACTAAATTAAGTGGATGTGATTTCAAAGTGCAAAGATACGATTTTAAAGCGAATCACAACTACCTCTGATAGACGGGATCCCCAACATATGATGTGATTTCAAAGTGCAAAGATACGATTTTAAAGCGAATCACAACTTAATGGTACTAATATTAATAATGCAGTTTGATGTGATTTCAAAGTGCAAAGATACGATTTTAAAGCGAATCACAACAGGATTTCACTGACTTGCTTTTTGAGGTCGGATGTGATTTCAAAGTGCAAAGATACGATTTTAAAGCGAATCACAACTTAAAGAAAACTCGATACGCTTTAAATCCAGATGTGATTTCAAAGTGCAAAGATACGATTTTAAAGCGAATCACAACCAACTACGGGTTGTTTACGAAGGACTATGAGATGTGATTTCAAAGTGCAAAGATACGATTTTAAAGCGAATCACAACCGCGAAGCTGCGCGAGTGGATCAGCATGGGATGTGATTTCAAAGTGCAAAGATACGATTTTAAAGCGAATCACAACTAGAAATCTGTTTTCTTTAAGAATAGTAAGATGTGATTTCAAAGTGCAAAGATACGATTTTAAAGCGAATCACAACTTAAAGAAAACTCGATACGCTTTAAATCCAGATGTGATTTCAAAGTGCAAAGATACGATTTTAAAGCGAATCACAACCAACTACGGGTTGTTTACGAAGGACTATGAGATGTGATTTCAAAGTGCAAAGATACGATTTTAAAGCGAATCACAACCGCGAAGCTGCGCGAGTGGATCAGCATGGGATGTGATTTCAAAGTGCAAAGATACGATTTTAAAGCGAATCACAACTAGAAATCTGTTTTCTTTAAGAATAGTAAGATGTGATTTCAAAGTGCAAAGATACGATTTTAAAGCGAATCACAACTGTTGCGCCCTGGTGCCGTTGCCCACCATTGATGTGATTTCAAAGTGCAAAGATACGATTTTAAAGCGAATCACAACTCAGCACCAATCTTTACTTCAATCTTTACGGATGTGATTTCAAAGTGCAAAGATACGATTTTAAAGCGAATCACAACTGCTGACCTATTGCCGGTTAACCAACGAGAGATGTGATTTCAAAGTGCAAAGATACGATTTTAAAGCGAATCACAACTTATCAATTTGTTATCCTTTCTAGTGGTAGATGTGATTTCAAAGTGCAAAGATACGATTTTAAAGCGAATCACAACACCCTTGGGAACTTTGTTTTGGCGTACGCAGATGTGATTTCAAAGTGCAAAGATACGTTTTTAAAGCGAATCACAACTGACGAAATCCCAATAACGAGGCTGTTGCGATGTGATTTCAAAGTGCAAAGATACGATTTTAAAGCGAATCACAACTTTGAGGCTATCAACTATGGTATCTCAATTGATGTGATTTCAAAGTGCAAAGATACGATTTTAAAGCGAATCACAACCGATGTGACGTTACCGATAGGCACGCCTTTGATGTGATTTCAAAGTGCAAAGATACGATTTTAAAGCGAATCACAACAGGGAACACTCCTTGCAGTATACTGTCGGGATGTGATTTCAAAGTGCAAAGATACGATTTTAAAGCGAATCACAACGTTAACGTAATCTGCTACGTCTTGAAGGGGATGTGATTTCAAAGTGCAAAGATACGATTTTAAAGCGAATCACAACATTTTTCGTGGCATTTTCTATGGCAGAACTGATGTGATTTCAAAGTGCAAAGATACGATTTTAAAGCGAATCACAACAGATTCTTTCATTGACGTATTCGATAAGTGATGTGATTTCAAAGTGCAAAGATACGATTTTAAAGCGAATCACAACCAACAAGTACTTGAAAAGATAATGTGCAAGATGTGATTTCAAAGTGCAAAGATACGATTTTAAAGCGAATCACAACGTTTGTCGCTCAGTTTATGGATTCCATACGGATGTGATTTCAAAGTGCAAAGATACGATTTTAAAGCGAATCACAACTAGGATTCAACGCTTGCTTCAACTCGTTGAGATGTGATTTCAAAGTGCAAAGATACGATTTTAAAGCGAATCACAACCAACTCGGTGAGGATTTCCTACTTGTCGAGATGTGATTTCAAAGTGCAAAGATACGATTTTAAAGCGAATCACAACATCTGGCGTTGGATCAAAGCGAACCACCAGATGTGATTTCAAAGTGCAAAGATACGATTTTAAAGCGAATCACAACAGTAGCTATATGCAAGAGACCTCGGAAAAGATGTGATTTCAAAGTGCAAAGATACGATTTTAAAGCGAATTACAACTATCTGAGCAACTGAAACACTTTCTAAAAAAATATGTATTAAAGATGCAAAAATACAACTTCTAAAAAATCTCAAGCAGAAATAGTCATTCTCTAGGAAAACATAATCTACCAGAAAAAAAAAGGAAACAGTGATTGCATTTACCCCATATAAAAGAAAAATATCGGTATATCGATATTTTTTTCTATCTTTGTATTTTATTATTGTGCCGTAGTATGTGCTTTTAATAAGAGCAAAATACTTAAGGTTCAGTAAGTAACGGAATCATAAATCAAAGGAATATTGTAAAGAAAATAATATATTAAATGAAAAAAACATATCAAATCCTCCTGTGTGCCCTGATAACATTCGTTGTTGCAGGTTGCGGAAAAACAGCTAAAGTGGACACACTGTCGATTGTACCGGAACCGGTATATGTAAACATGAAAGAGGGCAATTTCACCATCTCGAATCAAACCAAGATTGCCTTCGAGAATATTGGACAAAACACAACAACAGCAAAATATATTACTAAGACGATGCGGCAGATGCATATGCGTACCGCTATTGGCAACGCCGCTACCGATCAATGCGTGAGCTTCCTCTTGAACGATAGCATCAATATAGAACTAGGGGAAGAGGGCTACATGATTGAGGTGCAACCTACTGGCATACGCATCACCGCCAACACCGAGACGGGTCTCTTTTACGGTTTCCAGACCTTGATGCAGATGCTGCCCGATGACATCAGCAGCGAACGCTATAAGAAGATTACCCTTCCATGCTGCACTATCCTCGACTATCCCCGCTTCGAGTGGCGAGGCAGTCACCTCGATGTGTCGCGCCATTTCTTCACGGTGAAAGATATCAAGAAACACCTTGACCTGATGGCCACCTATAAGCTGAACAAATTCCATTGGCACCTCACCGATGATCACGGTTGGCGTATCGAGATAGAGAAATATCCGCTGCTTAACGATGTAGGATCGTGGCGCGTAGATCGTGCCGATGTGGCGTGGGGCGAAGGGGAACCTGCTCACGAAGGGGAAGAGAACAGATATGGTGGGTTCTACAAGAAAGAAGAGATCAAAGAGATTGTGGAATATGCTGCTCAGCGTCATATCGATGTGATTCCAGAGATAGAGATTCCTGGACACTGCTCCGAAATCCTCGCCGCCTATCCCCATATGGCTTGTGCCAACGATGATACCACCTATCAGGTGCAGATAGGACCCTACTGGCCCCCTCGCGCTATTCTTTGTGGTGGCAACGACTCGGTGATGCAGTTCCTCTACGATGTGATGGACGAGATTATCCCTCTCTTCCCTTACCAGTATATCCATATTGGTGGCGATGAGGCGGTGAAATCGAACTGGGAACGCTGTCCGCGCTGTCAGGCTCGCATCAAAGAACTGGGACTCGAGAACGAGGATCAGCTGCAAAGCTGGATGATTATGGAGGTAGAGAAATACCTACAACTGCAAGGCAAACAGATTATTGGATGGGATGAGATTCTGGATGGCGGAGTGTCGAGTCACGCAACCGTGATGTCCTGGCAAGGAATGAAAGGTGCTGTGAAGGCTGCCCAGCACGGCAATCACGCCATTATGACCCCCACCGATTACTGCTATTTCGACTACTATCAGGGCAACCCCAACTTCTGTCCCCCCGCTATGAATCATCCCCTACCCCTCTACAAAGTGTACCAGTTTGAACCGATACCCGCAGGTCTCACCACTGAACAGGCACGATGCATACTGGGTGGGCAGGCCAACCTATGGACCGAATATGTAAACGATTACCATCATGCTGAATATATGCTGCTGCCTCGCCTCTGCGCTATGGCCGAATGCCTTTGGAGTCCTGCCGATCGCAAAAACTGGCCCCTATTCCGCAGCAAGATGGTACATCATAAAGCACGACTCACCCATATGGGTTATAACGTATTTGAAGGCTACTTCAAACCTGTCCTCTTCACCTCTCAAAACAACGATGGAACCCTCAATGTGGGCTTCGACTGGGAGGTAGAAGGCACCGAGATATACTACAGCACACAGGGCACCCCCGAGAAGGAGAAAGGGGGCATTCGCTACACCGAACCCTTCCAGGTAAAGCCCGGCACCGTAGTTTCAACTGCCTCCTATCTGAATGGAGAACTGAAAGAAGAAGTCTATACTTTTACTATTGAAAAGAAATAATGAATATTGATTTTTCCGACATTGAGCCTTACGACGACGATCACGCCGCCGAGGCTATGCATTATATTGAACAGCACCCCTTCCTCGATATGATCCTAGACGGATTGAAACTCAACGTGGATCACGAACAGTTCCGCGCCCAAGTGAGATCTATCCGTACCGTTGAAGAGTTCCAATCACAGTACATGAAGATGTTTGTGGAACAAATTATGAAGAACACCTCCAAGGGGGTGACTATCGAAGGATTGGATCAACTTGACCCCACCCGCCAATACCTCTTCATTTCGAACCACCGCGACATTGTGCTCGATGCCGCTATGCTCGATGTGATCTTCGTACAGAACGATTTCCCTACATGCGAAATCAGCTTTGGTGACAACTTGCTATCGGACGAGTTTGTGGGTCAGATAGCCCGCTGCAACCGCATGTTCCCCATCCACCGTACTGGAAGCAAACGAGAGCAATACGAACGATTGATCAAAACCTCGCAGTATATCCACTACGCTATCAACGAGAAACGGGTATCGGTTTGGATTGCCCAACGCAACGGACGTACCAAAGATGGCGATGATCGCACCGAGCAAGGACTGATGAAGATGTTTGCTATGGGACAGAGCGATTCGTTTGTGGATTGTATGGACAGTCTGCATATCGTCCCTATCGCTATCTCGTACGAGATTGAGCCCTGCGCCGAACGGAAGGTGCGCGAGATTTATATCCGCCAAAAAGAGGGTCACTACGAAAAAGAAAAAGATGAGGATATGCGGAGCGTGATAGAGGGTGCGCTGCAAGACAAAGGGGCCATCCACTATACCATTTGCCGCCCTATTGAGCGGAAAGAGCTGGAGGCCTGTGCTGCCACCGCCAACGATGGCGACAAGAATAAACCCTTCCTCTCGCTAGCCAACTTGATAGACAGCCGCATCCATCTAGGCTATCATCTCCACCCCACCAACATCAACGCCTACAACGTGTTGCAACAGTGGAAACAGTTCAACCTTATCCCCGAAGAGGGACATACGATGGAGGAACTGCGCATGCTGCTCTACGCCAACCCGGTGATTAACCAAAAGAAGGCTGCCGAAGCATTAAAGGTGAATTCTGAAAATACACCTAATAAATAAGATACTATATAAAAGAAACCCCATATAGAACGAAATACTCCATGAAAACAAAGATTATTCCAATACTAGCCCTGCTGGCTTTCGCAGCCTGCAAACCCACCAACGAACAGGTGGTGCTACAATACCCCAATGGCGATCCCGAACTGGTTTACATCGTGTCGGGCAAAAACTATGACGAACAGACGGTGATTGGTGAGAAATGGTATTATGAAAACAAACAGCTCAGAGCTGAGAAATATTACGACAAAAAGATGGGTATGGGTAGCCCCGATGGCGAATGGAAATACTACTACAGCGATGGAACCCTCTTTGCGAAAGGCAGTTTTGATGCCGCCCATCCGCTGGGAAGCAACTGGACTTTCAATCGTCCCGATAAGACACCCTACTACAAAGGGGTTATCGATTCAACTGTAGTGCTCGAGCTGAGTGCCAAACAGATGCCCGCTACGGTGGCTTATTATCATGCCGATAGCATGATGGTGTTTAAGTTTTTCGATGACTACAGTCTCCAGTCGGAAGGATTGCTTATCAACAATCAGCGCGAAGGACGTTGGAACTACTACTATCCCGATGGCACCCCGCAGGTGGAGGCTACCTTCACCGATGGCAAAGAGAATGGTGCTTATAAGTGCTATCGTGAGAATGGTGTTCCTATATATATAGGATACTATATTAATGGTAAGCGTGCCAACATCTGGGAGTTCTACGATATGGATGGCAACCTGAGTGGCACCAAGAACTTTGACGAGTAACGCTTGTCGCTCCTCCCTTTCCCCTTACCACACAAAGAATCCAACAACTAAAGAGTACCTCAACTATGGACGTTAATCTAACCCACCCTATCTATACTATCGTTGGACGGGTAGCTGACCAGATGGGCATCAGAGCCTATGCTGTGGGTGGTGTGGTACGCGACTATTTCCTGGGTCGCCATTCTACCGACATCGATATCGTCTGCGTAGGCGATGGTATAGAGCTAGCCCGTCAGTCGGCTGCCTCTATCGACAGCCGCGAGGTGCATATCTTCAAGAATTTCGGCACCGCCTCGTTCCATTATTTCTATGAGGGAGAGAACTGGCAGATAGAGTTTGTAGGAGCCCGAAAAGAATCGTATCAACACAACAGCCGCAAACCGCACGTGAGCGATGGTACCCTAGAGGATGATCAGAATCGGCGCGATTTCACTATCAACGCGATGGCTGTTAGCATCAATGCTGATGATTTCGGCACCTTGCTCGATCCTTTTGGTGGCATACGCGACCTCAATGCGGGTATTATACGTACCCCTCTCGATCCCTCTATCACTTTCGATGACGATCCGCTCCGCATGATGCGAGCCATCCGTTTTGCCTCTCAGTTGGGATTCCATATTGAGGAGAATACCCTTGAAGCTATCAAGCAGCAAGCCCAACGGATAGAGATTGTTTCGATGGAACGGGTGAATGTAGAGTTAAACAAAATCATCCTCTCACCTCACCCTTCGCTAGGACTGAAGTTGCTGCATCTGACAGGACTGATGGATGTGATCTTCCCCGAGTTTTCTCGTCTCAAAGGGGTGGAGACAGTAGGACAACGAGGCCATAAAGATAATTTCTTCCACACCCTCGCTGTGCTCGAGAATGTGGCGCAGAAAAGCAACGACTTGTGGCTGCGATGGGCCGCTATCCTTCACGATATAGGGAAGCCAGCCACCAAACGCTACGATGAGCGGGTGGGCTGGACATTTCACGGTCACGAGGTGAAGGGAAGCAAGATGGTGCGTCCTATCTTCAAACGACTCAAGATGCCGCTGGATGGGAAAATGAAATATGTGGAGAAGTTGGTGCTCCTCCATCTCCGTCCTATCGTGCTAGCTGAAGATATTGTTACCGATAGCGCTGTGCGCCGCCTCCTCTTCGATGCGGGCGATGATATCGATGATCTGATGACGCTCTGTGAGGCCGATATCACCTCGAAGAACGAGGTGAAGGTGAAACGCTATCTCGATAATTTCCAGTTGGTACGACAAAAACTGGTAGAACTAGAGGAGCGTGATCGTATACGCAATTTCCAACCACCAGTGAGTGGTGACGATATCATGCAGGCTTTCCATCTAGAACCTTGCCGCGAGGTGGGTATCATCAAGGATCATATCAAGGATGCTATCCTGGATGGCATTATCCCCAACGAGCGAGAGGCTGCTTGGCAGATGATGATTGATGAGGCTGCCCGCTTGGGTCTCCATCTTGATGAGGGGACGCACTCGGTGACTTCAGAGGCTCCTTCCGATAGCACTTCAAACCAATAGTTTCTTTTCCGCTATGCCTCGCCTCGTAGTTATATGCGGACCTACCGCTAGCGGTAAAACAAAGCTGGCTATTGAATTGGCACAGCAGTGGAACACCCATATCCTTTCGTGCGACTCGCGACAGTTTTACAGAGAACTCAATATTGGAGTGGCTCGCCCCTCCCCTTCCGAGTTGGCTGCTGCTCCCCACCATTTCATTGCCAACCGTTCGGTGGCGCAACCCTATAATGTCTCAACCTACGAACAGGAAGCGCTATCGCTACTGCAGGAACTCTTTGAGGAGCATCCGGTGGTGATAGCTGTTGGTGGCTCGGGACTCTATATTGATGCGCTCTGCGAGGGTGTTGCCCTCTTGCCCGATCCTGCCCCCGAACTACGCGCTGAGCTGAAGCAACACCTAGCAGTCGAAGGGATTGGCTATTTCCAATCACTACTCCAACAACTCGATCCTGAATACTACAACACAGTCGATATCAACAATCCTATCCGTTTGCAACGGGCCCTCGAGGTGTGTATCACTACGGGCCAACCATACAGTAAAGTACTGAAGGATCAACAGAAACCGAAGCCGCGCCCCTTCGAGATAGAGCGTATCGCTATCAATGCCGATAGGGTGTGGCTGCGCGATCGTATCGACAAAAGGGTGGAGATGATGCTGCAGTGCGGACTGGTAGAGGAATGCGAGTCGCTACTCCCCTATCGTCATCTCAACACGCTAAATACAGTTGGCTATAAGGAAATATTCGAGTATTTGGATAGACAGATAACGCTCGATGAGGCTGCTGCTAAAATAAAACTCAATACTTGGCACTACGCCAAGAAACAGTTTACCTGGCTGAAACGATACGCTGATTTGCGGTGGGTTAGTAGATGAGACCTATGTAATTTAAGGGTCAATAGGGCTTTGGGGAGGCCTATAAAACCATAATAAATTAATTTTTATTCATCACTGATACAGAATGAGATAAGTAGCTTTTTATCGTTTTTTTAACGATAGGAAAGAACTTTTCTTATAAAAAAGTGCAATAAATTCGACTTTAATAGTACTAATAGACGTTGTTTGTTATTTTGTCAAAAAGGGAACGTCGTAGCAGCAATGCTCGACACTTCGGGAAGGCAAAACTTACTTCTTAATAAGTTTGGAATCTATTCCAACGAACTCCTCGAAGTCCCTTTTTGTTTTTTTTCTGAAACTTTACTTTGAAATGATCCAACATCACTCTTTATGAGTGTTTTTTTGTTGGTATGAAAAGAATGGGGATTGGGCTACTATTGGTTGCGCTCTCGCCCTTCGTGCCGCTTTTCTTGCTTGGCCCACTGCCCAATGGCTCGGGCTACGTTGCGATAATAGAAGCGGCGAAACATCGTCTCACCATATATTTCTTTATATACCCCTGCGTATCGGATATAACGCTTGCTGCGATCAAAGACACGCATGAAAGCGGGCGTTTTGCGGGGATGATCGGTGAGATATAACTGTGGGAAGGCTTGTAGACAACCCACCGATAAAGGCTGCCACCCTTCGGGAGGTGTGATACCGAAGTGGGCTACCACATACTGCGTGAAGAGATCGGCCAAACGGCCAACATCGTACGACTGTTTGAATTGATTGAAGCGATGATAATCTAATCCACTATGCTCAAGGAGTAGAGCCCAGTCGAGCAAGTCTCGCAAACGCAACGACTCGTTGTGATACAACGCATGTCGATCGGCATGTGCCACAACGAAGAGGGCCAAATGCTCGGGCACCAACGTATAGAGGGGTGCCTCGATGGGG
Organism: Bacteroidales bacterium; assembly: GCA_030523765.1. Classification (GTDB taxonomy): domain Bacteria; phylum Bacteroidota; class Bacteroidia; order Bacteroidales; family P3; genus Colimorpha. Next base: position 133,574 of record JAUNHX010000003.1, on the reverse strand, counting down.
GTTGTGTCCCATTGCGGATCGATCGTGTTGGGATCATCCTCTTCGTTGGGATAGAGCAGATAGGCATGATTCTCAAAGGGAACTCCTTCGAATAGGAAGGCCGAATGGCGCGGGTCGCTATCGTCGACCGCTATCCCACAAGAGCGCATCAGACTATCGACTACGTGGGCCGAAGCACCAAAATAGAGATCGTTGTCGCCACTTTCACGGCAGTAGAGATGGGGATAGTATTGTGCTAACGATAGGCCCTTCACCACAACTGTAGGCTGATGCATTTGCTGCTCTACCCTATCGGCAAAATGTTTCAACGCTTGATGGTGCTGCTGCATACTCTGCTCAATATCGGATGCCATCGAAGCCATATGGAACAGCACCGATTTGGGGGGACGATGGGCTGACGAGAGTTGTTGCACACAGTGATAGAACACCGCTATCACCCCTTGTTGTCGAGCATCGTTGAGGAGCGACTGCCACTGGTCTTCGGAAAGGACAGCGGTAGGCTCGGGCCCGTTGAAGAGGCCGAATCGGAGCATCTGTATAAGCATCGTGCTGGGAGTCATAACCTATTCAATAACGACGCAGGCGATGGATTGGGGTACGTGTCCACACCTGACAAAGGAGATAAAAAACAAAATGGAGGGGAACAGACTGTAGAAGCCTCATGGGCAATGAACGATGCCCGTAATAGAAGGAAGATGCTGAGGCAGCCTGTTGACGGAAAGCTAAGAGTTGTTTCCAAGGATAGCCCTTCACCGTAAGGATGCGCAAGTGGAGATAGAAATAATGATCATACAAAGGAGTCAACCAACTATGGGATTGGGCTGCCGAATGGAAACAATCGAAAAAGGCTTCGATATCTGCCCATCGTTCTTGCTGCTCACTCTTACTCCAAGGGCCCCTAGTGGAGCTATGATCCTTATAGTAATAGAAACGGAAGGAGGGATTGAAAGCTACCGTAGGAGTTTGCTGCAGCACCTGGAGGATAAAGGTTGAATCTTCAAGTATAGTATGATCTTCGGGATAACGAAGATGATGATTCTGTAGGAACGAACGGCGGAAGATATAGGTGGTATGATCGAGAGCTCCGAGCGAGAACTGGGCTATCGATGCTACTGAGGTGACAACCGATTCGTTAGGATGAGGCTCGGGCCAACGCTCTTGATTGAGCACCAGTGGACCCATCTTCACAATGTCTATATCGTTGGTGAACGACTCCAACCAAGGGATGAGGCAAGCGAACGTGTGGGGTGACAACTCATCATCGGCATCAACAAACCACACAAACTCACCCGTTGCCTCCGTGAGTCCCTTATTGCGGGCAGCCGATGCACCTGCATGCTGCTGACGGATAAGGCGGATAGGAGGATTGGCGTTGGCGCAACTATCGGGCACCAAACGATCGAGTTCCTCATCGCCTCCCGTATCATCGACCACCACCAACTCGCACTTTTGCATCTGCTGACAACTCCAGTAAGAAGCCAAGCAGCTGCGAAGGGCAGCAGCATCGTGATAGCAAGGTATGATGAGAGAGAGTAGCATAGACTTTGTTCACACGCGGGTATTTATGGTGGGTTCTATACAATCCATTCGATATTCCCTTCAAAATCGCAAGAAAGGAATTAGCATAACACACCATTATAAAAAAGGGCAGCAATTCTAAGGAACTGCCACCCTTTTGTTATTGAGATACCTTATTTTTTAGGCATATTCTCGAGAGCAGCCTTCAGATAGTCGTAGAATTTCACTACGCTCTCGATATTGGCACGCTCGTCGGGGCTGTGGGGGCTCTTCAAGGTGGGACCGAAGGAGATCATCTCCATTTCGGGATACTTACCACCGAGGAGACCGCACTCCAAGCCAGCGTGGATAGCCATAACCTCGGGATTCTTCTTGTAGAGTTTCTTGTAGGTATCTTTCATCGTTTTGAGGAGACCCGACTTCATGTTGGGTTTCCATCCAGGATAGGCGCCCGTAAGTTTGCAGCTGCCACCAGCCAGTTCAGCTAGACAGACGAGACGTTCTGCTAAAGCTTCCTTAGCGGTGTCGACCGAGCTGCGGAGAAGAGCCATCATGACGAAGTTTTTACCATTGGTGTAGCAGTGAGCCAGATTGAGCGAGGTTTCTACAAGACCCGGCATATCGGCGCTCATACGCTGTACACCGTTGGGAGCAATCATCATGGTGTTGATGATTTTTTGGGTATCGGCCTCGGTCATTACCTGCTGGGGCATACGTACGGTTTCGTACTTCATGAAGAAGTCGGGCTCAGTAGTGGAGAGTTCTTTCTTCACCCACGAAGCTACTTTATCCCATTCTTTCAAGATGCACTCTTTGTGTGCTTTGGGGAAAGCAACAACAGCTTCGGCATCGCGAGGGATAGCGTTGCAAAGGGTACCACCTTCGAGCTTATAGAGACGAAGACCACATTCTGCCACCCAACGGAGATGACGGAACAGGAGCTTGTTGGCATTACCGCGACCAGCGTTGATCTCCATACCAGAGTGACCTCCCTGCAGACCACCGATGGTGATACGTACAGCCATATAGTCTTTAGGTGCTTTTTCCAGCTTATAGGGGAGATTCATGGTAGCATCGATACCACCAGCGCAGCCTACATAGAGCTCGCCTTCAGTCTCGCTGTCGAGGTTGAGGAGATAATGACCTTCCAGTTCGCCTTTCTTTAGGCCGAAGGCTCCCGTCATACCAGTTTCTTCATCGGTGGTAAAGAGAGCTTCGAGGGGACCGTGTTTCACAGTCTTCGACTCCAGGACAGCCATAGCGGCAGCTACACCGAGTCCGTCGTCGGCACCGAGGGTGGTATCGCAAGCGTATACCCAACCGTCAACGATCTTGGTTTCGATGGGATCTTTCTCGAAGTCGTGAACCTTACCTGCTCTTGCTTGAGGTACCATATCCATATGGGCCTGCAGTACAACAGGCTGACGATCTTCCATACCTTTGGTGGCAGGTTTCTTCATGATGACGTTGCCCGTCTTGTCAACGCGGCATTCGATTTTGTGGTCTTTAGCCCACTTAACTAAAAATTCGCGAACTACCTCCTCGTGTTTGCTAGGACGAGGACAACGGGTAAGCAGATAGAAATTGTTCCATACCTCCTTAGGTTCGAGGTCTTTGATGCCCTGAGGGGCGTTTTTTTTACTCATAGTGTCCAATATTTAATTATTAATGATATTCTTTTTTTGTTGGTTGGGTATTATATGATGAGGCATATAGGTGAGAGCGATAACTGTTAGAGGGTAGAAATCATACAGTTCTATGAATTTCGTCCTTCAGGAATCGTAACGCTCTTTCGAGGTGCAAAGATACACATTTTTATTTACTTGCATAACTTTTTCTTGCAAAAAAGGTGATACTACCATACCACCTCCCTTATATTGTTTTCATTTTCATCTTCTTGCTGAATAAATGCGTCGTCGACAGCACGGAGGCAATTGAGGACAAAGGAGCGCATAGTTTCGTACATCTTGGCCTGCTTGCTCCGTTGTCGATCGGAAAGGGCGAGCATCGTAGTGTTCTGTTCGGAAGAGGGATGGACAAAATCGTAGCAATCGGCACTGATGACAGCTTGGCGCACCAACATTTGTCGGAAATCTTCACGGTGTTTGGCTCGGAAGTCGCCCGGTTTGATAGGCTTTGGCTGCATGGTGGTGAGATCGGTGTATATTGTCCAAGCCATATCGAGATGATTATAACCATCGAGCACCAACATCTTGTCGACACTGAAGAAACCATTGTCGATAGTGAGGTGCAACTTAGAGAGATCAAAAAGCAGATAGTGAATCTTGGAGGAGAGATCGTCGTAGTGCATCATAGGGAGTGATTCCACTCGAGGGGGCTCTTTACCTATGGATGGCAACTTCACCTCGAGATCGGTGTGGTAGCGTTCGAAATGGAGAGAATAGATCTCATCGAGCGACATAGAGAGATCGGCCATATAGCAAGTAGTGCTGAAGGTCAGAACGGGTACGTCGACCTTCTGCCGCTGCAGATCTCCTAAATCCAACACATTCCGTTTATCCATGCTTACTTACTTGGTATTTATATTTTATGATGCTTCTTTCTATGATGTATTGTTTTTGTTTGTCCCCTATGACGACAGCTGGAACGACTGCCGCTGAGAGAAATCGGGGCGGAACACTTCGGCAGCCTCAAGGTCTTGCACCCATCCGCGCGAGAATCCGAGCCGATAAAACTCGTCGACCACTTGCTGATACTCCGATTCAGTGAGTTGTCGGTTCAGCGCTTCGGGTAGCGTATCTACCCCCTGAGGAGGGAAATACTGGGCCATCAGCGAGAGGTGAACCCTTGTGCCTAGATGGTCTGCAATCCACCGCAAACAATCGATTGAGTTCTGCACAGCCCCAGGCAACACCAAATGGCGGATAATCATTCCCCGGAAAGCAATATCGCGATCGTCAGTGGGAAGCGAAGCCCCTTTCTGATGATACATTTCGAGTAGCGCCTGCTGGGCTACTGAAGGATAATTGGCTGCCGAGGAATAGCGACGAGCCAAATCGGAATCCATATATTTGAAATCAGGGAGATAGATATCCACATAGGGGGCCAATTGCTGCAATATCTCTACCCGTTCATATCCGTTGGTGTTGTATACGATGGTGGGCGAAAGCCCCCGCTCGTGGATAGCATCGATGAGGGGGATGATGCTATCGGCATACTGGGTGGGCGACACTAGTCCTACAATATTCTCCGTTTGCGGCAACAACTCGGCAATGCGATCTACCACTTCGCTTACAGAATGGTAGAACACCTTGCTAGGAGCCACCTCTCCGCGCGATATCTCGTAGTTCTGGCAATAGCAGCATTGAAGATTGCAGTGGGCAAAGAATACATTGCATACACCCCACTCTCCGCTCAGCGGCGGCTCCTCGCCCTTATGGATAGCAATACTGGCCACTTCGAGAAGAGCACCAGCATTACAAAAGCCTCTCGTATCGGTACGAGTGGCAGGACAGTTGCGAGGGCAGTTATTGCAGTGTATCACAGTCTCTCAATAATAATAATGATTCAATATTATCTTACTGTTTGCGACTGCAAAAATACAAAGTTTTTTTATATTACAGCAAATATTTCTTGGTTGTTCTATTTTTTTTACTACTTTTGCACTTATTATTCAAAAATAAAGAAACCCAATTAATCGCTGCAACTTATTGTTGCAGTTGTAATTCTAACCAAAAGTCAACCAAGCAATGGAAGAGCTGAATGAAATGAACAACTCAGCCGAACAGGCCGAGCAGAACGTCAACCAACCGCTGGCAGATGAGAAAGCTGCTGTAAACAATCACGCTGAAGAGCCGACAGCACCCACGACAACCGAAAATGTCGAAACGGCACAACCTGAAACTACGCCCGTCAATGAGGCTCCCGCTGCCGAAGAGGCTATGCCTGAGGCAGAAAACAACGAAAGCGCCGAAGCTAAAGAAGAGGCCTTCGTAGAGCCCGAAGTGGATTACAGTGGCTGCACTCGCGAAGAGCTTGTGAGCCGCCTCCACGATCTCCTTCTAGGCGAGATTACCCAAATCAAGAACCGCGTAGCCAGCATCCGCAACGCTTTCAATGCTGCCAATGCTGAAGTACGCAAAGCTGCCTTCGACCAGTTTATTGCCGAAGGAGGCAACAAAGATGAGTACGAACCGAAGGACGATGCTGTAGCTGAAACCTTCCGTACCCTCTACAACGAATACCGCGAACGTCGACAGAAACATCAAGAAGAGGTTGACGCCCGCAAGCAGGAGAATCTCCGCAAGAAACAAGAAATTATCGAGGAACTACGCCAACTAGTAAGCTCTGAGGAAACCATCAAGAAGAGCTACGACGACTTCAACGCACTCCAAGAGCGTTGGAAAGCAATAGGCGATGTGCCTCGCGAAAATGTAAACGACCTCTGGCAGACCTATCATCTTTATGTGGGTCAGTTCTTCGAGAAAGTCAAAATCAACCGCGAGTTGAAGATGCTCGATATGAAGAAGAACTTGGAGCAGAAGATCCAACTATGCGAACGTGCCGAGGAACTGATTGTAGAACCCTCTATCATCAAAGCTTTCAAAGATATGCAGTCGCTGCGCGAGCAGTGGCGCGAGATAGGTCCCGTCCCCACCGAACACAACGATGAGATTTGGGCCCGCTTCTGTAATGCCACCAACCAAGTGAGTGCTCGTCACCGCGAACATTTCGAACAGCGCCGTTCTGAGATGGAGAAGAACCTCTTGGCTAAGCAGGCACTTGTAGAGCAGGCAGCACAGCTGACCGCTCAGGAGCCCACCTCGACCCGTCAGTGGGACGACACCAGTTCTCAACTCGACGAGCTACTGAAAGTATGGAAGACCATCGGTCCGGTGCCTCGCGAACATAACGAGACTATTTGGAACACCTTCAAATCCTCCATCGACAATTTCTACAACCGCAAACGTGAATACTTTGGCCGCGTGAAAGACGAGCAGACCGAGAATTATAACAAGAAAATCGATCTGTGCTTGCAAGCCGAGGCTATTGCCAAACGTGACGACTGGCGCAAAGCTACCGATGAGTTACTGCAGCTCCAGGCCGAATGGAAAGCTATCGGACCTGTAGCCAAACGCAACTCCGAAAAGATTTGGCAACGTTTCCGCGGTGCATGCGATGAGTTCTTTGCTCGCAAGACACAGTACTATAACACTCTTCGTGCCGATGAGAACGAGAATCTAGCCAAGAAAGAGGCTATCCTTACCCAACTCAAGGAATATCAGTTTGGCGAAGACAAGGAGGAGAATCTCCGTGTTATCAAAGACTTCCAACGTCAGTGGATGGAGATAGGCTTCGTTCCTGTCGACCAAAAGGAGCGTCTGCGCAACGAGTTCCGCAAGGTGTTAGATTCTCATTTCGAGAACCTCAAGATATCGGCTCGTATGGCTGAAGAGAACGCCTTCCGCGAGCGTATCCGCAATAATGGTGGCGACCGCCGTTCTACCAATGGTGAACGCAACCAGCTGATGGATCGCATCGAGAAACTGCGCAATGACATCAATGTATGGGAGAACAACCTGGGATTCCTTTCCAACTCCAAGCAAGCCGACTTGCTGAAGAACGAGTTCGAGAAGAAGGTCCAAAACGCCCGTCAGCAGCTGGCACTCCTCGAGGCTAAGCTGCGTATCCTCAACGAGACTCCCAAGGAAGAGGCTCCTAAGAGCGATGAAGCAGCTCCCGAGACTGGCAACGAATAACTGATTGACAGTATATAATACGTTAAGCGGCAGTGGATTCCCACTGCCGCTTTTTTGTTCCCTGAAACGTTGTTTGTACGAAAAAAGCGGTAGAGGAACGAGTCCACTACCGCTACTTTGTTTACTATAGGTATGGAGACTAGGGAATTACATACCCAGACCACCCGTACACTCGAGTACCTGACCGGTGATATAATCGGAGAGGTCGCTAGCCAAATAGACAACAGTTTTAGCCACATCATCGGGCTGACCCATACGGCGCAGAGGAATCTGTTTCTTCCAATCTTCAACTATATTCTCGGGCAGCGTTGCCGTCATCGGAGTCTCGATATATCCAGGAGCTACAGCGTTGCAGCGGATATTGCGCGAACCCAGTTCTTTGGCCACACTCTTGGTGAAGCCAACAATGCCAGCCTTCGAAGCCGAATAGTTGCACTGACCAGCGTTACCGATCAGACCAACGATAGAGCTGATGTTGATGATCGAGCCATAACGCTGTTTCATCATGATGGGCATCACAACTTTGGTGAGGCAGAAGCAGGAGCGGAGGTTTACATTCAGCACCAGATCCCAGTCTTCGGGAGTCATCTTCAGCAGCAGTTTGTCGCGGGTAATACCAGCATTGTTTACGAGGATATCGATACGATCATACTCGACCATGATGTTCTTCACCAGCGCCTCAACCTCTTCGAAGTTGGCAGCATTGCCAGCAAAGAAAGAGGCACGAACACCCATATCGGTGAGCTCCTTGAGCAGACTTTGGCTGTTTTCGTCTTCCTTGAGGTCGGTAAAGATAACGTTGGCACCATGCTGAGCAAGCATCAACGCTGTGTGGCGGCCAATGCCACGCGATGCACCCGTAATGAGGGCAGTCTTATTTTCGAGTAGTTTCATTGCAATGAATTAATTAAAGGATTGTTATTTACTTGTTATTCTTTATCTATCAGCGCAAACATCAGATCGGCACTGACGGCCTTTTCGCCATTCACCGAACCTTCAGCGCGACAGAAGAAGATGTTGCGTTTCTGCTCTAGCAGCTCTCCAGTCACCTCAAAGGTGTCGCCCGGTTTCACCTGCCGTTTGAAACGCACTTTGTCGATACCGGCATAGAGAGGGGTCTTGCCCACCAATTTCTCGAGAAGCAAGATGCTGCAGCTCTGTGCCATAATCTCACATTGGATCACCCCAGGCACTACAGGATTGCCAGGATAGTGACCTTGCAAGAAAAATTCATCACCACGCACATAATACTTGGCTTGCGAACGACCATCTACTAGATTCACCTCGTCAAGCAGAAGCATCGGCTCACGATGAGGTAGGAATTGCTTTATTTCTTCTCTATTCATTATACAAAGGTAGTTTAAGGTTATACAAATTATTTAACACGACGCAGTGCGATACAAGCATTCTGTCCTCCAAAGCCGAAGTTCTCGCTGATAGCGATTTCGCATTGTTCAGCGATAGCTTGGTTGGGCACATAGTTCAAATCGCAATCGGGGTCGGCCTCCAGCAGATTGATGGTGGGAGGGATGATACCGTTTTTAAGAGTAAGGGCAGTAGCCACCAACTCGAGTCCACCAGCGGCACCTAGACAGTGACCGATCATCGATTTAATGGAGCTGATGAAAGCTTTGCGAGCCACATCTTCGCCCAAAGCGTTCTTGAGAGCGAGGGTTTCTGATTTGTCGTTGAGCGGGGTACCTGTACCATGTGCGTTGACATAGAGACGTTCGCCCGATTGATAACCAGCCTCTTCGAGAGCGAGGGTGATAGCACGCTGAGCGCAAGCTCCATCGGGACGAGGAGCGGTGATATGGTGAGCATCGCAAGTGTTGCCGTAGCCACATACCTCAGCATAGATCTGAGCACCACGAGCCACTGCATGTTCGTATTCCTCAAGGATGACGATACCAGATCCTTCGCCCATAATGAATCCCTGACGACGTTTGTCGAAGGGCAGCGACACCTCATTAGCATTCTCGGCACGCGATAATGCTTTGCTAGTGTAGAAACCACCAATAGCCAACGGCGAGATAGCAGCTTCAGAACCACCAGCAATAATAGCATCGGCATATCCGTAACGGATAGCACGGAAGGCTTCACCGATAGCATGGCTAGAGGTAGCGCATGCTGTTACGGTGGGCAAACAGGGACCCTGAGCGTTGTGGCTGATAGCCACATTGCCAGCAGCGATATTGGAGATCATCATAGGGATGAACAGAGGCGACACGCGAGCCGAACCCTCTTCCATTACTTTGGTATGCTCTTTTTCGAGCGTATGGAGTCCGCCGATACCAGAACCAATATAGACACCAAAGCGCTCGGGGTCAATATTTTCACCACTCTTGATACCGCTATCCTCCACAGCCTTGTGGGAAGCAGCAAGGGCAAACAAAGCAAAACGATCGTTGCGGCGGGCCTGATCTTTAGCCACACCATGCTGCAGCGGGTCGAAATCTTTCACCTCGCCAGCAAAATGAACAGGTATATCATCGTGGGGGATGGAAGAGATCTCTGTGATGCCGTTAACACCTTTGATGAGACCATCCCAATACGTTTGCAGATCGGTAGCGATGGACGATACTACGCCCATACCAGTAATGACAACTCTACGCATATTGATTTTCTGTTTTTATTAAGTTTCTCAATTTATTTACTAACAAATTATTAATTAATAACGCATAGCGATAGCGCCCGACACAAAGCCTGCACCGAATGCACTCAGCAACAGCAAGTCGCCACGCTTGATACGGCCATCGCGAATCATCTCATCCATCAAGATGGGGATCGAAGCCGATGAGGTGTTGCCGAAACGTTCCAAATTGGTGGGGAACTTCTCTTGCGGTTGGCCAAGATGCTTGCGAATCGAATCGATGATACGTAGATTGGCTTGATGCAGAAGGTAATAAGTAACTTCAGCGGGATCAATTTTAGCTTCGTTCATAACATAGTCGAGATCGCGTATGGATGAACTAACAGCCATACGGAACACATCACGACCATCCATCACTAGCGGGTTGTAGAGTTCGGTACCCTGATCGAAGGGGGTAAGTTCCATTTTGCGCTGATAGTAGAGCGACTCGTATTTAGATTTGGTACTCATCTTGACAGAGAGCACATGCTCGTCACCGCGGGTAACGACAACAGCACCAGCGCCATCGCCGAAGAGGATCGTAGTGTCGCGCATCTCCCAGTTGCAGAATTTTGACGGTTCCTCAGCGCAAACGATGAGGATGTTGTTAGCGCGTCCCGTCTTGAGGAGGCCATCGGCCATATCAAGAGCAAAAAGGAAACCGGCGCAAGCACCGTTCAAGTCGAAGCAAGGACAATCGGCTCCAATCATACCCTCCACAATGCAACTCATAGCAGGGGTGACAAAGTTGTTAGCCACGTTCGAACAAATAAGATAATCGATATCGGCGACATCGATGCCCGACATGTCGATAGCTTTTTTTGCAGCATCGGCGCCCATGTCGATCAATGTCTCAGTCGTAATTAGGCGACGGGTCTTAATACCCGTACGCTCGGTAATCCATTCATCGCTGGTGTCGAGAAAAGAGGCCAGCATGTCGTTGGTTACCGTCTTTGCAGGTAAAGTACTTCCTGTTCCAATAATTTTCATATAAAGTATTTTTCTTTGTTTCGGCCCTTAATACATAGTAATAAACGGGTCGGCTTACATATTTTAGGTGTGCAAAAGAACGAATAAGTATATAAATACAAAAATTAATTTTGGCCAACGACACAATATTTTGGGTGAATTTTCGTATTTATGGGTGAAAATTTGAATAACTTGACCAATGAACAGTTCGTCAAAACACCTTTTAACTATATGGATTTAACAAGATATAACAAAGATAGGGAAAATCCTATCATCCATCTTACCCTCTTACTCCTTATCGGTTTAGGCTTTGTATTTCTATATACTCCCTATGGTTTCATCGATCCCGAGGACTTCGAAGGGCGCATAACCCCCTCTATTGGATACAACCTATGTGTGTTCCTAGCTGGTTATACAATCGAGGCAGCCTCATGGATTATCAAATTCAACACACAATTTGGGCGCGCCAACACCTGGTGGAAGTTTATCATATTTAATATAGTATTAGAGGTGGTGCTCGAAAGTATTGCCGCTATTGCTATGGCATTCAACATGATGAATTGCGTTGTACCGATTGATCGAATAGCGGGACGCATTTTCCTTCTTGCCCTTGTCGCCAACATTATTCCTTATGGCGTTACCCTCTTTCTTTTCGCCATACGCGAGAAGAACTACACCATTAACCAGATGGCTAATGAGATTGAGCGTCAGAATGATAAGAAACAAAATACAGCTGAGGGAAATGAAGACACCACCACTACGACAGAGATAGCTCCCATCCTTGACACTTGTATGTTCTACAATCTGAACGGACGTTTTGCATTCAGTTGCAAACGCGACAACCTTTTATATTTGGAATCGAACGATAACTATGTGAATGTCCACTACTTAAACAACGGACAAGAGGAACACACCATCATCCATAACACACTCAAGAATTTGGAAATAACATTTGCCAATCACGGTATGATACGCTGTCATCGCAGTTATCTTGTTAACCGAAACAAAATCAAGAGTCTGCGGCGACAGAAAGATTCCTTAGTTATCGAGCTTGAAGATACCGAATCCACTATTCCCGTCAGTAAGACCTATCAAGATAGTGTGATGAACAGCCTCTATCCTTCCGAAAACTAACCAACCTAAAGATGTTTATTCGCACAACATTTCTTCTGTGTAGTTGCAAAATATGACTACATAGGATGAGCGTATGTCTGTTCTAGCTCGTAGGCTCCAACCCTCCTAGCTCTTAAGAGAATCCCTCCTAGCTCGTAGGCTCCGTCCTACCTAACACTTATGAAAGTCCTACCTAACTCTTATGTGAATCCCAGCTAGCTCTTATGTGAGTTACTCTTAGCTAGTAGGCTCCGACCCATCAAACTCATACATGTGGTTCATTACGCACCTTCTATCTGTAACCCTAACAGAGCAGGGGCGGATAGTTATTTCACCCCAGTGTGATGTATCTATCCAACTCGGGGAGATATGACTCTCTAGAAGCTCGAGATATTACTCTCCGAAAGCACGAGATGTATATATTAGAAAAAGCATAGGTACCTTTGACTTATAAATGAATAGATTAGGATAAAAAAAGGCAGCAGATACGTTGAAGTATCTGCCGCCATTGTTATAAAAACGAAATTGGGATTATTTTTCGAGTCGGATACGAGCATCGACAGCGGTAACGTAGCGAGGATTACCCAGCAGAGGATTGAGGTCCATCTCGGCAATCTCGGGAGCAGCTTGAACGAGAGCGCTAACGCGAGCAATCTGATCGGCATAGAGATCGAGATTGACTGCCTCTTGACCGCGGACACCCTGAAGAATCTTATAACCACGCAGGTGGGTAAGCATCTCCTTAGCTTCGGCAGCGGTGATAGGAGCGAGAGCAGACTGAACATCCTTCAGTACCTCGATGAAGATACCGCCCAAACCGAAGAAGATCTGATGACCGAACTTAGGATCGCGAATAGCACCGATATAAACATCAGTACCATCGAGCATAGGATACATCTCGACAGCATAGGTATCCTGGATCTTGATGAGGCGATCGAACTCGCGAGCCACAGTGTCGAGATCCTTCACTCCGAGGGTTACACCACCTACATCGCTCTTGTGGAGAGGTCCAACAACTTTCATAACGAGAGGCACATCCTTCGAGCATCCCACCTCTTTGGCGAAAGCAAGAGCATCCTCTTTCTTATCTACTTCGACACTCTTCTTGCGCGAGATACCAGCAGCGTCGAGCAGTTCATTATAATCGGCAATCTCCATGTAGCCATCTTTGCAACGATCAACGGTGGCACGAATGCGAGCTACATCGATAGCTGGCTGCTCAACATTTTCGGGCTGAGGCTTAGGAGTATTGAACACCTTGCAGAGTGCATTACCGAACACACACTCTTCGGGGAAGTTGATACGATGTTTGTTGCGAATGAAGTCCTCGATCTCATCATGTACATTGATGATGCTGGGGAGGATGGGGAAGATAGGTTTCTTGCAAGTCTTCATCTTCTGATCGAGCACCTCGTACACCTCATAGTTGGAGAAGAGTCCAGGGGAACCGAAGATAACACACATAGCATCGATATTATCGAAATCGTTCTCGCAAGCATCGATGATAAGACCCAGTTGTTCGGCCGTACCTGTAGCAAGGAAGTCGATAGGGTTACCTACTGAGGAACCATTGAAGAGGTGGCTGAGCAGTTCCTGAGCTTTAGGACCCTCGATATGAGGAACATCCATACCGTTGTTGGAGAGAACGTCGGTCAGCATAACAGCGGGACCACCAGCGTGGGTGATGACAGCGATGTTTTTGCCCTTCACCTCGGGATGCATAAAGATAGCGCATACGGTGGTGAGTTCCTGACGGTTATTGCAACGAACGATACCAGCCTTGCGGAAAAGAGCATCGACAGCAGCATCGTTGGTAGCAAGAGCACCCGTGTGGCTAGAAGCAGCACGCGAGCCTGCAGCACTACCACCCGATTTGATTGCAGCGATATGGCAGCCCTTATTGATAAGAGAACGCGAATGGCGGAGCAGTTTCTGAGGATCGCCAATCTTCTCCATATAAAGCATGATGACGCGGCTGCTCTTCTCAGGATCGAAGGTAGTGTCGAGATGTTCGAGCACATCTTCGATACCCAGCTGAGCCGAATTACCCACAGCCCATACGCTGTTGAAGGTGAGACCGTTGCTGATACCATACTCTTTGATGAATACGGCCGTAGCACCCGAACCCGTGATGAAGTCGACACCATGAGGATCGAGAGTAGGAATGGGGGTATCAAAACAACCGCTATAGTTGGTGTTGAGGAAACCAGTACAGTTAGGACCAATCAGCGAACCGCCAACAGAGTTGATGGTATCGACAATCTGTTTCTCCAAAGCAGCACCTTCAGCATTCTCCTCCGAGAAACCAGCCGAAACGATGATGAAACCCTTGGTGCCTTTCTGTTTGGCCAGCACATCAACAGTGCTAGGACAATATTTGGCAGCAATGCAAAGGATGGCACAATCTACCTGGGGTAGATCATCCACTTTGGCGTAGCATTTTACGCCCTGTACCTCAGTCTCTTTGGGATTTACGGCGTATACTTGGCCAGCAAACTTGCTCTGCAGCAGGTTGAGCAGTGCCTTTCCGCCTGGTTTATGAATGTCGCTCGATGCACCACAGATAACGATGCTTTTAGGATCAAGTAACTCTTTTGCTATCATAATGTTATATTATTATTTATAATTATTCGATGGTTGCAAAGATACAACTTTTTTTATAACTGTGAGTAAAATAATCAAATCTAGTATTCCGTGCCCTATCAAGGAAGACGCTCCCCTACCCTATCAGCTATAGGAAATACAATAAACAAGACAGATAAAAAAAGAGGCATCGCCCTTTGTGGGAGATACCTCTTATAGAAGAACACAACAATTTCAGGAAATGATTAGAAGTTGTATTTCATTAACACACAGATACGATGGTTGGTGACAGCACGGAGGTTATCATTGTTGAGGATCGAACCATTGGAAGCGAGATCACCATAGGTAGCGGTAGTCATCTCGTACTCAACACCAAAATTGAAAGCTTTGATGTTGTAGGAGAGACTAGGAGCTATACGATAAACGGAGTTGATATTGGTAAAACCACCCTTGCTGTATATATGATAGGAAGGCGATGCAGTAGTACCGAAGTTATGGAGCTCACCATCAACGCCGAAGTTCTTCATATATCCAAGGAAGAGGTTCAAACGAACCTTGCCACCATAACGGAGGTTGAGGTAGTTGATGCTAGCACGCATGGGCATATATTCCCAACTGCCATCGGCAAGTTCATTGATCACAGCATAACCATTGAGTTGGTTTACATGCGTAGTATTCTGAGCATAGATGGTGCGGAATTTCAAGGAGAATTTGGGCTCGACATACTGGAAATAGAAAGTGGGAGTAACAGAGAAGATCTTATCGCTTACAGGAACCACATAACTTCCTTGAACAGCTTGAACACGAGGACGAAGCGTCAAAGCATCGACACCCAACTGAGCATAGACATGCTCCGTTTTATAGTTGATACCACAGAAAGCCTCAGGAACGAGTGCATTGTAGAGATAGCTATACGAAGCACCCGAAGGACCATTGCTTACATATTGCAGTTGGCTAAGCAACGAAGCGGCAATACCGATACGACCTTTAGAAACTTGGTAGGAAATCTGGGGCGTACGACTATGAGCGCGGAAAGGAGCACCTGCAGCCATACCCAACACCTCGGGCATAATGTCGCCACTCAGAGGGTGCCAATATTGGCCCACCAGCAGTTTACCCTTCGACTGCCAATCCAATTGAACGAAGGCATGACGGAGACGAACCACATAATTGTTGGTACCAAAACCTGCAAAGTCGCCCTCAATCTTACCTGTCGACTTGGCACCCCAGATGATAGGACCATCGAGGTTCAAGCCCACACGAGTGGTGATAGCCAGCAGCGAAGCACTAGGCACAGCATTGAGGTCGGTACGTTCCAATCCAGAAGCAGCAGCCTCGGTCTCGGTGAGGTTCCAGTTCACATCGTAGGGTTGCATATTATATTCACCATCAAGGACAGTATAGGTTTTACGACTGTCGTAGGTGAAATAGTTGCGTACAAAACCATAAGGAGTTATTCGCACCTTTTGGTCGGCCTTCTTTTGGTCGGGCGACTCTGGCTTTGCTTTATGATTCTCTTGACGCCATTCCTCGCGAGGGTTTTGCGCCATCACACTAAATGTAAAGAGGAATGTTGCAATAAAAAGTATCGTTTTTCTCATACTTGATATTATTTAATAAATGATTATAAGAAAAGAAAAGGCAGGGCCGAAGCCCCACCTTTTGTTATTTCAATAGGTCGAAATTACACCGATGCTATGGGGGCCACTGCAGCAGCGGCTTCAGGGAACAGACCCATCTTACCTGCTGCTATGAGGATGATATAACCAATAATCATACCCACTAGACCAATCACCACACCCGTAAGTACCATCTGCTTCTGCTCAATAAAGCCTTTGGAGTATGCGATAGCATTGGGAGGCGTAGAGATGGGGAGCGACATAGCCAGCGAAGCCGACATAGCAAGACCCACGATGAGGGTAGCGCCACCACCGAAGGGAGCCAGCTGGGGACCCATACCGGTAGCTACAGCGGTAAGGATAGGTATAAGCAGAGCTGCTGTTGCTGAGTTGCTCATGAAGGTCGACATGACGATACAGAGGAGTCCGCTGCCGATGATGACGAGGAGTGCAGGCCACGTGTTGAAGGGGATGGTGTTAACCAAGAGAGCTGCAAGACCCGTCTTATCAATACCTACACCGAGGGCGAAACCACCCGTTACGAGCCACAGCACATCCCAGTCGATACGAGCCAGGTCGCTCTTCTGGAAGATACCACAGATACAGAACACAGCGAAAGGAATCAGCGCCACCACATTGGCATTCACACCAAAGAGCTTCTTACCAAAGAGCCACATAAAGATGGTAACAATGAAAGTAACATAAACTACGATAGCTTTGCTACTCTTGTCCCACTCACCGCCAATCTCGATCTTAATCTCTTTCTGTTTCGAGGGGAACACGAGGAAGAGGAACACCCAAGCAAGCGCCAAGAGGATAATCACGAAAGGCACCATCACAGCCATCCACTGACCGAAACCGATATCGATACCAAGGTTCTCGTTGAGATAGCGAACAGCCACCACGTTGGGAGGCGTTCCGATAGGCGT